>CATJPU010000248.1 GCA_949742505.1 uncultured Lachnospiraceae bacterium | reverse complement strand
CAAAAAATGGACTGATGCATTTATTGTGCGTCAGTCCACAGTTATACGCAGCAAAGAAAACTTTTTTCAATGCCCTCCGATTATTTCATAAACCGAATCAGCTCCTCCGTCCATAAACGCGCAGAATTCCCGAAGGCCAGATTACACCCATGGCCGCCGGACGGATATGTACGAATCTCATACCGGACTCCCGCCTCTTTCAGCGCGGCTCCCATCCGCACTGTATTAGAAACCGGCACGCAGGTATCATCCTCACAGGCCCATAAGAAGGCGGCCGGATAGTCCGATGTAATTCGCTTTTCTATTGAGAGAACTTCCCGCATAGACTCCTCTCCTCCTGTCAGCGCTTGAAAGCTGCCCTCATGGCATTCTCTGCCAAAGGTAATTACCGGATACCCCAGGCAGAGCTTGTCTGGCCGGATTTTCTCCGGTAATACTTCCCTCCCATTCTCCATCCTTACCTTCTTTGCGATTTCCCTGCAAAGACAAGGCAGGGAAGCGCACAGATGCCCTCCTGCGGAAAATCCTATCAGCATCACATTATGCGGATCCGCCCCATATTCCCCGGCATGCTCCCGCACATAATTCATCGCCATTGCCAGATCCTCCTGAGGCGCAGGATACCGCTCCGGCGCCGTCCGATACTTCAGTACAAAAGCTGCATACCCCTTTGCTTCCATATAATTCATCACAGGATTTCCCTCTCCGCTGAAACACACTCTCTCATAACCGCCTCCCGGACAGATGATGACTGCTGGGCGGGCTTCTCTGCTTCCGTCATCTGCTCCTTTCCCACACATTAATCTTTCCTCTTTCCTATATTCCGGCGTCAGAAGAAATACAGAGGCTTTTCCGCCTTTCTTCTCCTGCTCAGGCGTCCAGTCCATCTCCTCATCCCATAAAGAGATACATCTTCTTCTACGACTGTCTGTAATATCCAGAACTGTCTGCACCGCGTCCAGAAGCTGATTTGTCACCTCCGCAAATGTTCCTTCCCAGGGACTGGCTGCCGTCTGTTCCGCCAAGGCTAATGGCAAATGGCGAAGCTCTGCCGGAAATAGCTCCAGATTATTCTCTGAAAAAAACACCTTCAAATATTCTTTCATATTCGGATAATCCATAATATCGTTGTATGAATGGTACCTGGTAAAATTAAAACAACTCATTTTTTCCTCCGTATTCCACAATTATTTTATTAGCTCTTCTATCTCTCACAGTGAAATCATCAATCTCACACAATTTCTCTTTATTGATATTAAATGTGAGTAAGTTCTTCTCTCAACTGCTATTCCCAAATCATCATATCATATGCATAAACTCTTGTCACAAAAAATCTTTCGCATCAAAAAAGGACAACTTATGGCTGATTCCACAGGTTATCCTTTTCTTAACATGATTCTTTTGTAATCTGTACGTTTTCATACGATGCCGCCTATGCTCTTTTACGCAGGCTGCGAAGCACCTCTGCATTCAAGTGTCCGCTCATCATCAAATATCCCGCCGCGATCTCTGCGCCGTATTTCTCCATATAATTTGCAATTGCATCTTTCATTCTTTTCATAACTATTCTCCTTTTTATTTTCATGTTTTCTAGTCAAAGCGCGCCCTCCAAATGTAGGAACACGTTCTAGTAGTATCATACTACTCTGCAAACTGAAAATATAGAGCATATCTTGACTAATTATAAGTCGATATTGACTTTTCATCATTCATCCTCTATACTTTTCCAAAGAAAATCATACTGCAGAGCAGAAAGGAATATCATCATGACAGAGGCATTCTATGAAATTTTTCACGAAATTAGCGAGTTAGGAATCCAGCTTGCATACAACACCATTCCCGGAGGCTACCACCCCCTTCACTGGCACGAAGAAATGGAGATTCTCTTCCCCCTGAATGGAGACGCAGACGTTACGATTAACGGAAAAGTTTACCATCTCCGCCACCGTCAGCTCCTGGTCATCGAATCCGGTCAGGTACACAGCACCGCCGCCTACAGTCGCCAGCTTATGTTCGTGTGCATCCATATCTCCAAACGCCTGTTGCTGCGCTATATCCCGGACATTGAGCTATACCGGTTCCACTGTTTCCCGGATGAAATCACCGACCGGCAATTTGAGGAATATATCTATCTCTGCCAGATGACCGAGCAGTTAACCCGCCTCTATGTTGAGAATGCCTCCGCCGCCCTCATGGAATCAGAAGGCATCATCCTGCAGATTCTGGCCCGCCTGTTTCGGCATTTTTCTCTCCGGTCAGCACTGGAGCAATCCTCCCCTAACGCCCAGGCACACCAACGGCTTCAGGAACTCATCACCTTTGTAAATGAACATTTTAAAGAACCTCTGTCTCTTTGTGAAGCGGCTGCACTGCTGGGACTGAACAAAGAATATTTCTGCCGTTTCTTCAAAAAGCATATGGGTATCTCTTTCCTGCAGTACGTGAATGAAGTACGAATCTCCCATATTTACCAGGAGCTGCAGAATACAGACGCCCCCATAACCGAAATTATGGAGGCCAATGGATTCACCAATCAGAAGTTATTCAATAAAACATTTAAAAAAATATACGGCTGTACACCTTCTATGGCTCGAAAAAGAAGCCAGTGACGTCATTAATGGATATAGGTACTATACGCTACCTGTTCTACAAAAGTCTTTCCCCCATCCTCATTAAGAACTCTCCGGTTCGTCTGCACACTGAGCTTTCCGTCGGAATCATCTACGATCTGCGTGTCAATCTCTACCGCAGCGTTATCCGTTCGCGTTCCCCAGATATCTACCGTCAGGATATCATCTGTATAAGCTACGTCAATCCGTACCGGATATTTTTTATCATTGCCAATCTTAAAATCCAGCATATCCCAGGCTACTGCCGCGTCGAGTCCCGCATCAATATAACTGGAGACATATTCATGCTCCCATCTCTCTTTGATACTCAGATTCGCATACAAAGCCGCCGCAAATATGGTCGATGACACCTGACAGATTCCGCCTCCATAAGCCTGAACAATCTGACCGTCCATCGTAGCATTGGCCAGCTTATAGCCCGTCTCCGCCGTCTGTTCTCCAACGGTATTATTATAGGAAAACACATCGCCGCTTAGAAGAATCATACCGTTGCATTTTTCCGCTGCAAGCCTGATATTGTCTTTCCGGTTTGCGGTCCCTCTCACCTGAGTACTGTAAGACGCAAGCTTATCCACAAACAAGTGCTCTTCTAAATCCGCCGCAGTAATCTCAGGTTCTTCTTTGATAAGCTCTATGGTAACCTGGCTGCCTTCTTTCGCTGTTTCTAATGCTTTGCGGGCATTTTCTTTGTCAAATCGTACTCCTGGCACAGATTCTTTGATCTGATAATGATTTGTGGGATCTAAGGTAGCATTTTCCGGCTCTTTATAAATCTCCCGATAAATCGTATCCAGATCAGCCTCGTCTACATTTCCGGCAGTAACAGGACATTCTATTACCGAATAATCATCTGCCAGAATTGCCGATTTCAGCTTCTCTTTGAGTTTAACACAGTCTGCTTCTTCGCCCGCCGTCCCGATTGTAAAGACCAGACTATCTTTTTCCGTCTGATAAACAGTTTGTCTTGTTATCCTTTCGCCAGACAGACCGCTGGCTTTTATCGCTTCTTCAAGTACATCTTCGCTGATGTGCGCCGGCAAAACTTCTTTGTCATTCTCCGTCAGAAAAGACTTTATCAGGAAATAACCTCTGGCAAAGAATGCTCTCTCAGACTGCTTCTGGATGTCTTCTACAATCGGCTCATAGTCCCACTCTGCAGCATTCCCCACGGCAACCGGATACTCTTTCTCTCCAAAACAAACAGGAATTACCGCCGTACTCCGGCGCGAATCCGTCTCGCGCTCTAAGAAACTCGCCGCTTCTTTCGCTTCCATCCCGCCTATATCAATTCCATTTACTGAAGTATGCGGTAATATGCGCTCCACGTCCACCGCCGCACAGCAAACAGAGTAACAGGCTGAAAGAACGAATATTGCTGCAAGCGGTATGATTACACGTTTCATCAGATTCACTCCTTATCATATCTTTCTATCCTTCTTAGCTTATGATAACACTACTTTGTAATATTTTCTACCAAAGACCGATATTGAGCAAATCTTTTATCTATTCATTCAGCAGCACGCTGACCCGGTACATTCCCGGCGTTGCCGCCGCCTGAAAAGCTTTCTGGATATCCCCCAACTTATATTTCACTGGTTCCACAATCCCCGATACATCAACCGCACCCGTATTCAGCATGTTCCCTGCCGTAAAGAAATCAATCGTATCCGCTGCATAAGTCCCAATCAGCTCCAGCCTCCGATAATGGATAAGATTGGAATCAATCTCCAGCCGGGGCGCAGGATACCCCGCTGCAAAGAACAGGATTCTCCCATCCGTCTCCTTCACCATTTCTAACGCCTGTTTATTCGCGATATCCGCCCCTACAGCTATGATTACTGCATCCGCGCCGGTTCCGCCGGTCAGCTTCTTAACAGCCTGAACGGGATCTTCTTTTCCAGCGTCAATGACCTCCAGATTCATTCCGCGCGCCGTATCAATCTTTTTCTCCATAATTTCTGAGACGATAACTCTGGCGCCCAGCGCCCTGGCTGCCTGAGCGTTAACCAGTCCCATCGTACCCGCTCCAATCACCGCCACCGTTTCCAAGGGCTGTACCCGCAGCTTTTTTAATCCTTTCACAACAGTCGCCAGCGGTTCAAGAAAGGCCATACAGCTCGGATTTAACGCCGGATTCATCTGAATCAGGCTCCGGGTATTCCTCACATAATAGTCTGCAAAGCCAAAGGCGCCAAGATATCCATCCTCCGTCTTTGACTTCAGAGACGCCGCATCCTTACAGTGCAGCACATCGCCCTGACGGCAGGCAAGGCATTCGCCGCAGCCGTCATATGCCATCGCCACATAATCTCCGGGTTTATAATCCTTCACTCCCTCGCCCACCGCTTCGACTATGCCCGCACCCTCATGTCCGCCGGCCATTGGATAACCCTGATGCTCTCTTAAGCCTAACCACTGTCCGTAATCCGTCGTACAGATATTGCATGCAAGCTGCTTTACCAGCACCTGATGCGAACCGATTTCCGGCAGCGGCCTCTCCCTCACTTCGGCGTGTCCTTTCTCTGTCAGTACGGAAAATCTCATTGTTTTCTGTTTCATCTTTCATTCCTTCTTTCCATTTTTTTCTTATTTTTTCTACCTGTGCGGATGGGAACTGCCTGCCGGAAACAGGGCGCTTTATCAGGCGAGGCATAAGAGGGCGCTTTTAACGGAGGCGAAATCCACTGCTTACATAGACTTGGATGCGCAGGCATTCCTGCGCATTCTAGCCGAAGTTAGCAGTTAGTTCGCCGGAGTGTTGCCCAGCCTCGCCTGATAAAACGCCCTGTTTCCGGCAGGCAGTTCCCATCCGCACAGGTAGAATTTTTAAACGCAGCCCGCTACGAAACCGCTGTCTGGTAAATGCGAACGCAGTCTTCTTTTTCCAGCTTCACAAAACCTCCTACCGCGCCGAACCTTGTACAGTTCTCCGCCATCTCTTCAATCCTGTCCGCGCCGATTCCGGCGTCTGCAAAGGATACCGGCATGCCCAGCGCCCGGAAGAACTCCCTGGTCTTATGTATTCCTTCCAATGCCGTTTTCTCCGGACGGAACACATCATTTTCCACACCCCATACATCCACAGCGTATTTTACAAACCGGGCTATATCTGTCTGATAAACGTATTCCATCCAGCAGGGGATCATAATTGCCAGAGTCGCTCCATGGGTCATATCATAAAAAGCGCTCAGCTCATGTCCCAGCATATGACTTCCCCAGTCCTCCGACCGTCCCGTTCCTAAAATTCCGTTGTGAGCGATGGTCCCCGCCCACATAACCTCTGCCCTGGCTCCGTAATTCTCCGGCTCCTCCAATACCACCGGAAGCTGCTTAATCATCGTACGCAAAACCGCCTCGCACAGCCGGTCCGTCAGCTCACAGTCCGGCTCTCTGGTAAAATACCGCTCCAGTACATGGGACATAATATCCACTCCCCCTGCCGCAGTCTGGTAAGCAGGCAGCGAATAGGTCAGCTCCGGATTCATCACTGCAAAATCCGGCCGCAGGCAGCTATGGGACAACGCCCGCTTCAAACATCCGTTTTCTGAGTTGGTCACTACCGTTGTATTGCTCGCCTCGCTTCCCGTAGCCGGAATGGTCAGGACCACTCCCAAAGGCATCATTTTCTCTACCGGAACCTTTTTTAGAAAAAAGTCCCACACATCGCCTTCATAGTAAACCCCGATGCCAATCGCCTTTGCAGAGTCGATGACGCTGCCGCCGCCTACGGCAAGAATTACCTCCACCTCTTCCTTTTTGCATAGTTCGATTCCTTCTCTCACCAGCCCGATATCCGGATTCGCCTTCACTCCGCCCAGTTCCGTAATCTCAAGCCCGGCCTCCTTAAGAGACTCCATTACCCGGTCGTAGAGCCCGTTTTTCCTGATATGCCCTCCGCCGTAATGCACCAGCACTTTCTTTCCATATTTTTTCACCTCTGCCCCCACATTCTGCTCAGTATCCTTTCCAAACAAAAATTCCGTAGGACAGGCAAATCTAAAATTCCTCATGTAATCCTGCTCCTTTCTACCCTCGTCCCGCTCCGCCAAACAGTGTTATGTAATGGGACAGCAATGCTCCATAGCCTTTGCGCGCCTCAAGTCCGGCGTCACATAGGTTTGCTTTCATATTCGCAAACTCTCCTTTAGCGCCGTCCTGTTTCCTGCTGTCCCAGTCAATTCCCACATAATCTAACAGGGCCTTTAATCCCGCGTTGCTCAGATCTGTAAACAGATTCACCTTCTGAATCCCACACGCAACCGCCTTTTTTAAGTTCGCATCTCCGGTTCCCGAACCGCCGTGAAGCACCAGCGGCGCTTCTATTTTTCTGCTAAGTTCCTTTAGCAGCTCAAATTCTAGATGGGGCGTTCCCTTGTATGCTCCATGAGAGGTTCCCACTGCCACCGCCAGGCAGTCTACGCCTGTTTCCTCCACATAGCGGACCGCTTCCGCCGGAACGGTCAGTCCCGCATCCCTGGTCTCGTCATATTCAAAGCCCTGTCCCACATGACCCAGCTCTGCTTCTACAGAAACGCCCAGCGCATGGGCGATTTTGACTATTTCTCTTACCTCCCGCACATTTTCTTCATAAGGGCAGGTAGAACGGTCAATCATGACTGAACTGAATCCAAACCGAATCGCGCTTACAATTTCCTCATAGGAGCTGCCGTGGTCCAGATTCAGCGCAGCCCTCACCCCCGGGTACTTTCTCTCATAAAATCTGGCAAGACACGCCGTTTCCTCCAGGAAAGGCAGACCCGCACAGTCTAAGATTACCGGCGCCTTCAACCTGTCCGCCGTCTCAAAACATGCTTTTACCGTAATACTGTCAAATACATTCGGCGCCGCAACCCCGTAATGTCCTTTCTTTGCATCCTTTAATATTTCCGCCATAGAAACAATCATTCGCTGCCTTCCTCCTAAAAAATTCCTATTAACGCTCCCAGAATACAGACAATTACAATTCCCAGCGAAATCCGTCCGTACTTCTGCGTCTTATTCTTCAATATATAGTAAATTCCAAATACTGCCGCTAACGGAAGCAGTCCCGGAGCAATGCTGTTCAGGATATCCTGCAGCACAATTTCTGTTCCGGCTACTTGAAACTGCAGTGCTGTGGAAAGCGTGACATAAGAAGCGCTTAAGGCTCCCATCATGAACAATCCTAAGATACTGGTAGCCGATATAAGCTCTTTAATCCAGCCCGCTTCCAGAATGGACTTTACCGATTCTTTTCCAATCTTATAGCCCAGTCCCCACAAATTCTTTCCAATAAAAAATGTAATCAGCATAAATGCGAACGGAATAATCGCTCCCAGTACATTCCCCGCAGCTCCAAAGGTAACGGCAATTCCATAAATAATCGTCTTTAAAGTTCCCCAGTCTATCGTATCGCCGATTCCTGCAAGCGGACCCATAAGCCCTGTCTTGATTCCCGTAACTGCCGCGTCTGATATCGCGCCCTCATTGGCCATTTCCTCTTCCATAGAAAGGGTAATGCCATGAATCGGCGTACTCCATGTGCCCTGGGAATTAAAGAAATTCAAATGCCTTGTCAGCGCTCTGCTTAGGTCCTCCTTCTCAGGATACAGCTTCTTCAGACAAGGAATCATGCTGTAGCAGAAGGAGACTCCCTGCTGCCTCTCATAACAGTTTGGAACCTCCGCATCCAGATACCAGCGGTAAAAGGAGCGGTTAATATCTCTTTTCGTCAATGTTTTGCCCATTTCCGGCGTCTGTTCTACTACTTCCTGCTCTACGGTCAATCCCATACTCTTATCCTCCTTTTTTCCTCTATGCAGATGCATTTTCTCTCCGCAAAAATGTAATCAGCAGTGCCATACATGTTCCAAAAATCGCTGCCGCCATCGTGCTGATTCCAAGATACTGCACTGCAAAAAATCCCAGAATAAAGAAGGGCAGATATATATTTTTCCCAATGATAAATATCGTAATTGCAAATCCTAACGCCGGAAGAGTCGCTCCCGTCACAGCCAGACCATGGGTCAGCCACTCTGGAATGACGTCCAGAATCTTCTGAACCACATCCGAGCCAAGGTAAATCGCTGCAAATACAATAGGAAACCGGAGTACAAACCCTAACGCCAGCGGATAAACTGTTGCACAGCGATCAATCCCCTTTGTATTTCCTTCCGCCGCATACTGGTCAGCCTTATGTGCAAATGCCGCCTGCAGCGTCCTTCTGATCTGATCCTGAAATACTCCCAGAAGTCCGAAAGGCACTGCCAGCGTAACTGCTGTTGCCGGGTCCATCCCGGTCGTCAGAGCAATCGGTATGGATATACAGCCCGCCAGACACTCATCCGCCGGGATATTGGCTCCCGCCGCTACCATTCCCAGATAAACCATTTCCACGCTTGCCCCAATCTGCATTGCCGTCCCGATATCTCCCGCAACAATCCCGAAGGGCAGCGCCATCACAATCGGCTGGCAGATGACCGCATGGAAGGTATATCCCATCTTGCTCTGTCCAATCCACCACCAAAGTCCCGCTAATAATGCTAAACCAAATACCATAACCATTCTCCTCTCATTTATCCTTCAAATACTCTCACAATCCTGTCAAAATCTATCCTCGGCTCTTCCGGTATAATATGGATATAGATTTCTGTTCCCTTCCCATGAAGAGCCTTCAGCCTGTCCATATCCTCCTGATTCATGGACACCGCCCGAAGAATCGTCACCCTTCCCGGAGCGCTGGGAAGCCCTCCTATCTGAAGACTCTGAATGGGAACTCCCATTCCTTCCAGCCGCACGCAGGTCTCCACATCCTTGAACAGCAGCATAACTGTTCCTTTCCCCAGCTCGTCTTCCTTCCACCGTTCCGCCGCCGTTTCCGCTGAAATGATTTCTACCGCCACATTTTTCGGCGCTGCCGCGGCGTAAATCATCGTCATAAAATCATCCTTTGCCAGCTCGTCGTCTATAATCACAATCCGGTTTGCTTTGGCAATCTTCACCCATTTGGTAATCACCTGCCCATGAATCAGCCGGCTGTCTAACCGGATTAACGATAATTTTGCCATACATATCCTCCTATTCTATAACAGTTCGGCCTGCGTCCTCACTGTTACCCTATTTTTTCAAATCCGTCAGTTTCTCTTCTACTTCCTCTAAAATCTTCCCTACAAGCTCCCGGCCGGAATATTCCATCCGCAAACGGTCTGCAGCCAGAAGCATTTCCAGGCTCAGTCCGCATACAGCCTGAATCTGTTCTTCTCTTCTCGCATAGACCGCCGCTATGTTCGACGGGGTTCCTCCCTTAATATCTGCCAGCAGAAGAATCTCTTCTTCCCCTTCCATCGCCTTATCAAGACGCGCCCTGTAATCTGCCGCCGCATGCTCCGGCATCAGCCCAAGCGCCTCACAGGAATGAATCTTTCCTACAATCATCTCCGCCGCTTCCAATAATTCTTCTCCCCAGTTTCCATGGGTCAGCAGTATCAGCTTTGTTCTTCTCTCC
Source organism: uncultured Lachnospiraceae bacterium (assembly GCA_949742505.1). Lineage (GTDB taxonomy): Bacteria > Bacillota > Clostridia > Lachnospirales > Lachnospiraceae > Claveliimonas. Next base: position 12,058 of record CATJPU010000248.1, on the reverse strand, counting down.
ACGCTTCCCGTCTCCCTTCCGCTCTTTCAGGCAGCAAATCCTTCATATGAATCTCGTCGTTATCCGGCACTGTCTGTATGCAGATATCAATTCCCTCCCGAATTATCCGCCTTAAAATCTCTTCCTCTCTATCCGAAATAAAAAGATTCTGACAGATCATCTTTTTTCCCGGAGCATAGGGAAGCCTGCATACATTTACGCGTTCCGTCCTCACTCCCAGCTCAAACAGCCGCTGCAGCGTTTCCAGCGATTTCAGAAGAATCATTACTGTATCCTTTGTCTCCCGAATCCGTTTCGCTCCTGACCGTTCATCTAAAAATTCAACCTGGACCTTCGCCGGAACCGTCATCGCTAATACGCTCTGCGTAATCGGGTCCTCTGCTACTTCGTCGTCAATCACATAAATGATATTACAGCAGGTATACTCCAGCCATTTCTGAAGAATCTGTCCATGTATCAGCCGTTCATCAATACGAATATATTTTGGCATCTGCGTCCTCCTTTCCCTAGAGCGTGCCTGAAACTACCTTTGGTCCCTACTCCGCTTCCGCGAAATTCAAACCTGCTTACCCGATTAGCTGCTTTAAATCTACAATACCGCTTTTGCCGCTTTCCATGGCTACTTTCGGAAGCTCTCCCAGCGCGACCCGTTCCCGTTCTTCCAGAACGGTAATCAGCATCGGAAGGTTCAGTCCCGTAACACACTGAATATGCTCTTCCTTCAAACAGGATGCAGTCACATTACATGGACTGCCGCCCAAAAGATCTACCAGAACCATCACTCCGTCTCCATCGTCTAACTCTCTGGCTCTTTCCCTAATCTTTGCCAGAAGCTCTTTGATGTCGTCCCCATAGTTTAAGGTCAGCGCCTCCAGCTTTTCCTGATGTCCGAAGACCAGCTCCATGCTTCCGATAATCGCCTCGCTGAAATTTCCATGCGTGACAACCAGAATCCCTACCATTTTTCTCACCCCGCCTTCTATCTAATTCTCTTACTTATCTCATAAGCAAAAGTCGTGCCAGCTTTGTGTGTTATCGCAGCAGTTCAGCCTATGGCTTCACTATTACGTGTTATCTGCACTCCTCCAGCATCTCCGCCAGATAGGCAAGCTCTGAATCCGGCACTGCCGCATGCAGCGTCTGCTCCGTTTCAAACAACGCCCTCTTCAGCCGTTCAAATACCTCCGGGAACTGTTCCTTCATGCTTTCTGCCTGCTTATGGGGCAGCACCTCTCCCTGAAGGATTCGTTCCAGCATGCAGGCTGTATGAACTACGTACCGTACCTGAAGCTCTTTGCTGTTCTTCCATTCCTTTCCATCCATAAGTTCCTCAAAGGAGCGGACAAGAAGAGGAACCATCTTGTCCGGACTTAAGAACGCCAGCATCCCTCTGAGGGTTTCCGTAAGAACGCCCGCGTTGACATTCTCCCTTCCCGCGTCTCCGATAGCACCTCCGGTACTTCCTCCGGAAAGCAGACTCTCCAGCCGCCGGATGCCGGAACCGATAATCAGCTCGTCCACAGAAATAAACGGCACATTGTCAAGCTGCAGATCCACCGTACCTACTACCGCGTCTATCTTCCTGCGCTTTAACTCCTTCTTTCCGCTCTTCACATCCGACGCCTCTTTAAAATCCATACACGTAACCTGCATCTTTTCAGCTAAGGCTTCCGGCAGCAATTCATACAGAATATCTCTGATTTTTACCGCCGTACCCTGACCGGTAAAGCAGGTAGCAATAATCCGGTATTCTGACCGTCTAATCTGGTTATGCTCCAGATTCTGGCTAAGAAGCATCCGCCCGGTCTCTAACAGGGACTCATACACCTCGTTTAAATCAACGCCTTTCATCAGGGATTTGCGCACTGCCTCCAGCACGATTGCTGTTGATACCATCGGCACCGTCTTTATCTTTACCGAAGTTTTCTGCGCTGCAATATCGCCCACCATTGTCAGAGAGCCCATATCGGCAAGTACGATGACTCCTTCCCCTTCGTCTGTTTCCCGGACTATTTCCAGCGCCCGCTCTATAGTCGTCTCCACTGACACATCCAGCGGCATATCCAGCGCTTTGCAGTGCTGCGTATCCATAAGCTGATTGGCCACCTCCGCCATGCTGGCGGCCGTAGAATTTCCATGGGCCAGAACCAATACTCCAACATGCCGTCTCGTATCCTCATCCATCACGCACAGGAACATGGTCAGATACCCCAACTCCTGTTTCGGAATCTGAATGCCTAACTCTTCTTCCAATAACCGCAGGATAATTTTTGCGACCCTAAATTCTCTGGGATGGTTCAGCGCAATATCCTGAATCCCTTCTCCTTTTGGCGAAATTCCTTTTGCCAGCCGCTCGGCCATAGCGTTTACATGCATCATCATGCCAATCCGCGCCTGTTCCGACAACTTGCGGTTCAGCCTTACCTCCGCGAACTGAAGCACCTCCTCCACCGCATAATAAATCTTTGCGTCAATAATCTTTAAGAGTTTTTTCGTTCCGTCTTCCTGAGCTGTCACGTGGTACTTCTCCATAAGCCGGGCCATGTACTGATTCAAGTCCTCCTGCAGAATCCCCGTAATCTGCCCTTCGCTTCTTCCCTGACTCTTAAATACCTGATATTTTCTGGAAATAATATCGTAGAGAGATTCTCCCGTATTCTCCCCTTCCACTGTTCCTTCAAAAACATGGTAATCATCCGAATATCTCAAAAATTCGATTAAATCATTCTTCTGATTCCTGTGCTCCAGCCGTCCATTCTGGATAAATTCCGGAAGGGACGCCAGTTCAATCGTCACATATTCCAATGATTCCACTTTATATCTTAAAAATGCCTGTGCGCAGAGCAGCTGCACATCCGCCTGAAGCTGCCCGATATTACCGGAACACCGGTACAAAAGCAGCGCAATAATCACTTCCTTATATACCCGAATCGGAACGCCGATTTTTTTCTGTTCCGCGGAAAAGAATGTCTCAATCAGCTGAAGCCGCTCCACAATCGGCCGCTCGCTAAGCGACGGAAGATGGATTACCACTGGCATCCGCCTTAAAAATGTCTTCAGCAAAGCGGTATTAATATTCTCCGTAGTAGCTCCGATAATCAGAACGCTGGCCTTCCTGAATTTATCCGTCTCGCCAAGCCGACGGTAAACGCCCTTATCCATTAGTAGAAATAGCATCTCCTGTCCTTCTGGCGGAAGCCTGTGAATCTCATCCAGAAACAGGATTCCTCCGTCCGCCATTTCCACCAGCCCCGGCTTGTCCCGCTCCGCTCCTGTATAGGCTCCCTTCTGACACCCAAACAATTGGGACAGAATCAGCTGGGGATTCTGGGAATATTCCGCACAGTTAAATACCATAAACCCCTGCTTCTTCTCAATTGCCCCCACTTTGACGGCATATTCATACAACTTCTCCGCAAAGGTGGTCTTACCGGTTCCCGTAGGGCCGGAAAGCAAAGTATGCAGTCCTCTCGGGGGATAAAGCATCGCTGATTTGCCCTGTTCAATCTGGGATTTCAGCGAACCCTGCTGTCCAATCATAAAGTCAAAATCAAACCTTTCCGCCGCCTCCCGCTCCCTTAACTGCCGCTCGGCTTCCTTCTGCCTCTCATACAGGGACGCCTCTATAAAGCACACCGGCCTTCCGCCTGTCTTTGCAATACGCCCCTCTCTTACCAGTTCATTCAAATCCCGGCTCACATTGCTCCGGTCCAGTCCCAGTTTCTGAGAAATCGTAACGGAATCCACTCCTGTTTTTGTCTCCTGCTTCTCTACCAACTGACAAACACATTGAAATATTCTCTCTTTCCGGTTCATAATTATCTGTCCTTTCCTCTCAACAGTCAGTTAACCGGCATTTTTATCAAACACCGTTTCTTCTATCATTCTATCATGCTTTTCTTATAGCGCCCGGAAAACTAAAAGAACCTGCCAGAATTTACGGCTGCTAATCAAATGTTATAATTCCCTTAATATACCCCTTCGGATTCTCAGATAGGATTCGGAACGCTTCATTAATCTCCGTCACAGGAATCCGGTGGCTAATCAGTTCGTCTGTCGGAAAGACTCCGCGAGCATATCCTTCCACCGCTTTCTTTAATGTATCCATATAATCTTCACAGTACCACGGATGTACTACATGGATAACCGGAGACCGGTACATCATATTATATGCCATTTCCTCCGTAAAGACTTCATTCTTTGTATACATAGACGGCGCCAAAAGCTTCCCGCGGCCCGCAATCTTTATAATTTTCAGAGCAGACGCCAGCCCTTTTAAGCTTCCGGTAATTTCAATTACTACGTCAAATCCTTTCCCTCCTGTGATTTCCATCATCCGGCCCTGTAAGTCCTCTTTTGCAGGGCAGATTCTTGTCGTTGCGCCGTACTTCTTCGCCAGACTTAAGCGTTCTTCATCAAAATCAACGGCTGTCAGGCTTCCAAGGCTCTGATTCTTCAGGCCAGCCACCGTTAACAATCCCATAAATCCGCAGCCAATTACCGCCACATGGTCGCCAAAGGCCGGTCTTGCCGCCTGAACGATATTCGCAACGCACATCATCGGCTCTCCCAGACAGGCCTCCAGCGGTTTCTCCATATCCGGCACTTTCATCAGGCGTTTCTCTTCATTCAGTATCAGATGACTGGCAAAGCACTCAGAGGATACGCCTGTCACCCGGTCTCCCGGCGCGAATCGGGACACGTTCCTGCCGACTTCCTGTACCACAGCCACAGGTTCATGACCCAGCCCCATCGGATACTGTATTTCCTTTACCATCGCTTCAAATCCAAGAGGATGCCTTCCCATGGCGCTTGTACCGAAATACGCCGGGATATCCGAATGGCACAGCCCCACGCTCACCATTTTCAGAAGCACCTCGTTATCCTTCAGTCCGGGAAGTTCCTCCTCGAACAGTTCAAAATGCTTGGGTCCCGTTAATTTTGCTTTAATCCTTTTCATACTTTCCCCTCTTTCTCGCTACCGCCGCCTTTGCCTTGATTGCAATATCCTCTGCGGTCAGGTGGAATTTCTTCTTCAAATATTCCATATCTCCTACCTCGCCAAAGCTGTCATGAACCCCGACCCTTTCAACCGGAACCGGAGCATTCTCACAAACTGCCTCGCATACGGCGCTTCCAAGTCCATTGTATATGCTGTGGTTCTCTGCCGTAACAATTGCTCCTGTTTCCTCCGCGCAGCGCAGCACAAGCTCCTCATCAAGCGGCTTAATCGTAAACATATCCACTACTCTTGCTGAAATGCCTTCCTCTTCAAGTCTGTCTGCCGCCATCAGCGCCTCCACTGTCATGATTCCGCTGGCAATAATGCTTACGTCGCTTCCTTCACGTACTATAATCCCTTTTCCAATGGTAAAGTCCTGCCCATCCTCATAAATCCTGACCACTGCCTTTCTTGCACACCGGATATAGTACATTCCCTTTTCCTTCACCAGCAGACGCAGCAGACTCTCCAGCATGACCTCATCTGTTGGCTCTATAATCGTAAGTCCCGGAAAAGCCCTCAGCGCGGCAATATCCTCAAAGGGCATATGCGTTCCTCCGTTATACGCCGCCATAATCCCCGGATCGGAACCTATAAGCTTTACATTTGCCCCGGAATAGCAGCCGGATATAAAAATCTGGTCATTAGCCCGTCTTGAAATAAACGGCGCAAAGGAGTGGGCGAAAGGAATCTTCCCCGCCGCCGCCATACCGCAGGCAACGCCTACCATATTGGCCTCCTGGATTCCGCAGTTAATCAGCTGCCCTGGATACGAATCAATCTCATCCATTTTTCCGCCCATGATGCAGGCGCCAAGATCCGCCTCCAGCTCCGCCACATCCGGATTCTCATTCATTAGCCGAATCATAGTATCCGCATAGACCTGCGCCATCTTTCTTTCGGATACTTCGTAAGTTCTTCCCTCCGCCGTATCCATTCCTTTCCCACATATTCTTTCCTCTGCCATAATTTCTTCCCCCTATCCCTTTTTTAACGCTTCCAGCGCTTCCACTGCCTGTTCTTCTGTGACAGTAATATGATGGTTTTTCAGCTTATTCTCTGCAAAGGTGCAGCCCTTTCCCTTAACGGTATCCAGTATAATCGCATGGGGCCTGCCTTTGAGTTTCCCAGCCTCCTCTATAGCCTCATTTACCGCGGCCACATCGTGTCCGCAGACTTCCCTTGTCTCCCAGTGAAAGCTCTCCAGCTTCTCTTTCAGGCTTTCCATATTACAGATCGCCTCTGTCCGGTTATCAAGCTGCTGCCCGTTATTGTCAATAAAGAGAATCAGATTATCAAGCTTTTGCTGGGCAGCGAACATCACTGCTTCCCAGTTCTGCCCCTCCTGGCTCTCTCCGTCCCCAATGATGCAGTAAATGGTATTTTCTTTTCCATTCGTCTTTTTCGCCAGCGCGACGCCTGCCGCCACCGACAGGCCCTGTCCCAGAGAGCCTGTAGTCACGTCAATTCCCGGCGTTTTCAAATGATCGCAGTGACTGGGAAGCCTTGTTCCCGGCTGATTCAGCGTCTCCAGCCACTCCATTGGAAAGAACCCTTTCAGGGCCAGCGCCGCGTAAACAGCCGGTCCTGCATGACCCTTGGAACAGATTAGCCAGTCCCGTTCCTCCCATTCCGGATTCCCGGCGTCGTATTTCATCTGCTTTCCATACAGAACGCTGAGCAAATCACAGATGCTCATAGCGCCTCCCATATGGCCAAAGCCGCGCGCGGCCATCTGACGTATCGTGTGGATTCGTATCTCGGCTGCAAATTGTTTCAATTCTTCTGTTTCCTGATTTGATAACATGCTTTCTAATTCCTCCTGTCTTTTTTTACTTTTGGCTTCTTTGCTCTTATATCAGGAAGAAAGCAAAAGACGTGCCAGGTTAGTGTGTTAGATTTTGACACAAAACTCTGGCACGATTTTTGCTATAATAGTTATATATAGGTAAAAATATGGCAAATTTATGATTTCAGGCGGTGATTTGTATGGAACAGGCTCTTTTATCCAAGCCCTTACAACAACAGAAATTTTCTCAGAAACAGATACAGTCGCTGCATCTGCTTATGATGAATAATGAGGAGCTGAACCGTTTCCTTCAAAATGAATACCTGGAGAATCCCATGCTGGAATGCGGTAATCTTCCCGCCTCCTATTCCGGCCGAAGCACAGTAAGACCGGCGGATAACACCGCTTCTTTCTATGAAGCTGCATCGGGGGATGCGGATGATTTGCTTCGTTTTTTTCTGGAACAGCTCAATCCCTTTGCCTATACGGATTTGGAATGGAACATCTTCAAACTTATGATTCTTATGCTGGATGAGCAAGGATTTTTCCCATATTCACCGGAAGATTTATACAGCTCATTTCATATTCCGCCCGCGCAGGCAGCCAAATGTCTGGAAATCCTTAAGATGCTGGAGCCTTCCGGCGTATTCCAGCCGGATCTGACCAGTTATCTTCTGTACCAGCTTCCCGCGTCCGGCAAGGATACTCCCCGGATGAAACTGCTGATTCAAAATCATCTGGAAGATATTGCCGCCGGAAGACTTCGTCTTATCGCAGACTCCCTGCAGACTGACCTGGCAGACGTAAGACGGCTCGTCAAACATGTAAAGAGCCTTTCCCCAAGCCCCTTTACCGGGCTTGGCCAGGAAGCCTGCACCTATATCACGCCGGATATACTGGCGGATTATCAGGAGGGCACGTGGGAAGTAACCCTGAACGATAACTGGATTGAGAACTATTCTCTCAGTGATTATTACATACAGATGATGCAGCAGTCCCAAGAGCCGGAACTGCAAGCTTATTTTCATGAAAAATATCAGCGCGCACGCTTCATCCTTCAGAAGACTCTGCAGCGCCGGACGACAATCCTTGCCATCTGCAATGCTGTTATCCGGCGTCAGGAAGACTTCTTTCTGGGCAAAACCCCTCTGGCTCCTATGACGCTTTCTGACATTGCGAAGGATTTGAACCTGGCAGTGTCAACCATCAGCCGGGGTATCAAAGATAAATACCTGCAGTACCCCTGCGGGACGATTCTTTTGAAATCCCTGTTTACCTCCGGTATCTCTTGTGATGAAAAGGACGAGATATCCAGCGCCAATATTACATCCATGATTAAAGATATCGTGCGCTCTGAAAATAAGAAAAAGCCTTATAGCGACGGTAAAATAACCGAATTGCTGCTGAGACAGGGAATACAGATTTCCAGAAGAACCGTCGCAAAATACCGACTGCTGGCAGATATTCCGAGCACACTGGAGCGAAAAGAGCTATCATAAAGGAGGAACTCTCTCTTCATGATAGCTCTTTCTCATTCAGAAATCTTTCACATCCCCAGTTTCTGACTTCACACTTACCGCCATAAAATCACCATAGCATCTCGTCAGATGCTCCACTGTTATCATAACAACCCTCCTGCATAAATTATTCTATTTAAATCTGCCCCTCATATTATCAAATTCAATTTCCATACCTTGCTTCCTATTGACAGATAAAAACTGCCAACTGCTTTGTAACGTCTTCTAATTTCTTTTCCAATTCTTCCTGAACCTGTCTGTTATGCAGCTGCATAGCCAGCCGTATCTGCATATTAAGTACGCACTGCTCATCTTTCAAACAGTTAAATTGGGTTTTTCTGATTCCTGATGAATGATTTGCTATTTGATTGTTTTCCATAGACGCCAACTCCTTTGATATTCTTGCTGTATAAATCTGTATTGCAGCGTTTCTTTGCATATCATAAAAGAGAAAGATAAACTTTAGTTAAACTATGCGGAACAAAATGTGAAAAAACTGTTAATTCATCGTAATACTAAGGGATTTATTTAAATTCAGTTTAACTTTTCATGCTATAATTGAGTAATTTAGGAGGTGTTCTCATGTTTCAGCTTTTAATCGTAGACGATGACAAAAATATCCGTAAGTTTCTGTCTACAGTCCTTTCCTATGCCGGATATAAAACTTTTCGTGCTGTTTCTGCCGGCGATGCTCTGCATATTATGGAAAAGCACAAAATAGACTTAATCATACTGGATATCATGCTTCCAGGCATGGATGGGTATGCTTTTGCCGAACTGCTGAGAGGATGTAACAATGACATTCCCATTCTCATGCTGTCAGCTAAACAACTTCCCCAGGATATCAAACAGGGATTTCTATCCGGTACTGACGACTATATGACAAAACCTGTAGATGAAGAAGAGATGCTTCTGCGTATCAGGGCTCTTCTCAGACGTTCTAAAATTGTATCCGAGCGCAGTCTTACCATCGGTAATACGACCTTAAATTATGATACCTTATGTGTAAAATGTGGTTCTGACGAGTACATACTGCCTCAGAAAGAATTCTATCTGCTCTACAAGCTTTTGTCATATCCCAACCAGATTTTCACGCGGATACAGTTAATGGAGGATATCTGGGGACCATCCTCTGATTCCTCTGACGCCACTGTCAGCGTACATATCAACCGTCTGAGGAATCGCTTTGAAAATTGTCCTGATTTCTCAATCATCACAATCCGAGGCCTTGGATATAAAGCGCAGATTAAGGAGGGCGCCTTATGAAAAAAAGAATTGAATTTCCCACAAATATTGTATTGCTTAGTACGGGTATTATTTTCATTCTTCTTACTCTAACAATGTTCATCAGCAATACCGTCATTATATTCTTATTAGAGCATGGATTTATGGACAGGCCTCCGGAACCGGGATCTCTGCTTCCATTTTTGCTCCGAACCGGTACAATCAGTATATTGACCGGTACCGTTCTCACTTTATGCATCGGGCACCTGCCGCTGCGCCCCCTTTATACGTTTATGCAGGCGATTCATTCTGTAGCCGAGGGGAACTTTCAAACTAAAATCTACCTGGAACATCCAAAAGAATTTCGGGAATTATCCCGTTGTTTCAATCAGATGACAGAGGAATTGGCAGGTATCGAAATGCTGCGCTCAGATTTTATCAATAACTTTTCACATGAGTTTAAAACTCCGATGGTTTCTATTCTTGGATTTGCAAAATTATTAAAAAAAGGGAATCTGACGGCTAAAGAACAGGCTGAATATCTGGATATCATCATTGAAGAGGCCAAACGTCTGACTGCGCTTTCCTCTAATGTTCTGAATCTGTCGAAAGTAGAAAGCATGTCGCTTTTAACCGATTCGACTGACTTTAATGTAGGAGAACAGATTCGTGAATGTGTTCTATTATTGGAAAATAAATGGATGGAAAAAGAAATTTCTTTTGATTTTCATCTGCTGGAACAGGAAATAAACGGCAACGAACAATTGCTAAAACAGGTATGGACAAACCTGATAGACAACGCCATAAAATTTTCACCGGCAAAAAGCCAAATTGCCTTGTCAATGAATATACACGTCAATTCTCTTACTGTTACAATAAAAGATTACGGCCTTGGAATGGACAATCAGACACAGCATTATATCTTTGAAAAATTTTATCAGGGGGACTCCTCCCATTCTTCCGAAGGGAACGGCCTTGGACTTGCTCTTGTAAAGAAGATTGTAGAGCTGCATCATGGAACAATTACCGTAGAAAGCCAGCCTTTGCAGGGAAGTAGTTTTATTGTTACACTTCCGCTTTCAATATTTACTTCTTCATACGCTTCCCCGCAATAAATCAAGGGTGGGTTTACGCCGCCCGCATATGGAGCAGTATAGTTTTCACTTTGTTTCGAGGTTACTCTATACTTGTCAGCAAGCGCTTTTGGTGTTATAATGCGAGCGATAAATCAGGAGCTATAGGAGACATTATTTCAAACAATCGGAAAAGAGGTATATGACAATGAAAATCGGATGCTGCGTAAATTTCTTGCCCAAAGAAGCTGACGACCCAGGGACGCGCTATGCCAAAGCGATAAAAGATGCGGGATATGACTATATTGAACTGCCCATTGGTCAAATAACCTGCCTCAGCGAAGATGACTTTGTCCAGATGCAAAAGGACGTGGACAAAGTGGGGATTCCGGTATATGCCTGCAACAATTTCTTTGTTCCAGAGCTGAAACTGGTGGGAAAAAAGGTAGAGAAGGCAAAAATCCGCGCCTTCTACACCAGGGCTTTAAACCGGGCGCAGCTTTTGGGATGCAAGTATGTAGTCTTTGGAAGTCCATGGTCCAAAAGCTGCCCAGACGGATTTCCTTATGAACAAGCTTTTGCGCAGTTGATTGAGTTGTGCAAGGAACTCGGGGACGCCGCCGGCGAGCGTGACATTACAATAGCGCTCGAGCCAAATAACCACACAGAAACAAATATGCTCAATACATTTTCCGATGTGGTGACGCTGGCTAAGGCAGCAAACCACCCCAATATTCGTTGTCTCCAGGATTACTACCATCTAAAAGTAGAGAATGACACTGTAGACAGCCTGCTTGAATATGGAAATGAGTTTTTAGTTCACTCCCATTTTGCCAGACTGGAGGGCCGCGGCTTTCCAAAGGTTTGGACAGAGGACGAGTATTATCCGACTTATTTTAAAGCACTGAAAACCATTGGATATGGGGGCGGCGTTAGTATGGAAGGAGTCCCTGTCAGCCGGGACAGCTTTGCCGAAGAAGCAAAAACAGCCTGTACTTTTCTGCGGGAGGCCACCCGATAACTATCCGTCTTCTTTTCGCAGTTCATAAACGGTAAATGCTGCAGGGATACTAGAGCGTGTCTGAAAAAAGTACATCAGCAGGACAACGCGCCTTTGCTCCGGCAGTCTGCAAAATGCCTCTGCTAATCTTTCGTATGCTACAATAACCTCTTGTCCTTGTACGGAAAAGACAGTCGGCTTATCGTATTTTTCAAAGATTGCTGTATTGCGGCTTTTTTCTTTTCCCGTCATGCGGCAATTTAACGCAAATATTCGATATTTCCAGACTGTATCTCGGTTATATGCTGTCGGATATGTTCTTCAGACCAATTCCACCATTTTATTTTAAGCAGAAAATCAATCGTTTCTTGGGTAAAACGCTTTCTTATAGGCTTTGCCGGAACTCCGCCAACGATTGTATATGGAGGAATGTCTTTTGTAACCACCGCTCGT
>CATJPU010000247.1 GCA_949742505.1 uncultured Lachnospiraceae bacterium | reverse complement strand
GTGATTTCAGCGCAGTTGTAACCGGTCTTTTACTGGGACTGAATATGCCTCCTACAGCGCCGCTGTGGATGGGCGCCCTTGGAAGCGTGTTCGGCATCCTGATTGTAAAGCAGTTATTCGGAGGTCTGGGACAGAACTTTATGAACCCGGCGCTGGGAGCAAGATGCTTTCTGCTGATTTCTTTTACCGGACCGATGACGAGATTTATCTATGACGGCGAGACAGGGCCTACGCCTCTTGCATATATCAAGGAAGGCTCTATGTCAAGCATCAATTCCATGGATATGCTGATTGGACGGATTCCGGGAACGATTGGCGAGACTTCTGTAATCGCTATTATTATCGGCGCGATTTTCCTGATTCTTATGGGAATCATTGATCTTCGCATTCCGGGTACATATATAGTAACTTTTGTGATTTTTATTGGTATCTTCGGACAGTTCACTGCTGCGGATGTGGGATTTTTCGATCCGAACTATATTACCGCGCATCTCTGCGGAGGAGGTCTGATGCTTGGCGCATGGTTTATGGCCACCGACTACGTAACTTCGCCGATTACCAAACAGGGTCAGGTTCTTTTTGGAATATTGCTGGGTGTGCTTACCGGTCTGTTCCGTCTCTTCGGCGGTTCGGCAGAGGGCGTGTCTTATGCAATTATTATCAGTAACCTCTTAGTTCCGTTGATTGAGAGGGTTACTCTTCCAAAACCATTCGGTAAAGGAGGAGAGAAATAATGAATAAGATTGTAAAGAATGCAGCGATTCTTACTGCGATAACATTAGTATCCGGTCTGCTTTTGGGACTGGTGTATGAGATTACCAAGGAGCCCATTGCACAGGCTCAGGACGCTTCTAAGAAAGAAGCGTGGCAACAGGTATTTCCGGAGGCTTCTCTGGATGATTTTGAAGTGATGGACGTGGACGGGGACGCGGCGAAGGCAGCGGCGGACGGACTTGGCGTTCTGGCAACGGTGGACGAGGTCTGCGCGGTTGGCGATATGGGCTATGTAGTTACGGTGACAGACAGCGAAGGATACGGCGGCAATATCCAGATTACGGTTGGCATTACCAGCGACGGGACGGTGAACGGTATTTCCATTCTGTCCATCAGCGAGACGGCGGGTCTCGGTATGCGGGCGACGGAGCCTGAGTTCTACGGTCAGTATGAGGGCAAACGGACGGAGAAATTTGCAGTGTCCAAGGACGGCGGCGACGGTGAGCCGATTGACGCCTTAAGCGGCGCTACGATTACGTCCAGGGCTGTTACCGGCGCTGTAAATACTGCGCTTGCATACTTTAACAGTGCATTATTATAAGGAGGTAGTGAAGATGAATGGCTGTACAGAAAGATTATATAACGGTTTAGTAAAAGAAAATCCTACCTTCGTGCTGATGCTTGGTATGTGTCCGACTCTGGCGGTTACGACCTCTGCAATTAACGGTCTCGGTATGGGACTTTCCACGACGGTGGTATTGGTGCTTTCAAATATGCTGATTTCCATGCTGCGTAAGATTATTCCGGATTCGGTACGTGTTCCGGCGTTTATCGTAGTCGTAGCATCCTTTGTAACGATTGTTCAGTTTCTGATGGAAGGATTTGTTCCAAGTCTCTATGCGTCTCTTGGAATTTATATTCCTCTGATTGTTGTTAACTGTATTATTTTAGGACGTGCGGAATCCTATG
>CATJPU010000246.1 GCA_949742505.1 uncultured Lachnospiraceae bacterium | reverse complement strand
TTCCTGCTTCGCTTCCGTTCCTTTATAGGTCAGCGGCAGTACAATAAATTCCATCAGCTCTTCATCTGACAATGCTTCCTTATTTCTTATTTTCTGCTCTATCCTGCTTCGGATGCCCTCTGAATCCATCCTGCTTAAAAATGCCTGCTCCAGCTTTAAAGTCAGGCATCCTGCTGTGAACGTATCCTCCGCATGTTCCACATCGGCTGTGTAAATCACAATCATGCGTATCTGCTTCGGCCTCTCTTCCTTCTTATAGCGTCCCAGAACACGCACAATATAATTCACATATTTTAAGTTATTCTCCCATTTTACAGAACTCTCGTAATCAATAATCGCGACAGAGCCGTCCTCCAGAAGAAAGAGATTATCAAGCTTCATCTCATTCACATGAATCTCTGGAAGGTTCGTCGGCAGGATTCCCTTAATCTTCGGCAGGTCAAGTCCGTAAACCTTCAGGGATTTATCCTTAAAGTTCTCTGCCAGTATCTTGGACATGATATCCTTATTCTGGTATGTAATCTCACTGTTTCCCATCTGTTTTATCTCCAGTATTATCATTTGCAATTCTCTTCTCTGGTTCCATTATATCAAATAATCTCTCTTCTTACACTACTTTTTCATAATTCAGCGGAATTTTCTGCTTTTCTCGGGCCCCAGCGCGAAGAAGTTTTCAGCGGTACTTCATGTGAGCCTCTCTCCCCATAAGCAATAAACCGCTCCATTCTTTGCATCTTATGCTTAAGAAAATACTGGTGTATGTAGTCACTGTCCAGGTGTTCACAGGTAAAGCTGCTTCTGGTATTCCTGACCGGCCGGAACTCTCTGCAATATCCGCATTCCGAACACCTTATAATCCTTTTCATTCTGTCCATTCCTCCATTTTCTGACTGATTTTTTATTTGTGAATCAGCATTTCTAAAAGTGTTCGAATCGAACACTTTTTGCCGGCCGGCAGGACAGTTCTTCTTTTCTGCCTTTCCCGCTATTTCTTTCACCGGAACTGCCTCTCCCTTCGCCGTTTTATCTGCAATCACCCTTTGCTCTGCAGGCGAAAGCTTTGACGCCTCATATGCCGCAGAAATCCCGATACTCCCCTTTCGGAACTCCTCCTGAATCTCCGGTGCGGCATTCTTCCGGATGCTGTTCATTTTCGCAATATTAGAACTGCTCTCATGCATCAGGTCTGCGATGATATCCCGCAGTTTCCCCTGAATTTCCAATCCGTCCTCTTTCTTTGCACGGCGCAGAGCCTCTTTCAGCCTCTGCGCCTGCTGGGTCTTCTCCCATGGGGTCAGCTCCCGGTTGCAGGCATTCCCCATTAACAGGGACAGCTCCAGCATTGCAGGCGTCATTCCCTTATATAAATACCGCACCTTCTCATACTCTTTATAGCCCCGCTCAAGGTTCTTTATATTCGCAAGATTCCTGCGGTGTCCGCTTACAATCCGATATTCCCCATTAATCCTTGCAAGAACCGTAGGCTGCTGCTGTCCCACCGTCAGGAAGCTGTCTGCCAGTTCCTCAATATTTTCCTGCGAGTAGAAGTTACTCTCCGAAGGCTTTACCTCTCTGGGGTTGAGCCAGATTTCCCGATATCCCTGACAGCCCGCGTCTCCTGATGTTTCTGTCAGTGTTGCTGCTCCTGCCTGTCCTGCCGTTCCTGCTTTCTGCCCTCTGATATCAATGATATCGCCGATTCCGAATTTCGCCTTTGCCATGCTCCTACCGCCCCTTTCCTGTATAACTGGTCACAAATTTCTTATAATCCTGCGCTGCACCGCAACAGGGACTGTATCTTCCATAACCTTTGCTGAGATTCCCCTGCTTGTCATTGTCAAGAAGCAGCACCTTATACCCTCTTCTCCACAGCTCATAGCCAAAATTAACCGCCGTAAATGACTTTGCGACACCGCCCTTTAAGTTAAGTAAACTAATAACCTTCATTTTCATCCTCGCTTTCCGTAATTATCATATGTCCGCTTTTCCGGTTCATCCTTTTTTGTAATTTCCTTGCACCTGCTTTTCCGATTTATGGCTTTTTTGTTTCCCTGTGTCTGCTTTTCAATTGATTGCTTTCGATATTTTTACCTTTTGAAACATTTTCCTTATTGGACAACAGCAGTTCAAGAGGGATACATCTCCGGTATATCCCTATCTCGCATACACAGAACCATCGTTATAGATCCGGTAGGTGCATACTTCACCGCCGATGCTTCCTACAACCTGCACATAATCCGGTGCAGGCGTCGTCTCCAACAGGCAGTCAAAATACTCCAGCGCTATGTCCTGCGCCTTACTGATTCTTTTTTCCAAATCTCCCGCCATCTGTGAATCCGTCCTCCTTCCTTTGATTTTTTTCGGCCATACAGGATTCCTGCCGCCTGCAATTCCCTGTATGGCAAAACGGCAAAAACCGGAACATTCCTGATACATCTAATACTCATGTATCACAGTTATAATATGCAATTGAAAAGCCACCCTTTACGTTTTCTTACTAATCTGCTCTCAGAATATATTGTCGGGTAAATATTCATCCTGTATAATATTCGCCTGCCTGCATGGAAAGTTTAAAAACAGATATACACTACAATCATAGCGAAGTAAGCGCGCCCTCCCTATTGCCTGTTCCAGCTCGCTTTCTATAAAATAAAACTGTAAATTCCTCATATTTTCATCTTTAAATGTCATAAATTTAAAGGAATAATACCGGTTTTCTGTAAACTGTACACTAAGCTTATCTTCTGCGTCATACCCCAGATAAGCCCCTATCAGGCGGTATACAAACGGTACATTATGCGGTGTTCCGATTACCACAAGATCCTTTCCCTTATATTCATTATACCCTTCCGTCTTTCCATAATAGATTCCTGCATTCGCTGTATACATTTTAAAGGTTATGACATTCTTTACCGGCTCTCTTACAATATCCTCCACACATTTCCTAATCTGGTCATATCCAATTTCCTGCATATTGCTTCTGCTCATGGAATGCGTCGTATACTGTATCAGCCTCCCCCTATATTCTGCAGCAGGAACTTCCAGCATATGTATTTCACGTCCTTTGCAGAATCTTTTATATAATTCTTCATTCAACGTTGCAGATACAATGGTCATTTTTACACCGGGAATAACCTTTGCCTTAAAATAATCTATTCTTTCATTCTGCACATCAACATGGATCCCCCGTACCGCAGAAGTATTATTATTTTGGTTCTTTTCGCGTTTACAGCCAGTGTATCCTGCGTTCTTTTCAATCACATAAAAAAATGAGGAATCCTCTGCATTTACCAGTATATTACTGGTCATTGCAGTAAAATCCTCATTTTCACAATCAGCATACACCTTCCGGTGTATACGTAGCAGATTATCTTCAACCGCTACATTCAGTTTATTTCCTACCTGTTTTATTTTTCTTGCATAGTTTTTTCCATCTTTCACTCTAATGAATGCCTGCAGACTGGATGAAACATCATATAGGTTTATCGTCGCGTCACAGTCTGTCATCCACAAAGATTTCCCTCCAAAAAACATTCTGGCCACATCTTTGCAGGATTTGTCCGACTCCGGGAAAATCATTTGAAGCATTTGAATTAAAATGGATGCAGCCTCCCATCTATTCTGCAGTCGTTAATAAACACTGCCCGGAATTTAGGGTTCTCCTTCGTACTGCTGAATGTTTCATAGATAAAAGCCGGAGTTATATTATATGTATTTGCGCGCTCCATGAAGCATGATGAAAGAAAACACATCCGATTTTCCTAAAGAAATATCATCCACGCTTTTATCTGTCCCGGAATTGGCCGATTATCTTGGCATAGGAAAGAACCGGGCACATGATTTACTTCGAAATGGTTCGATTGATGGTTTTAAAATCGGCTGCACATGGGAGGTAAGTAAAACTGCTGTTGAAAAATATATTTATGAAAATCCGGGCTTGATCTAAAATACAAACTTGTCTGTGACATTACAATTTCAGGGAAAGAAGGAATAATGATATTTGAACAATATGACGATATCCCACAAAATTA
>CATJPU010000245.1 GCA_949742505.1 uncultured Lachnospiraceae bacterium | reverse complement strand
CCGGTATTACTTTAAGTGATGAGACTCGGAGACAGTTGGTTTGGCTGTTCTCTGAGTCTTTTTTGTACAATATGAGGAATTTTACGCGAAAGGAGTAAAAGGAAATGGGACTAACAGAATTATTTATCCTGGCAGTCGGACTGTCGATGGATGCTTTTGCAGTATCCGTCTGTAAAGGATTGTCGCTTGGAAAAATTCAGGTGAAGCACATGTGCATTGCAGGGGCTTGGTTCGGCGGATTTCAGGCCGTCATGCCGTTAGCCGGATATTTTCTTGGCAGTTTTTTTGCAGATATGATTGCCAGATACGCGCATTGGATTGCGTTTGTTCTGCTGCTGTATCTTGGAGGAAATATGGTCCGGGATGCGGGAAAAGGGGAAGCATGCCAGCTAGATGGAACAATGGAGGTAAAGACGATGTTTCTTCTTGCGGTGGCAACCAGTATTGACGCGCTGGCGGTAGGCGTGACCTTCGCGTTTTTAAAAGTGGCTATAATACCGGCGGTTTCATTTATCGGGTGCGTAACCTTCGTCTGTTCGGCAGCAGGGGTAAAGTTTGGAAGCCTCTTTGGGATGAAGTCCAAGTCCAGGGCGGAATTGTGCGGAGGAATCATATTGATTTTGCTGGGATGTAAAATATTACTGAATGGGCTTGGTGTTTTGTAGAATATAAGTTATAATGTGCAGGAAAAAGCTTAAAAAGAAGGGATACGTGATACAGATATGAAAACAATGATTTATTGTATATCAGCGTTAGCGCTGGGATTTGTATTGTTGATTAAAGGGGCTGATTTTTTTGTGGAAGGGAGTTCTTCCGTTGCGAAACGATTAAAGGTTCCTTCGATGATTATCGGTCTGACCATAGTTGCCATGGGAACCAGTCTGCCAGAGTGCGCGGTCAGTGTGACGGCTTCCGTCAGTGGAAATAATGGGCTGGCAGTCAGTAATGTGGTAGGTTCGAATATATTTAATCTGATAGTAGTGTGCGGGGCCTGCGCTCTGGTGGTGCCGCTGAAAGTGCAGATGGATACCTTGAAAAAAGAGTATCCCTTTTCTATGATCTGCGCGGTGATTTTATTATTGTTTGGATATCTGGGAATGCGGGTAGATAGAAAAGACGGGGTGTTGCTGCTCGTGATTTTTGCGGCGTATCTGCTGTGGATGGTTCGCTCGGCATTGCAGGCAAGAACCGGACTCCTGGCGTCGAAGGAAGAGTATGAAGTGATGCCGGTGGCAAAATGTATTCTGTTTATTGTCGGAGGAGCAGTTGCAATTAAATTCGGCGGAGATTTTGTAACTGACGGCGCAACTACTGCAGCAGGTTATCTGGGATTGAGCCAGAATCTGATTGGCCTGACGATAGTCGCCATGGGAACCAGTCTTCCGGAGTTAGTGACTTCCATTGTGGCGGCTAGAAAGAATGAAGTGGATATGGCAATCGGTAATGTGCTGGGTTCAAATATTTTTAATATTCTCCTGATACTAGGAGTTGCATCTGTTATCAGTCCGATTGATTTTGTAATGGAAAATATGATTGACATTATGTGTTTGATGGCAATGAGTTTTCTTGCCTGGAGACTTACCTGGACCGGGCGCAGACTGGACCGGAAGGAAGGTCTGCTGATGCTTGGAGTATATGCAGTATATATGGTTTATATCTGCGTTCGATAGTTCCAGAACCAGAAATATTTCCACCTGTTTTCGTCAGGCAGCTTCGGGCCGCACAGGTGGAAATATTTGTGAAAAAGATGCAAGGATTTCCTGCTCGCAGGCGTATTATTATTGAATAGAGTATTTACAGAGATTGTTAGGAGGCAGTAGAATGAAGAAGATAGTTATGCTTGGAGCAGCAGGCGTATTAGCCTTAGCATTGGGAACATCAACCCTTGCATTAGCTCATTTTGGCAGAGGAACAGGGGATTATGGAGACGGGTATTATCATAACAGAAGTCATATAGATGAGAACTATGATACTTTCTGTGATGAAGGGGCTCAATTCTGTATGGATTACTACGATGCGGATTGTGACGGTATTTGCGATAACTGCCATGATGAGAATATGCATAGAGGTACACATCACTATTCCAGACACCATCACAGGTAGCCTTTTGGAAAACTGACCGTATGTATTTTCATATCTGTCCGGGCGCGAATGGAGGGAGATTTTTGAAAAGCGAGGAAGATTTAAACAGAGCCATGGAAGCTTATGCTGATATGGTACGGAGGATATGTTTTGTGCATTTGAAGAATAAGTATGACACAGAAGATATCTTTCAGAATGTATATTTAAAATATCTGCTCCATGAGAAGGCGTTTGAGAGCCATGAGCATGAAAAATCCTGGTTTGCGCGGGTAACTATTAATGCGTGTAAAGACCAGTTAAGATATCTTTCACGCAGGAAATGGATGCCGCTGGATGTAATGAAAGAAGAGGCAGAGGCGATAAGCGGCGCGCAGTCGGAAGTTTTGGAGACGGTTCTGAAACTGCCTGAAAAATATCGGAATGTAATTTACCTTTACTATTATGAAGAATACTCTGCGGTGGAGATTGCAAAGATACTTGGACGGAAAGAGAATACAATCTACACATGGCTTATGAGGGCGAAAGAGATGCTGCGGGGGAAACTGGGAGGTGAATGGGCATGAATGTGATACAGGAAAGCATGAAAAATATTCGTGCGTCGGAAGAACTGAAAAGGAATACGCTTCATTATCTGGACAGGCAAAAAAAGCGTGCCATGCCGGGTAAGGTATGGCGTTATGCGGCTGTTGCGGCGTGTCTCTTTCTTTTTCTGACAGCAGGGGGCTTCAGACTGTATGCGAAACCGGTTTCTTATATAAGCATTGATGTGAATCCATCTATAGAGCTGGGTATCAACCGCTTCGGCAGGGTGGTATCTGCAGACGCCTACAATGCAGACGGTCAGGACATTCTTGAGCATGTGAAGCTGAAGAACATGTCTTATTCGCAGGCTATTGACAAGTTGCTTCAAAGCGAAGATTATGCAGTATATTTGACAGAAGGTTCTCATTTGGTTTTTACTGTTATCTCGGAACATTCAGATAGTATTATGCAGAAGCTCAATGAGGAAGAGCAGTCTTTAGAGTATCGGGTTTCTACTTACACCAGTGATATGACCTGCAGGGAAGAGGCGCATCGGCATCAGATGTCTTTTGGCAAATACCGGGCATGTCAGGAGCTGACGCAGTATGATGAAACAGTTACTATTGAGGACTGTCATGGAATGACAATGGGAGAAATCTGCGATCATATCAGGACATGCAAGAGATATCGTCATGGCAGGTCATGGAATGGTAATTCGAGAAACGGCAATTCAGGAAACAGCAATTCAGGAAGCAGCGGTTCCGGAGACGGTAATTTAGAGAATGGCAGTTGGGGAAATGGAGGAGATCAGTGCAAAGGAAGAGGGAGACATCATGGAAGGCACCATGGAAATGGATATTGAAATAGAAGAGATTCAGGGGCGCTGCATGAACAGCGCCCTCTTTAGTCATATTTGTTATATGATTTATATTTGAAAATGTTCCAGCATAATTGGCATGCATTCCCGGCTATGTCTGGCCAGAGAGTATTGGCCCTTATTCAAACACCAGTCGGAAACAAGAGCCCGTTCGCACATGGTAAAATATTGGGTAATATCGGAAGCGGGAATATCTCCGCGGATTTGCCGGCGTCTTTGGCCTTCAGTTATAATGCGGCTGACAAGCTTATAATATCTGCGATTCTGGTCAAGAAGATGGCGCTGGCCTTGTGATACCAGCTGAGTGGAGTAAAGAGAGGCGACAAGTTCCACGCTGATTTTCTCTTCCATCATCTTATGGGCTTCATAATTGATATGAAGAAGCTTCGCAAAACTGTTCATATCCGGGTTCATTTTACTTTCCAGTTCTTCGTAAAATTCATCCAGGATAACGGATAACGTGTTCAATAGTTCATCTTTTGTATTAAAGTAATAGTAGAAAGAACCCTTTGAAGTGCCAGACAACTCGATAATATCATCGACCGTTGTACCGTTATACCCTTTGTCGTAGAATAGCTGCCATGCAGCAGTTACAATCCGGTTTTTCGCGCTTTTTTTCTTTGACATTTCTCCCATGATTTCACCTCAAAATCAAGTTTTTCATAATGGCTGACAGATGCTTTGTTTATTCTATCACAGTCTGATATTATGTGGCAACTTCATATTTTCAATAAGAAACATTCATTGACAAAAATATAACGTGATGATATATTTAGACTATAGTATAGACCATAGTCTAAAGCGGGATTTGGCTATGCGAAGGCACGTTTATAAATTGCTTTCTGGCAGGAGTATGTTTCGATTGAAAAAGGGTAATAAGATGAAGAATATTACGAATATACAGAAGTTTTCTATTCATGACGGAGACGGAATCCGCACGTCGGTGTTCTTTAAGGGATGTCCGCTGCAATGTGAGTGGTGCCACAATCCGGAGACTCAGAGATACGACAGAGAGATGCAGTTTGATTCTGGGAAATGTACGGGCTGTGGTTCCTGTGCAAGGGCCTGTCCCAGCCAGGCGCTTGTGATGCGGGAGGGGAAGCCGGTATGGGATAGGGAGATATGTACGCTGTGCGGCAGATGCGAGAGCTTCTGCCCGGCAGGACTGCGTGAGATTATCGGGCGTGAGTATTCAGTAAAAGAGCTTATAAAAGAGCTGATGAAGGACCGGATGTTTTACGAAGAATCCGGCGGGGGAGTGACATTTTCCGGTGGGGAAGTTATGACGATGGACATGGAGTATCTGCTGGCGGCAGCAAGAGAACTGAAACGTCAGGATGTGACGCTTACCGTTGATACCTGCGGGTATGTTCCTTATGAGAAGTTTCAGGCGCTTCTTCCTTATGTGGATACCTTTCTCTATGATGTGAAGGTGATGGATCCGGAACTGCACCAGAAGTATATGGGAGCGGATAACAGGCTGATCTTAGAGAATCTGATACGTCTTTCGGAGGACGGCGCAAGGATTTACATACGGATTCCCACAATCAGGGAAGTGAATGGCAACGAGAAGAATATGAGAGAAACGATTCGGTTTCTGAAGGAACAGGATATCCACCCGGCCGGGATTCATCTGCTGCCCTATCATGATACGGGAAGCGGGAAGTATCCGAAGCTGGATATGGTATATAAAGGAACTGATTTACATGCGCCGGATCAGGAAGAGATGGAAAGCTTTGTGCGGCTCTTTCGGGACGCCGGATTTGTGAACGCAAAGATAGGAGGATAATGACATGGCAAAAAAACGCGGGATGAACGAACGGATTCAGAAGCTTCGGGAAGTCAGTGTGACCACGCCGGTTCACATTGATTTGGAAAGAGCGAAGATTGAGACGGATTTTTATAAGGAAAATGATGGGAAATATTCCATTCCGGTTATGAGAGCGATGGTTCTTAAGGAATATTTTTCTAAAAAGACGCTTTACCTGGGAGAGGGGGAACTGATTGTGGGCGAGAAGGGGAAAGACCCTCAGGCGTCTCCCACATTTCCGGAGCTTTGCTGTCACAGCGTAGAGGATATGGTGGTTATGAGTGAGCGGGAGCTGGTTTCCTTCCATACGACGGAAGCAGACAGGAGGCTTCAGGCTGAGGAGATTATTCCTTACTGGACAGGGAGAAGTATGAGGGAGAAGATTCTTGCGAGAATGACTCCGGAATGGAAAGAGTGCTACAGCGCCGGCATGTTTACCGAGTTTATGGAGCAGAGAGGACCGGGACATACCTGCGGCGGCGAGCAGGTATTTACTACAGGGTACTTAGATTATAAAGAGAAGATTAAAGAGACTATGGAGGGTCTGGATTATATCAACGATCCGGATGCGGTAAATAAGTGTGAAGAATTAAGGGCGATGGATATCTCCTGCGACGCGGTGATTATCTTAGGAGAGCGTTATCATAAGCTTGCCCTTGAGATGGCGGAGAAGGAAGAGGAAGCAGTCAGAAAAGCAGAGTTTCTTGAAATCGCGGCCAACCTTGAGGTAGTTCCGGCTCACAGGCCCCAGACTTACTGGCAGGCAATTCAGTTGTATTGGTTTACACATCTTGCCGTTACGACAGAGCTGAATCCCTGGGATGCATTCAGTCCCGGAAGACTTGACCAGCATTTGAACCCATATTATGAGCGGGATGTGGAGGCTGGGATTCTGGACGACGAGAAGGCAAAAGAACTGCTGGAGTGTCTGTGGGTGAAGTTCTATAATCAGCCTGCGCCGGTGAAAGTCGGGATTACGCTGAAGGAAAGCGCTACCTATACAGACTTTGCGAATATTAATACCGGTGGGGTAACCCCGGACGGACGCAATGGCGTGAATAATGTCAGCTACCTGATTCTTGATTGTATGGATGAGATGAAGCTGGTTCAGCCCAACTCGAATGTTACAATCAGTAAGAAGACGCCGGCGAAGTTTTTAAAGAGAGCCTGCGAGGTATCAAGAGAGGGGTGGGGACAGCCTGCTTTCTACAATACGGAAGCCCAGATTATGGAGCTGGTAAATGCCGGGAAGAATTTGGAGGATGCGAGGCGAGGCGGTTCTTCCGGATGTGTGGAAACCGGAGCGTGGGGCAGCGAGGCATACATTCTAACGGGATATATGAATATTCCGAAGGTATTCCAGCTGACACTGTTCAATGGATTCGATCAGCATTCGGGAAAGCAGATTGGTTTAGAACTTGGCTATGCGAAGGATTTTAAGACCTATGAAGAGCTGTGGGAAGCATTTAAGAAACAGCTGGAACATATTGTAAATATTAAGATTCGGGGCAACAATGTAATTGAAACATTATATGCACAGGAGATGCCCGCTCCATGTCTTTCCGTTGTGACCAACGACTGCATTTCCAATGCAAAGGATTACAATGCAGGGGGCGCCAGATACAATACCAACTATATTCAGGGCGTCGGAATCGGTACGGTGACAGACTGTCTTGCCGCTGTGAAATACAATGTGTTTGATAAGAAGAACTTCACGATGGAAGAGCTGATTGAGGCTATGGAACATAATTACGAGGGCTATGACGTAATCTATCGTATGGTACATGACAAAACTCCGAAATACGGCAATGACGACGATTATGCGGACGATATTATGCAGGAGGTATTCGAACTTTACAGAAGTACGATTACAGGGCGTCCCAATATGAAGGGCGGAAAATACGGCGTGGATATGCTGCCGACCACCTGTCATGTTTACTTTGGCGATGTGATTCTTGCCACGCCGAACGGGAGGAAGGCACATAAGCCGGTATCAGAGGGCATTTCCCCGGAGAAATCCGCGGATACGAACGGGCCGACAGCGGTTATTAAGTCCTGTGCGAAGATGGATCATCTTGCAACGGCCGGAACCCTTTTGAACCAGAAATTTACGCCGGATGTGGTTGCGGGCGAGGAGGGGCTTGAACATATGGCCAGCCTGATTCGTTCCTATTTCTCCATGGACGGACATCACATCCAGTTCAATGTAATTGACAGGCAGACGTTGATTGAGGCGCAGAAGAATCCGGAAGATTACAAGGATTTGATTGTGCGCGTCGCAGGATACAGCGATTTCTTCCGCAATTTAGATAAGCCGCTTCAGGATGAGATTATCGAGCGTACGGAGCAGTCGTTTCATTAATCGTTATGGTTCGCACACTGACCAGAGAATAAAATAACTTCCGGGAGGATGCGTAGCAGCGCGTGGTACAAAAGCTGCGCTGATATAAATATAACAATATGGGAGCGTACGAAGCGCACTTTTGTTCAAAGTGAAGAACAGGAAGGAGAAGACAGAATTATGGAGCCAGAAACATTAAGAAAAGTACAAGAGCGGTTTCAGAAAGACCGTTATGCTACAGAGAACGGAGCTGTAATTGAGGAGGTAGGAGAAGGGTATGCCAGAGTCGGCATGGAGCTTGACAGGCATCATTATAATGCAGTGGGAGGCGTTATGGGCGGAGCTGTCTTCACCATTGCCGACTTTGCATTTGCCGTAGCCACGAACTGGCGGGGAAAGACGGTGGTTTCCCAGACTGCACAGATAACCTATCTTGGCAGAGTAAAGGGAAAGAAGATGATTGCAGAGGCAAAAGAGGTGAAGGACGGAAGGTCTGTGTGTTATTATGTAGTGGAGGTCAGCGACGAACTGGGGAGCAAAGTGGCCCATGTGACTTCCAGCGGATTTCATGTAGATTAAAACTGGATTTGGAGGTTTTTTGCCGAGAGAAAAATAGAAACAGATGAATGAAAGAAAAGCAGAGCGTGTCATGGATACTCACAAGCCCTTATGGCCGTAGAAGGGTACCGGGAAGGGATATCCGAAATTACGACAAAACCGCCGGTTTGCCCGGAAAGCGGTGAGCGGACACGCTCTGGGATGATTGGTTTCGATTATAGGAAATTCCGGAAATGATAGGTCTCAAATGCGGTATCATAGTATTCCCGCTTGTCCAGCCAGTACAGAAGAAACCGCTCGGCAAGACAGTCGTGATAGATTGCTTCTCTTGCCTCCTGGGGGGTATACCATGCGGCATAATCAACTTCCGGAGTAACACCGCTTAAATCTTCGGAATCCGCCAGACAGGCAAAATTCAGCATTAGTGTATTACTTTTTTCATAATATTCGCTTCGGTTAAAGCAGCAGCTTACCACATTCAGACCGATTTCTTCGCGAACTTCTCTTGCCAGCGCGTGCTCGGCAAACTCCCCTTTATTCACATAGCCTGCCACAAGGATGTTGCGATCCTTGCCATATTGCTTAATCAGCAGGATTTTCTTAGCGTCCGGGGAATATACAATGGTGCTGACGGCAGTATTGAAGGTGGGAAAACGGAATGCGCTGCAGGTTTCGCAGTAAGGGATTTCTCCCTCGTTGTCTAAATGTTTCTTAATCAGCCGGGTTCCGCATTCGGTACAGTATGACATGATTTTATCCTCCATTAATTAATAGAAATCTTTATTAGGCAATGGATAATATACCATGCAGAGAAAGGAACTGCAAGATCATTTCCATCAAAAACGTCTCTGAAATGCCTTACTTGTCACTGTTCAGAAGGTATATCCTGATTCAATCTGCGTCCTCCGGGCGGCACGCGAATTGTAATGATAAATTGGTTGATATGTGCAAAAAAAGAAAAGTTAATTGATTTTTCTAATGTAATGTGCTAAAATAGCGCCATAGCATTATGTGCGGGGGGGGGTAAACGTACATGATACACAGGGGAAAGAGAATACAGAGAGGATGGTTCTGAATTGAAAAAATACATTATTAAGCGCCTGGCACTTGGCATTGCGAGTATCTTTATTGTCGCGACATTAACATTTTTTCTAATGAATCTTGTACCGGGCGGACCGTTTGTGGCTGAAAAGTCGATTAGCAAGGCGGCGCAGGAGGCGCTGGAAGCAAAGTATGGATTGGATAAGCCGTTAGGAGAACGGTATATCACGTATATGTCAGATTTTGTTAAGGGAGATATGGGATACAGTCTCAGGCAGAGGGGACGTACGGTTTCCGGTATTATATTTTCTAAGTTTCCTGTATCTGCGAAGCTTGCGGGGATTGCGGTTGTACTTGCGCTTGCGCTTGGGATACCGCTCGGATGTATTTCAGCGTATAACAGAGGAAAATTCTTTGATAATTTCATTATCGTTCTGGCGACTTGCGGGATTGCCATACCGAGTTTTATCAGCAGCGTACTGCTCTTATATACCTTTGGAAGCAAATTAGGTGTTTTGCCGACAGTCGGGCTTAACACAATGTCGTCTTATATTATGCCAGTAACCGCTCTGGCAATCTATCCAACCGCATATATTACGCGTCTGATGCGCTCCAGCCTTCTGGATGTTATGGGCCAGGATTATATTCGTACCTCGAGGGCCAAGGGTGTGTCAAGCTTCAAGACGTTATTCAAGCATGCGCTTCGTAATGCAATTCTTCCGGTAATCACTTATGTAGGACCCATGCTGGCAGGGCTTATGACAGGTTCCTTTGTTGTGGAAAAGATTTTTACAATTCCGGGACTTGGACGGGAATTCGTATCTGCCATAACCAACCGCGATTACACGATGATTATGGGGACGACGATTATTCTGGCAACTTTGGTTATTACGGCGAATGTGATTGTAGACATTCTCTATAAGATCATAGATCCGAGAATTAAATTAAAATAGAGAGCAGGTGCGAAAAGTACGATGAGTAATAAATTTCCCAGTCTTCAACTGAAAGTAGAAGATTTCCTTCCGGCTTCAGCAGAGGAAAAAGAGAGTCTTGTGATAATGCGTAAAAGCATTAATTTCTGGGCGGACGGTATGCGCCGCCTGCGTAAAAATAAAATTGCAATGGTCAGTCTGGTTTTTATTATTTTAATTATGATCTTTGCATACGTTCTGCCTGCTTTCTGGCCTTACAGCTATGAGCAGCAGATTAAATACAGCGAGAACTTAGCGCCTTTTGAATACGGCAGGGACGAGCAGGCGTTGATTGACGCGGGAGAGAGTGTGTTTCCCCATATTTGCGGTACGGACAAGCTGGGGCGTGATTTTGCGGTTCGTCTTATGATGGGAACCCGCATTAGTCTGAGCGTCGGACTTGTGTGCGCGGCCCTTGTTCTTCTTGTGGGTGCGACATATGGCGCGATAGCGGGATTTGCCGGCGGATGGGTGGATAATATCATGATGCGAATTACGGATATTCTGTATACGATACCGGATATTCTTCTGATTATCATTCTTTCCATGGCCTTAAAGCCTGCCCTTGAGGATCTGGCGGCCCAGCCCGGATTTGGCTGGATGCAGAAGATGGGCCCGAACCTGATTGCAATTTTCCTTGTGTTCGTGCTGCTTTACTGGGTTGGAATGGCCCGTATTACCCGTTCTCAGGTTTTGATTTTAAAGGAATCGGAGTATGTAACGGCGGCCCGCGCTCTTGGCGCGAGCGGAGGAAGGATTGTAAAGAAGCACCTTCTTACGAATTGTATCGGTACGTTGATTGTTACGACGACACTGCAGATACCTTCTGCAATTTTTACAGAGAGTTACTTAAGTTTCCTCGGATTGGGTGTTGCGGCGCCTATGCCGTCTCTGGGGTCTCTTGCAACGGATGCAGTTAAGGGTATGAATACATATCCGCATCTTTTGATTCTTCCGGCGCTGATGATTAGTGTTGTGATATTGGTGTTTAATCTGTTTGGCGACGGACTTAGAGATGCCTTTGACCCGAAGCTGAAGAATTAAAGGAGGTACGAGTGTTTTGAAAGAAAAACTTTTAGAAATTAAAGATGAATATCTCTCCTTTTTTACTCCGGCCGGCGAGGTGAAGGCTTTGAATGGAGTTTCATTTTCTATGGATGAAGGAGAAGTTCTTGGGATTGTCGGCGAATCCGGTTCAGGAAAGTCTGTTACCGCATATTCGCTGATGGGTCTTACTGCTTATCCGGGGAAGCTTGTGGGAGGAACAATCCGTTTTAACGGACATCAGGTGGATACGATGACCGAAAAGGAATTCCGGAAAATGCGCGGAAATGAAGTGTCTATTATTTTCCAGGACCCGATGACAAGTCTGAATCCTGTATATACGATTGGAAATCAAATCAGAGAGGTTATTCTGCTGCACACAGATAAGACCAAAAAGGAAGCGCAGGAACGTGCGAAAGAGCTTCTGGAGCTGGTTGGAATCAATGAGCCGGAAAAGCGTCTGAAGCAGTATCCTCACGAATTGTCCGGCGGTATGCGTCAGCGTGTTATGATTGCGATTGCACTGGCCTGCGAGCCAAAGCTTCTGATTGCCGACGAGCCTACAACGGCCCTTGACGTTACGATACAGGCGCAGATATTGGAACTGATGCAGGAACTGAGAGAGAAGCTGGGTATGAGTATTATTATGATTACCCATGATTTAGGCGTGGTCGCAAGCATGTGTGAAAAGATTGCGGTCATGTATGCGGGGCATATTATAGAATATGGAACGGCGGATGAGATTTTCTATGAGCCGAAGCATGAGTATACAAAGGGACTGATTAAGTCAATCCCGAAGCTTGATACGAAGGAGGACGAACGTCTGGTACCGATTGAAGGGCAGCCGGTTGACCTTCTGAATCCGCCGAAGGGATGTCCTTTTGCGCCCAGATGTGCAAGCTGTATGAAGATTTGTCTCAGCCAGATGCCGCCAAAGACGGAATTGAGCGATACACATTACAGTCATTGCTGGTTGCTTCAGAAAGAACAGTTTGAGGAAGGAGGCAGGGGACTGTGAGCAAACAAGAGATTTTGATGGAAATCCAGCACCTGCAGCAGTATTTTCCAGCAGGTGGTTTTGGAAAGAATAAACGTGTTGTGAAAGCGGTGGATGACGTATCCTTCGCAATCCGAAAGGGTGAGACGCTGGGACTGGTAGGAGAGTCGGGCTGCGGAAAGACGACAGTGGGCCGTACCATGCTCCGTTTGTATGAACCTACGGACGGACGCATTATCTACGACGGGAAGACGATATTTGACAGTGGAAAATGCCCGGTGCAGAATCCGGACGGTACGCCGAAGCTGGATGGAAGCGGCAATATCGTTTACGGTACAAAGATTGCGGAGGATATGCTGCCGTACCGGCGCAGAATGCAGATTGTTTTTCAGGACCCTTATGCAAGTCTGGATCCCCGTATGACAATCGGTGATATTGTAGGAGAGCCGATTGATATTCACAAGCTTACAGGCAGTAAAGAGGAACGGCGCGGCCGTATTCTCAAGCTTTTGGAACGGGTAGGTCTCAACAGCGAGCATGCGAATCGGTATCCTCATGAGTTTTCAGGAGGACAGAGGCAGCGTGTAGGCATTGCCCGGGCGCTGGCGGTAGATCCGGAATTTATTGTCTGTGACGAGCCGGTTTCAGCGCTGGATGTTTCGATACAGGCGCAGGTTGTCAATATGTTTGAGGATCTGCAGAAGGAGATGGGACTGACTTATCTGTTCATTGCCCATGATTTAAGTATTGTGAAGCATATATCCGACCGTATCGGCGTTATGTATCTTGGGAAGCTGGTAGAACTTGCAGACAGCTATGAGCTGATTACGAAGAGTGTTCATCCCTATACGCGCAGTTTGATTTCGGCAATTCCGATTGCAGACCCGAAGACGGCCAGAGCTTCCAAGCGGATTCCGCTGCAGGGAGACGTGCCAAGTCCTCTGAATCCGCCAAGCGGCTGTCGTTTCCGTACAAGATGTCCCTATGCGACGGAGCAGTGCAGCGAGGAGTGCCCGAAGTTTAAAGAGATTAGCCCGGGACACTGGGCGGCCTGTCATAATCTGGACATGCTGAATTAATCATGGTATCCCATATGCGAAAGCATATTTTGGATATAAAAGTTTCACCATAACGGACATTAACAGTCCGTTAAGTACAAGTAAACAAAAATGGAGGAAAGTATTTATGAAAGCAAAAAGAATAGCGGCAATGCTGCTGACGGTTTGTATGACGCTTTCTCTCGCAGCCTGCGGCGGGAAAGGTTCCGGCTCTGACGACGCTGGATCTTCCGACGGCGCTTCCGGCGATGGCGAAGGGGTTACCGTACAGATTGGACCAAACCCGGAGACACTGGACCCGGCGCTGAACAGCGCTATGGACGGTGCAAATATGATCATTACCCTGTTTGAGCCTCTTCTCATTATTGATGAGAACAATGAGGTACAGCCAGGACAGGCTGAATCTTATGAAGTAAGCGACGATGGTCTTGTATGGACGTTTACTATGCGGGACGGCCTGAAGTGGAGCGACGGTTCCGACCTCACTGCGAAGGATTTTGAGTATACCTTTAAGCGTCTCTGTGATACGGAGCTTGCAGCGCCTTATGGAGAAACCGTTGTAGGTATGATTGACGGTTATCAGGATGCAATTGGTAATCCGGACAAAGATGGCAATATGACCACAGAGCCGGATAAGGAGAAACTGAATGTTGTTGCAAGCGAGGATGGAAAGACTCTTACCATTACACTGGCTTATCCATGTTCTTACTTTGCCAAGCTCGCTGCATTTGCTACCATGAGCCCGGTTCAGCAGGCGACTGTTGAGGAGAATGGGGATGCCTGGTCTGTTGAGCCGGATACCTATGTATGTAACGGCCCATACATGATTACCGAGTGGACCCCAAGCGAGCGTATTGTATGCAAAAAGAATCCGAATTACAGCGGCGGATGGGATTCTTCCAAGATCGTTACGGAGGATCTCACATTCCTTCTGATTGAAGATTCCAGCGCGGCATATACCTCTTATACAGGCGGAGAAGCTCAACTGATTAAGACTGTTCCTACAGAAGAAATCCCGAGTTTTACAAAGGCAGAGGATGGCGGAGATTACTATGTTGATTTTACTCTTGGCACTTATTATCTGAGTATGCAGACACAGAAAGAACCATTTAATGATGTGAATGTGCGTAAGGCGCTGAACCTTGCAATTGATCGTGATTATATTGCAAATGTAATTATGCAGGGAACTTACAGTCCGGCATACAACTTCGTCGGCCCTGGCGTTATCGACGCAGATCCGGAGAACATGTTCTATGATGTATCCGTTGAAAATAATGGCGGAGAGCCATATATCAGCGAGGATTACGAGGCAAATCTGGAGGAGGCTAAGAAGGCTCTTGCAGAGGCAGGCTATCCGGATGGAGAAGGCTTCCCGACCATCACATATTCCACCAATGATCAGGGATATCATGTAGCTGTAGCAGAGTACCTTCAGAATTGCTACAAGGAACTTGGAATCACCATGAATATCGATAAGGTTGAGTGGGCTTCCTTTACTCCGCAGCGCCGCGCCGGCGAATATGAGATGGCTCGTAACGGATGGATTATGGATTACAACGATGCTTCTAATATGATTGAGCTGCTTTACTCTACAAACGGAAATAATGACGGCAAGTACAACAGCAAAGAATTCGATGCTGCAATTGATAAGTCTAAATGTGCGGATTTAGACGAGCACTTTGCTGCACTTCATGAAGCTGAGAAGATCATGATGGAAGACTATGCATGTATTCCGGTTGCATATTACAATGACTTCTGGCTGCAGTCGCCTTCTCTTAAGGGAACATGGCACAGCCCATATGGATACTGGTATCTGCAGTATGCATATGTAGAAGAGTAATTAAAAATATTGAGAATTATTTGGAATAAAAATCGCTGTATTCTTCATGCTTATGAGGAATACAGCGATTTTTGAATGTTGTTTAGCGACTCGCCTGAAGCGCATCATAAAACGGATGGAAGAAGAAATTTAATGTGAGTTTTGTTGTAAAGGCAGGATTTTTCTTGTATAATTTTTGTTATACTAGCGCTTAAAGGCGATGGAATGTATCATATAGACGATGCGTCTTTTTACGTTCACCGGGAGGAATTATGACCAATCATATTAAGACTATCTTCTCGGGGGAGACAAATGTCTTGCTTACAGAAAAAAGTTGATGGACACATCCTGGGTAAGTTGCAGCCGAGGTATTGAAAAGAGAGTATGAGGACAGGTATATGAGTGGTCTGGAAGAGTATTATAATAAGTTTAATGAGGACAAGCGGTTAAACAGCCGGCATGGTCAGGTGGAATTTAGAACTTCAATGCGATATATCCACCGGTATTTAGAAGAACTTGCCGCCGCATCCGGGAAGGAGAAGGCGCAGATTCGGATTCTGGATATTGGGGCCGGAACGGGCCGTTATAGTATAGCTCTGGCAAAGGAAGGATATGACGTATCGGCAGTTGAACTTGTGAAGCACAATCTGGGCAGACTGAAAGCAAAGTGCAGTTTTGTGAAAGCATATCAGGGTAATGCTATGAGGCTTAAAAGGTTTTCGGATGAGAGTTTTAATATGGTACTCCTGTTCGGTCCATTGTATCATCTTCATAGGGAAGAAGATAAGCTGAAGGCGCTGACTGAGGCGAAGCGGGTATTGACAAAGGATGGTTATCTTCTGGCTGCCTATGTTATGAATGAATTTAGCGTAATTACCTATGCGTTTAAAGAGCGGCATATCAGGGAGTCTCTGGAGGCGGGAATGCTGGATGCGGCCTTTCATTGTACGGAAAAAGCCAATAAGCTATACAGTATGGTACGGCTGGAAGATATAGAAAGGCTGAACGGTATGGCAGGGCTTAGGCGTGTTCGGATTATTTCAGCGGATGGCGCGGCGAATTATATCCGGCCTTTTTTGAATGCGCTGGATGAAGAAGAATTTGAATATTTCCTGGAGTATCATTTGGCAACCTGCGAGAGGATGGATTTGATGGGAGCCGCGGGACATACGGTGGACATTTTGCGGAGATACGAAATAGAACCTGTTCCGGCGCTGCAGTGAATACGCTGGCTGGCCATTCGGCCGTTTTACAAGGTATACCCTCCGGGCACCCCTAATGGCCATTCGGCCGTTTCATAAGGTATACCCTCCGGGCACCCTTTAGCACATACCTTCCGGGCTGGCGGACTTCGTCCGATAAGGTATACCGGAATGAAAAGAAGGAAAGGAATTATGGATATGGATTATGATGTAATTATTATCGGAGCCGGGCCGGGAGGAATTTTCTCGGCGTATGAATTGGTAAAATTAAAACCGGAATTAAAGATTGGAATATTCGAGGCGGGTAACAGTCTGGAAAAGAGGAAATGTCCCATTGACGGAAAGAAGGTTAAGACCTGTATCCACTGTAAAAGCTGTGGAATTATGAACGGATTTGGAGGCGCGGGAGCATTTTCGGACGGAAAATACAATATTACCAATCAGTTTGGCGGGACGCTCCACGAGTATATCGGGAAGAAAGAGGCGATTTCACTGATGGAATATGTGGACGCAATTAACATTTCTCATGGCGGGGAAGGGACGAAGTTGTATTCTACCGCCAATACAGAGATTAAAAAGACCTGCTTACAGAATGATTTGCATCTTCTGGATGCGTCGGTGCGCCATCTGGGGACAGATATTAATTATATTGTTCTGAAGAATCTGTATCATGAATTAAAAGAAAAAGTCACATTTTATTTCCTGACTCCTGTGGAGAGAGTATGCAAAAACGGGGAAGAATACGAAGTTCATACGGAAGACGCTGTCTATACTTGTAAGAATTGTGTGATTTCTGCAGGAAGAAGCGGAAGCAAATGGATGGAAGGCGTGTGCAGGGAGTTAGAGATTCCGACTAAATCTAACCGGGTTGATATCGGCGTGAGGGTGGAGCTTCCGGCGGAGGTATTCGCACATCTGACAGATGAGCTTTATGAGAGCAAGATTGTGTACCGCACCGCAAAATTTGAAGATTTAGTAAGAACCTTCTGTATGAATCCCCGGGGCGTTGTGGTAAATGAGAATACGAAT
>CATJPU010000244.1 GCA_949742505.1 uncultured Lachnospiraceae bacterium | reverse complement strand
TGATTTGTCAAGTGTTTTAGAGAAAAAAGTGGGTGATTTTTGAAAAATAGATTCTGAAAGCCCCATGAAATAAGGGCTGAAGATTCCGAGAAGTTATAAATGAATAAAGGAGGATTCTATTATGGGATTTTTAACAGGGAAAACAGCCATTATTACAGGTGGCGGCCGCTCAGTGCTTAGCGATGGCAGATGCGGTTCTATCGGATACGGTATCGCGACCACTTACGCCAAGGAAGGGGCGAATCTGGTAATCACCGGACGCAATGTAAAAAAACTGGAAGACGCAAAGGAAGAACTGGAGAGACTCTACGGCATTCAGGTGCTGGCTGTACAGGCTGACGTATCCGCCGGTGCAGACAACGAAGCAGTAGTTGAAAATGTGATAAAACAGACGATTGAAAAATTCGGCCGCATCGACGTACTGATTAACAACGCGCAGGCCTCCGCTTCCGGCGTAACTCTGGCCGAACATACCACAGAACAGTTTGATTTGGCGTTATATTCCGGTCTGTATGCAACCTTCTATTATATGAAAGCCTGCTATCCGCACCTAAAGGAAACAGAAGGCTCCGTAATCAACTTCGCTTCCGGCGCAGGACTGTTCGGGAATTTCGGACAGTGCGCTTACGCAGCCGCCAAAGAAGGCGTGCGCGGCCTCACAAGGGTAGCGGCTACCGAATGGGGCAAGGACAATATCAATGTCAATATTATCTGTCCTCTGGCATGGACCGCACAGCTTGAGAATTTCGAGAAAACTTACCCGGAAGCTTTCAAGCAGAATGTGAAGATGCCGCCAATCGGTCATTATGGCGATACAGAAAAGGAAATCGGACGTGTCTGCGTACAACTGGCTTCTCCTGACTTCAAATATATGAGCGGCGAGACCATTACGCTGGAAGGCGGCATGGGACAGCGTCCATAACTGCTAAAGACAACGTTTTCTGTCACAGAACGCCCCTGGAAAGCTACGCATTTTAGAGCTTTCCAGGAGGCGTTTTTGTCTGCCCCTTTTCTCATACCCTCCGGGCAGCTTCATGCATATCCCTGCAACTACTGCAGTTCTTCTAAAAATTCCACGCCCTCCATCCTGCGGATTTCATCAATAATCTCCATCCGTTTTTTCCGGTTCTTCACCTCAATACAGACAATGGCATGAGGGCCTTCGCCCTTAATCCTGCTCTTGGTCACCACAAAGCTGCAGACCTTTATATCCATATTATATAAGTTCGCCCGGACGTCCGACACCTTCTCTATAGAAGAAAATTCCACATACAAATCAAAAATTCTGGCATACATATGGGTCCAGATATCCACTTTCATCAGGAACTTTAAGGTAACCATCACAAGAATCAGCGTGATAAATGCGCCTTCCACAAAGCCAATCCCCACCGCAAGCCCTAGGCAGGCGCAGGCCCATAACCCTGCCGCGGTAGTAAGTCCCCGGACCTGATTCTTTCCAGTAACGATAATTGTGCCAACGCCCAGAAAACCGACTCCGCTGATTACCTGCGCTCCAATCCGGGCGATATCCGTATGGCCGTCAAAATTCAAATAGATATACTCTCCGGTCATCATCACTAGCGCAGCGCCGAGACATACCAGCACATGCGTCTTCACTCCCGCGCCCCGGCGTTTGATCCCTCTCTCCACGCCAATGATGGTTCCCATCAGGAATGCAGACACCATACGGAAAACAAGCGCCCCTGTAGACCATCCCTTTGCTATCGACATAAATTCCGCCATTTTTCATCTCCTCTTATGTATGTTATCTGCACGTTTCCTTTGTCATGCCTTCCAGATGCCCCTGATGACCAGGCTGTTCGGCTGTTTCATAAGGTATACCCTCCGGGTACCCCATTATGGCCATGCGGCCCTTTCACAAAGTATACCCTCCGGGCGCCCTTAATGGCCATTCGGCTGTTTCACAAGGTATCCTTTCCGTATTTTTCAGCCTTTTATGCCCAGACATACTCGCCTTTCTCGCCTGTGAAATAGAAATCTGCATAGCTCACATCGAAGATATCCTTCCCAATCCCGCTCACGTCAATCTGGTTCTTAATTAGGTACTGCCAGGTTCCCGCATGGGCAATATCCCCCTGAAGCAGTACCCCCTCTACCTTTCCATCCTTTAAGATCACGCGCTTATACTGGGTTCTGTCTTCCTTAATCCGGATATCGTCTCCCTCTTCCGGCCGAATCCGTCCCACGCAGAGCGTCACCAGCCCAAAGAAATTAATGGTATTCTTCATGGCATAGATATCCGTATATTCCGCTTCCACACCGCACATATTTCTTCCGGCAATCCTTCCCTGATCCGCCGCGTTTGGCCAAATCCCAGAACGGCCTGTAATATCGCCCGCCGCGTAAATATCTTGGCAGGTAGTTCTCATATGGGAGTCTACCGTTATACCGCGCTCGCAGGCAACGCCGCTTCCCTCCAGACAGCCAATCGCCGGACGGACTCCCGCCGCAACAATCAGCAAGTCACAGGCAAGCTCTTCACCATTATCCAGCTTAACCTTGTGAATCTTTCCATCTGCCTCGCAGACTGCCTCCGACGCTCTTCTTCCCAAGACAAAACGGACTCCCGCCTTCTCAAACAATTCCTGATAAGCCGCGGCGCCATGAGCGTCAAGTTGCACAGGCAGAATCTGATCCACCATCTCCACTATCGTAAGTTTCTTTCCCCGCTCAAGCAATCCATAAGCCGCGTCCAGACCTACCAGGCCGGAACCAATCACCAGAACCTCTTTCGCATCTTCAGCTTCTTTCACAATCGCCTGAGCATCGGACAGATTCCTAAGCCCATACACATTGGACGCTTTTCTCAAATCCCCCACCGGAGGAATGAAACTGTCGGCTCCGTTTGCAAGAAGAAGCTTATCATATCCTACGCGCCCTCCGTCATCCAGAATAATCTCTTTCTCCTCAGGACAGACTCCCTTTACCCTAACGCCGCTCTTCCAGTGAATCCGGTATTTTTCAAAGAAGTCCAGCTCTGTAAAATCCAGACCCTTCTCGTCCCGCTCTCCCGCGATAAATTTGTGGAGCATGCACCGGGAATGAATCTGTGCGTCTGCGGAAATCATAAGGATGTCTCCGTCTGCGTCTCTTTTCCGAACCTCTTTTGCCGCTTCAATACCTGCAACTCCCACGCCAACAATCACATATTTCATCCCATTACACCTCCTCTACATGAATCGCCTTCTTTGGACAGGCGGCTACACAGGATGGCTCTCCGCCTGCATTTACACAGAAATCACACTTAATCACCTTACTCTTACTTACTATGTCAGGCTTCAATACGCCAAAAGGACAATTCATCACACACATAAAGCAGGAACCGCATCTTGTCTCGTCATAAAATACATGACCGCTCTCCGAATCCTTCGTAAGCGCGCCGCTCATGCAGGATTTCACGCATTCCGGTTCATCACAGTGACGACAGAACAAGGGCTTATATCTTCCTTCCGCATCTTTTAATATGTAGTTCCTGGACTCATTCTTCGGGTCAGTCAAATCCAAATCATAAATCGTACCGTCAGTCTCCCGGTGCGCCTGCATACAGGCGGCGGAGCAGTTTTTACAGCCGTCGCATTTATCGTACTCTACTATAATACGTTTCATATTCTCTGCTCCTTTCTAAATATTTAGTCCCTGACGCTTATCCAGTATAATTCCTTCCAGAATATCTGCCGATTCCTTCGCATCTGCATTGATGATTACCTGTCCGCCGGTCAGTTTCTTCATATCTTCCGTCAATACCTGTACGGCAACTTTGCTTCCGCTCACAAACGGCGGCAGGCCAAGATGCAGCGGCAGACCAAGAGCCAGGCCGTAACAGCCGTCCGCCAGAGCCTGTTCCTCCAGCCACTGTGCTGCAGAAAGGACAAGCGGAAGCTGCGGAAGATCCACACCCAGCGCCTCGGCAAGCTCCGTTGCAACAATCTCCAGACGCCCAATCGCAAGACAAGGGCCGAAGTTCAATACCGGCGGAATGCCAAGCTTCTCACAGACTACCCGAAGCTTCGATCCAGCAAACTTCGCCGCTTCCGGAGTCATAAGGCCGCAATTTTCAATTCCTCCCGAAGAACAGCCTGCCGTCAGTACAATGATATCTTTCGCAATTAATTCCTTCACTAAATCCACCGTAAGCACGTCATGTCCGCCTGCCGTAAGATTCGAGCATCCTACCACGCCTGCAACGCCCTTAATGTCTCCCGACACAATCAAATCAATCAAAGGCTGCCAGTTTCCGCCTAAGAACTTTTTCAACGACACTTCGCTAACGCCCGTCAGTGTATTCTCATAACCATGTTCTTTCATCAAATTCATCGGTACGCTGCCCCGACGCGCCTGATATGCCTCTACAATCTCGTCTATAATCTCTTCCGTCACAGCGGGACGGTTCTCAAAGTCAAATTCTTTCAGTTCCGCATTCGCCTTTTTCGCCACATTATCAATACAAATCTGCTTAATCTTCAATTCATCGCAAATAGGCTCGATTCCTGGAAGCGTACAGTTAAACTCTGAAATCACCGCGTCAATTCCTCCAGTTGCAAGAATCGCTTCGCTGGTATAATTATTCCCCGCATGGCCGTCAAATACCTCTGTGTAATGGGCTCCCCGAAGCTGTAAATCCTGTCCCACACAGGTACAGCCTATCAGTTTAAAGCCTTTCGCGCCCGCCTTTCTTGCCTTCTCCTTCACATCCTCGTCAGTCAGACGGTTCTGTAAAAATGTAAACATCGAATGCTGATGGCCGGTAATCATAATATTGATGTAATCCGGATCAATGACTCTCAAGCCTACCGGCGCAAAACGAATCTCCGGTTCGCCCAGCACAACGTCATTCAAAAGATTCGTAAGTACCAGTCCGTAAATTCCTGTAGAAATACCAAGTTTCAGACAATCAAGCAGCATATTGACCGGGTCTGAGTTCAGATTTGTGGAACATTTCACAACACCATGAAATACTTCAGATTTGGCGCCACCTGGTAGAATCCCCAACTCTTTCCACTTCTCATAGCGGGGAGCATAAGCCAGCTTCTCAGTCAGCTTCATCTTCTCATATTCCGGAAGATACAAATCCTTAAGAACTGCATCCGCCACAGCTTCCGCGCGTTTGTGAGCGTCCGCTTCCTCTATCCCAAAAATCTCAGCCAGACGATTCAGCGTATTGATTCCTTTAATTTCTCCCCCGGACTTAGCCGTATTCTTCACGTTCAAAGCCGTATTCTCCACCACATGAATATAGCAGCCGGAACCGGAAGCAACGGCCCTCAAAAGGTTCCTTGTTACAATGGTATCCGCATTGGCGCCGCAGATACCTCTTGGTGATTCCGGCGTAATCCTACAGGGACCATTTGAACAGAGCCTGCAGCATACGCCTTGTAATCCAAACGCACACTTGGTGCTCTGGCTGTCCACGCGGTGATGAGACGTCTCCAGCGGAAGTCCCGCAATAAACTCCTCTAAGGGTTTGTCCGCGCTTTTACATGTGTTGCATCCATAACATTGGTTCATAAATCTACCTCCTTGTTGTATTTTTATACTTTGTAAAATGGCCGAATGGCCATAATGGGGTGCCCGTAGGGTATAACTTTTGTATAAAATATATCTCTGATTTATTAAAAATTTTACTATAATTTACGATTTTTTTCAATATTATAAATACAATTCCCGCATTTAGTCCCTTAATTGTTACTGTTCACTCCGTTCACAGTAACCTTCGCAAATTCATTTAAAATTCGCTTCGCGAATGGGATTTACTCACACCTGAATCGAAAAAAATAACGCCTACCGTCAAGTAAGCGTTACGATTAACTTTCATACATCTTACATTTCAATACTGCAAACCGCCTTAGAACGTGTTTTATACTATCATCTTGAGCGCTTCGTAATAAGCAAGTCGTTTCTACAGTTTGCTTTCCAACAGCAGTCATATCAAAAAGCAGGAGAACGGGCGGCGTGTGAACTACAGCCTCTTTAACCCTGCTTAAAATGAAACAATAAGCTGCATCTTAAATGGTTCTTCCCCATATACGGCATGAGGAATATCTTTCGGCATAATCAAAGTCTCTCCCTTTTCCAACACAAACACTTCGCCGCCAACAGTAAACCTGCCTCTGCCTTCTAATACAGTAACCATAGCATCCCCGCCGGAAGCATGCGTCGATATCTCCTCTCCTTTATCAAATGAGAAAATCGTCATACTGACAGCTTCATTCTGTACCAGCGTCCTGCTAACCACCTGTCCAGGCTGATATTCCACCATATCACTCAATCTCAGTTTCGTTTGTTTTTCAATATTCTTGTACATCTTACAATCCCTCCGATTCCATTTTATAAATTCTTGATAATCAGCGCGATTCCTGACACAATCAACATGATTATTACGAGCTTTTTCACTGTTGTCTCGGAAATTCTTCTGCTGCATGCAATCCCCAGATACAGCCCTGCCAACATAAACGGCGCAAGCTTTACAGCCTGAATGAAATTAGAAAAAGTCAATATCCCGCAAACAGTATAAAACATGATTCTCAGCGTATTTTCAACCAAAAATACAACGCATATATTAGCTTTAAACTCATGGCTTCCATCTGTCACCCTGCTCATATAAGCCCCTAACAGCGCCCCTACGCCATACAAGCCGCACAGCAGACCGGACAATACGCCTATAAAAATTAGCGCAGCCTTTGCTTTTTTGCCTGACCCTTCCTTGTATTCCCCAAGCATCTCAAGTCCCACAATCACAATCAAAAAGCCGCTACCGCTGCTGCCATCCACCATCCCAATTCCAAGAATTTGTTTGCTTCCATTTTCCCTCAGACCTCTTCCTCTTCGCGCCAATACCTTTGCTTCGCCGGGCAATCAAACCACTGGAACAAATTACATTTCTTCCAGCAACGCAAACGTAACCTGACGTCCATAATCAATAATATTAAGAATATCCTGATAGTCAGTCGTATTATTTAATTCTAATATTTTAGAATAAATCTCTTTCACTGTATGAGCGCCTTTCCCATCCCCAGAACGTTCTTTATTGAGTTCACTCCAACATTTCTTTATGTAATCGGCAAGATAACGCTCCGAACATATTTCTCCACTCTCAATCAAGTCTGCAATTACTTTTAATTCATTATGTGCCCTATTTATCTCTTCCGCATCTATTGTATATAATTCTCCCCATTTCTGAACAGCAGTTTGAATATCCATCAAACTATGTTCCGCCGTAGACAGACTAATATATATCCTAAGATAGATACCGGTATTCAGTTCTCCCATCTTCGGCAACGCAACTTCCAGATAATCAATTGCTGACAACTCGAGAAAATGGAGCATACAGATATCCGCATATGTCTCTCGAAATGAAATTCGTAAATCACTAATACGGTTTGCAAAAAGCGGCAGCTGGCTAACTAATTCCCGTTCTGATAAACCAAAGAATTGTGCCCCACAGTAGTCACTAAGTACATAATCTCTTGCAAGCTCTGCATAAGCTTCTATAATTTTTAATTCATCCGCGATACGGCATACTCTTTCTGCAATATCCAAAAGCGGTTGTCTGTAAACACCTTCACAACTCTCGCCCGTCTCTATCTCATAATTACACTTAAGCGTATTATCCAAAAAATCGAGGGCCAGATATTTTAAGAATTTTTCTCTATTGCTTATCACATTATCAAAACAGTACTTCATCAGCTCACATGCTACGCAGTCTAGAAAAAAATAATAACGCTCTTCCCTCATCCGAAACCTCTCACCCATATAATGAGCCAGCTCATGACAAAGCGCTGGGAGCAGTCTGTTCGGATTATACAGCAAAGAATATGGTATCGTAATTTGCAGCAACCCCTGAGTCTCCCCATTCGGCCGAAAAAGTTCTACTGTATCTACGTCCATTTTTGCACTGGGCGCCAGCAGAAAACAAAAAGTATTCGTCTTTGTATCATCCAGTTTCTTCAGTTCATCACTAAATGACAGTAAAAATATAGTTGCATACTCCAAAACAAACGCCGGTATATCATAAGTTAGAGGTCTTACCTCTGGTCGGTGAGATAATTGTCCTTCTGCCCGCATCAGGTGTTCCATAGTATGAATACACAATTCTGCAAACTCCAAATACAGAGGTTTATTCAAAAGTTCAGGCGCGCAAATCACATTATCCCAAAATGCATTTAATCCTGGAAGAATTAAAAACACCGACTCATCCAAAATTGCTGTCCGACTCATATGTACCAGAGTATTCGTCAACTCTATAAGCGGACGCAGCCATTCCCGGTGCTCAGCAAAAAGACTTTCTGCGTCGTCATTTTTCACTACCTTATCCAGAACTTTCTTTTGAACCTGGTAACTATATCTTTCAAGATCGTTTTGCATACCGGATTTTGTCGCGGCACCTTCCCATCCAATTCCGATACGAGTAATGATATCGTAAAAAATGTTCAAAATATTACTTCCATCCTCGTACCACATACGATATAATCTGACCAGACGTTCCATCGGTATCTTCTCAGCGCAAATAATCGCATCCTCATTCCCAGTTACCCGATATAACTGACCTGTCCGCTCCTCATCCAGACATTCCCGGGCTTTTTGCAGTTCATCTTCTGCCGCACCGCCGCGAATCGCAAAACGAATCGACATAAAGTCAATATAATCGTTTTCCATCCCGCTTAATTCAACTTCCCCTTTTATCAAGGAACCCGGAATACAAAAATACGTATATGCGCTACCCACTAACTCACAATTTGTTGCCTGTAATGACCATTGCGACAATATATGAAATTTCTTTGATCTGCTGACCAGTACAGTATCACTCAATTCCACTGTATAATATGTTCTCCAGTTTATTTCCCTATAATCGTCCAGCAAAGCTAATTTCGACAGATACACCCGCAGCTTTGTAAAATGTTCCTGCAGTCTTATCGTGTTCGGAAAATGGATTCTGACAACAGAAAGAAACTCTCCTTCCGTATTCCAAAGCTTGCTGTCTGTCTGCTGCACGTCATTTGGAAATTCCGAATCAATTAAATAGATAACATGATGATATGCTTTCTCTGAATCCCTCTTATAAGTTATTTCATTAAATTTACTAATATCCTCCAGAGTCATAGAAGTCTGCCCGCTGCATTCCATCTCATCCATATGCCCCAGCGTTACCCACC
This sequence comes from uncultured Lachnospiraceae bacterium, assembly GCA_949742505.1. Lineage (GTDB taxonomy): Bacteria > Bacillota > Clostridia > Lachnospirales > Lachnospiraceae > Claveliimonas. The sequence continues at coordinate 3,270 of CATJPU010000244.1, read as the reverse complement.
AATCATTGTTGCTATGTCCCACATGTTCAAAACATTTCCGAAATGTCAAAGCCCGTACTAACATTCTAATTCACCTCCGGACATACCTGTTTCCAGGCAATTTCTGCTAATTTCCTATTATTGTCATTCTCTCCAAAAATAGAAACCGTCATCTGTACAAAAATCGTCTTTAAAGAACTTTGAGGAACATCCTCTGTAAATATATGTCTGGGCAGACTATAATTCTGTCCCAAAAACAGAAACCATTCCAGGCAGCAAAGCAGCACTCTCATTTGAGTACCAAAGAATTTATAGTACTCATTATCATTTTGAGCAAAATACATCGCTCTGTTCATACACTCTTCCAGATGTTCCGGCCTCTCCCCCGCTTTAAAATACTGAAACCGAAAATACCCGCCGCAAAGCAGATTTAGTGCCATTTCTTCTTCATCCTTCAAAATCCTTTTTTCTTTTAATTGTCTACATATACTTTTTAAGATTTTTTCCTCGAAAATCACTCGTTCCATTTCCGGAACCTTATCCTCAATTTCCCGAAAAACAGCAGAAACAGACTCTATGCATTCCAAAACAAAATCACTTTCTTTCCTACAGCCACACAGCCAGCCCACTATTTTACTACACAGCATATCGCAATATCCTTTATGATAAAGAGTATCCGCATCTCTCAAATGTTGCACCATTTTATGAAGTACTGTCTGGCCTTCAGATTTTTCGTTCCTCCAAAGTTCCAGAGCCAGCTTTTTCCGCTGTTCACTGTTCATTGCAATTTGAATACAAATCAACATCTGGGGAACACACCCCCAAACTACTGTAAAGAACGCCCACAGTGCTGCTTCTTTGGCACCGCACTTCGCCATCAATACACATAAAGCTGTAGAACCAAAATGCACCACAACACTGCCGGCATATCCCGGACCATATTTATAACGCACCATTTCACTCTGACTTTTTCCCAAAGTAATTTTATCCCGTTCACTGTAAATCCACCCCAGGAAGACGCTCCCTACACCTACAATCCCCATTACAGCAATAAGCGCTTCTAATGAACCTCTCTTCACTACGTCCCATAAACATCCATAGCCAAATATCATGTCCCGTCCGGAAAAAAAACAAAAAACACTGATAAAAAGCGCTATAAGCAGTAATGCAAACTGACCCGGAAACAATATATGTATTTTGATTTTTTCATTATCCCGCGACTCTAGTTTTGTCATAGCGCATATACAGCATGTTAACGTTATAAATATCGTAATAATAATACCCAATTTTTCCTCTCCTGTAAAAATAAAAACAAAAGAAAAAACTACTGTTCAATTCCAGAGCAGATATTCATAACTGAACTAACAGCGCCATTTTCACTGTCATCTGCCAAATTAGACTTCCCATACATGGTCAATGCTATCTCTCAGGAAATCCGCTTTACAAATTGACAGTGTATAAGCACTGTTAGTTCAAAAATAAATATACAAGTACACTAGAATGACCAGTAGTTATATAACAACTTTTACTTAGTATTCTTTTTTACATCCACAGTCTGATACTGGCTGCTGACGATTTTTCCCAAATCGCTTTCTCTTGAATACAAAGAAGCATTTGCGCAATAAGTGCGTACTTTATCAGTCATAGGAATCCTATCTGCCTGCTGGTACCTTACTCCATCCTTTCTTCCTGCTGCCTTTACAAAACGCTCCATTACCATATTAACTCCTCCTCCTTCATAGGAGTTTATACATCTATATAATTTTTATGCAGATAATAAACTGTTTGTGTGGATAAACTACCAATTACTTAATATTCGTTGTACTAGAGCGTGTTTGAAAATCGTAATTTATCCTGAATTAATAAGTTACAGAGCCTATTGATTAATCGCCGCCTGAGCCGCCGCCAGTCGTGCAATCGGTACGCGGAACGGTGAGCAGGATACATAATTCAGCCCAATCTTATGGCAGAACTCCACGGAGCTTGGGTCTCCGCCATGCTCGCCGCAGATACCCACATGGATATTCGGATTTGTAGAACGGCCCCAGCGGGTAGCATTAGAGATGAGACGGCCCACTCCATGCTGATCCAGCTTAGCAAAAGGATCATTCTCATAAATCTTCCTGTCATAGTAAGCATCCAGGAACTTGCCTGCATCATCCCGGCTGAATCCAAAGGTCATCTGAGTCAGGTCATTGGAGCCAAATGAGAAGAAATCAGCATGAGGCGAAATCTCGTCGGCTGTCATAGCGGCTCTCGGGATCTCGATCATGGTTCCGACCTTATACTTCAGGCTGGAGCCCGCCTCGCTAATGAGTTTATCGGCGGTAGAGGTAACAATGCCCTTAACGTAAAGGAATTCTTTCACTTCTCCAACCAGAGGAATCATAATCTCGGGAACTATATTCCATTCGGGATGCCGGGACTGAACATTTAACGCAGCCTTGATGACAGCAGTAGTCTGCATCACGGAAATCTCAGGATAAGTAACCGCCAGACGGCATCCGCGGTGGCCCATCATAGGATTGAACTCATGAAGACCGGCAATAATAGCCTTGATGTCGTCCACGCTCTTACCCATGTCGGCAGCCAGCTTCTCAATATCTGCTTCCTCGGTAGGAACAAACTCATGAAGCGGCGGATCAAGGAAACGGATATTAACCGGATTGCCTTCCATTGCTTCATACAATTTCTCGAAATCTCCCTGCTGATACGGCAGAATCTTATCCAGGGCCGCTTCTCTTCCTTCTACGGTATCTGCGCAGATCATCTCGCGGAATGCTGCAATTCTGTCTTCCTCGAAGAACATATGCTCCGTACGGCAGAGACCGATACCCTCTGCGCCAAGCTCTCTTGCCTTCTTTGCGTCCTCCGGCGTATCTGCATTGGTACGAACCTCCAGAACTCTGTACTTGTCAGCCCATGCCATAATTCTTCCAAATTCGCCTGCAATGGTAGCGTCAACTGTCGGAATAATTCCGGCATAAATATTACCTGTCGTACCATCGATAGAGATTGCGTCTCCCTCATGGAACTCTTTTCCACCCAGTGTAAATTTCTTATTCTCCTCATCCATAGCAATATCGCCGCATCCGGATACACAGCAGGTGCCCATGCCTCTTGCAACTACTGCCGCATGGCTTGTCATACCGCCGCGGACTGTCAGGATACCCTGTGCGGACTTCATGCCTGTGATATCCTCCGGAGATGTCTCAAGACGGACCAGAACAACCTTCTCTCCTCTTTCCGCCCACGCTACAGCGTCATCAGCAGAGAATACAATCTTGCCGC
>CATJPU010000243.1 GCA_949742505.1 uncultured Lachnospiraceae bacterium | reverse complement strand
ACAGGATAAGGAACAGTATCCGGTGTTCTGCGCAGTCAGCAGGGAGGTTCCGGCTTATCTTTATGGGATGCTGTGGGAAAAAGGATTTCCGGCAATCATAACAAGCGGCACCTTAAGAGCCGGGAATGGGTTTTTGCATACGCGGCAGATGCTTGGCTTGAGCGGAAAGAAAAAAGGGAAGCAGGCGCCGGTACAGGAATACGCTGCTGAATCCCCTTTTGCGTATAGGAAAAACTGCCTGCTCTATCTGCCAAAGGACAATAAGAAAATCCGGCGCGGCAGTGAAAGAGAAACTGCACAGATAGCAAAGCAGATCAGGCAGCTGGTATATTCAGCCCATGGCCATACGATGGTATTGTTTACGTCCTATTCGCTGATGGGAAATGTGTGCAGGGTTTTGCGCGGCAGCCTGCCCTTCCCGATGGTGGAAGTATGGAGGCATGCGCAGGAGGAAATCATGCATTTTAAGGAATATGGGAACGCGGTGCTGTTTGCAGCTGGCTCCTGCTGGGAAGGCGTGGATTTCCCGGGGGATATGGTATCCTCGCTGATCATAGTAAGGCTGCCGTTTGCCGTCCCGGATCCGGTGAGGGAAGCGGAAAAGGAACAGTATGAGAGCTTAAGGAAATATATAGAAGCGGTGGCTGTCCCGGATATGCAGAAGAAGCTGCGGCAGGGGTTTGGGAGAGCCATCCGGACAGAGACCGATACCTGCGTGGTGTCCATTCTGGATCACCGGGCGGCCAAAGGAGGAAGATATCATGAGAAAGTCCTGCAGGCACTTCCGGCCTGCCAGATGGCAGAATCGCTGGAGGATGTGGAAGCCTTCATCCGCAGCCGGAAGAATGTGGAATATTATATGTAGAAACCAGTACAGCATCGTGTAATTAACAGTGAATAATGCAATGCTGTACTGATATTTTTACGGATTGTGGTGTTGTTGGTTCTGCTTAAAATGCGGGGCAGTGTGGCGGCGAAAGTTTGTTGGTATTTTAAAGGAGCTTTGCGGAGGATTGGTAGTATTGGCGATAGCTTTATCTGCATGGTGTGGGTATACTGTGTATAGCGTCGGAGGAAGGGAAGTGGAATAGATGAAACGGTATCAAGTGGGAATGATAAAAGATGTGTCAACAAAGTATTTTTATATCAGAGATTTGGAGACAATGGATATCGTAGAACTCCCAACAAAATATCTGACGCATATGACAAGGGCGAACCGTTCCCCAAATACGATTCGCAGAAGTGCATTTGCTATCTGCTATTATCTGGAATATATGAATGAAAAACGGATGGAACTGGATGATGTGTACCAGATGGATTATGAAACGCAATACGAGCATTTTTCGGAATATTTAAGATGGCTGAAACTTGGAAAGCATAAAGAGAATACGAAGAAACTGCCGGACAATGGAACCTGCAATGCATATTTAAAAGATGTGTTCAGGTTCTATCTTTTTCTGGAACTACAGTCAGAGCAGTCAGGGCAATTGGCTGTGCTGTCCTATAACCAGATGACGATTCCAAATAGCGTTGGAGTAAAAAGGACATTAAGGTTCAAAGCATTTAAGGGATATCTGAAAGAAGAAGAACGGAAAGTGCGGGCGGCAGAGAAATGTGAGATTGTAACACTTCTGGAAGCCTGTACCAACTGCAGGGATCAGGTATTGATTTTATTGACCTCGGAGCTGGGCTTTAGGATAGGGGAGATTCTTGGGATTGATTATACAAAAGATATCGATTATGAGAACCGTGAGATACGGGTGGATTTCCGGGATGACAATGAGAATGATGCAAGGGCAAAGAATGCGGAAGAACGGAGAGGCAGGATTAGCAGGGATACCTTTGATTTTTTGCTGTATTATCTGTCAGAATATTGGGATATCCTTCAGAAACAGAATTATTTGTTTATCAATATCAAGGGAGAAACGACCGGGAAGCCGATGAAGGTGGATAGCGTCTATGATATGTTTGAGCGGATGGAGAAAAAGACCGGGATCAAGATCACGCCGCACATGCTCCGGCGGTATTATGCGAATGCAAGGTGGGAGGCGGACTGGCCGTTGGAAATGATTAGCCAGGCTCTTGGGCATAAGCATCTGGATACGACGATACGGTATCTGAATGTTTTGGATGATAAGCTGAAAGCAGCAAGTCAGGAATTTTACAGCAGATACTCCAGCCTGTATGGGATACAGGATCTGCTGGATACGAGGAGGTGATCATAAATGTCTGCCTATAGATTACAGCAGAACGAGCTGCGGGTTTTAGAAACGGATGAAAGAGAATATCTGCTGGAACAGCTGGGCAGGGAGATTGACGCTTGTACGGAAGTGCAGAAACCTTATAGGAATAAAGTCAAAAAATTTCTTGAACTGAAGGAGATATGGCATATTTCCGAAATAGATTACCAGCTGCGGGCCAGGTATGAGGAATTCATAAAAACGGAAATCACAGCAGTTTCATGGAGTGTGTATCTGAGAGGGTTTGACAGGATTAAACAGCATTTTATCCGGGAAGAGATGCAGACACTGAAAGGCAGGAACAATGGAAAATTAAAGTATGAGAACAAGATTTTATTCCTGCCCTACCACCCGGAACAGGAGATTGCAATGCTGTACAACCGGGCAATAGATAATAAGGAAGAGCTGGTGTGGGATTTTAGCAGGAAAGCATCAAAGGTTATGAAAGAGCAGATTTTTACAGCGCTTCATTACATTATCCGCCAGTATGCAAATAAGAAGACCAGAAAAAAGAATCTGCAGGCATTACGGAGATTTTATGATTTCTGCATAAAAGAGCAGGTGGAAGATATAGAAACCATAGAACTTGACCTGATACAAAAATTTAAAGGTTTATTATCCGGGAAATCGTGGCAGAAAGATGCAAAGGGCGTAGTAGATATCAGCAGAAAAGCAGTGTTTCTGGAAGCGGATGAGATACATTGGAATGCGAATGTCTGGTATCTGGATAGATTCCATTTTGAAAGTACAAGGATTAATCCGTCAAACCCGGTACACAGTCTGTCATTTGCAGAAGTCGGCCATATGGGGAACCGGAGGCTGCTACAGCAATATATGAAATATGGACTTGGAATCACGCACCTGTCCATTTCGAGCTTGAGAAATGAATTACATATAGTGAGAAGATTTATGGAATATCTGGATGACAGAGCGATAATGCCAAGGGATGTATGCAGTATT
>CATJPU010000242.1 GCA_949742505.1 uncultured Lachnospiraceae bacterium | reverse complement strand
TGGTTTATTAAAATCAAACACTATATAGTCCCTCCTTGTGGGGTGAATCTCTAAATCCTATTATTTAGAATACAACTCGACAATCAGCATCTCATCTACCGGAACATCAATCTCATCACGAGTCGGAAGCTCTTTTACGGTTGCTTTCAGGTTCTCATGGTCTGCTTCAATCCAGCCAGGAACCAGACGTCCGCCTGTCACTTCCAAAATATCCTTATATCTCTGAGATCCTCTGCATTTCTCCTTAATCTCAATTACATCGCCAGCCTTTACAAGATAAGACGGAATATTCACCTGTTTGCCATTTACTAATACATGCTTATGGTCAACAATCTGTCTCGCCTCGCGGCGCGTTCTTGCCAGCCCCATACGGAATACAACGTTGTCCAGTCTGCTCTCAAGCATGATCATCAAATTAGAACCAGTCATACCGCTCATGCGCTGCGCCTTCTCAAAATAATTCCGGAAAGGCTTCTCTAATACGCCGTAGATGAATTTCGCTTTCTGTTTCTCACGTAACTGAAGACCGTACTCGCTCATCTTCCGATTGGATCTCTTCAACTGTCTTCTGGATTTTTTATCAATTCCTAAATATACTGGCTCCATTCCAAGGGAACGGCATCTTTTCAGAACCGGAACTCTATTTACTGCCATGTCCTATATCTCCTCCTATTATCTCAAATGCTATCTTCCAAAGGTAACCAATTAGACTCTTCTGCGCTTCGGCGGGCGGCATCCGTTGTGAGGTACCGGCGTAACGTCCTTAATGCTTGTCACGTCGATTCCACATGCCTGAAGAGCACGAATCGCCGCTTCTCTTCCGGAACCCGGTCCCTTTACCATAACATCTACTGATTTTAAGCCATGAATTAATGCTGCCTTGGCTGCAGTCTCTGCCGCCATCTGTGCTGCATAAGGAGTAGATTTCCTTGAACCTTTAAATCCAAGACCACCGGCACTTGCCCATGAAAGAGCATTACCCTGAGCATCTGTCAATGTAACGATGGTGTTATTAAAAGATGACTGGATATGTGCCTGTCCGCGTTCAACGTTTTTCTTGACACGCTTTTTTGTCACTTTCTTTGTAACTTTCTTTGCCATAATAAAACTAACCTACACTTTCCTTTTTTATGAATTTGTTGTAATCAATGAAGTTCTTCTCGCCATGCTTGAAGAACAAAGTAAATACGAACCTCAGGCTGCGCTTACAGCCTGCCTTCACGAAATATTTACTTTTTCTTGTTTGCTACTGTTCTCTTTGGACCCTTTCTGGTTCTTGCGTTGGTCTTTGTCTTCTGACCACGAACCGGAAGTCCCTTTCTGTGACGGATACCTCTGTAGCATCCGATCTCCTGCAGTCTCTTAATGTTCAGCGCAATCTCTCTGCGGAGATCACCCTCTACAACCTGTGTCGCATCAATAACTGCACTAATCTTCTTTACATCTTCATCTGTTAAATCTCTGCAGCGAATATCAGGATCTACGCCTGCCTCTGCAAGGATTCTAGTTGCGCTCGGTCTGCCGATTCCATAAATATAAGTCAGTCCGATCTCAACACGTTTGTCTCTTGGTAAGTCTACACCTGCTATACGAGCCATGTGAATTTCCTCCATTTTCCTGAAATTATTTGTTACATTGTCTTTAATAGGGACTACTGAGCAGTTAGTGAGGTTTCTCACGAGCTTACTGCGAAGAGTTGTTCCTGTTCACTTAGCGAGGTCTTCCACGAGCTTACTGTAAGGAACTTCCTCTTTTTGAGCAGTTAGCGAGGTCTCTCACGAGCTTACTGTCTCATTCGTCCAGACGTGTTCGGTATCACGTCCTTTCCGGCCACCGAATAGATACTATCCGGTAATGACGGGCCGGCATTAGAAGCAATATACGAGGACTTCACCGACTACAGGTGCTTCCTTGTATATTTAAAATAGCCTGCATGTGCTTACATACCGGCTATCAGCCGCCTGATTTGATTCATAAACTTTGTCTGCAATCTGTGATTTTGATTGCGGGATTCGACTCCTTAAGGAAGTTCTCTTCGCTTCGCTCAGAGAACGGCCTTCTCACTAAATTCAAGCTACGCCTTACGGCGCTTGCTTTCATTAAGTGTTCAGTGCCTATCCCTGACGCTGTTTATGCTTTGGATTTTCGCAGATTATGCGAACGCTTCCTTTTCTTTTAATTACTTTGCACTTCTCGCAAATTGGTTTTACTGATGATCTAACCTTCACGGGGATCCTCCTTTCATCCATTGCTTTGCCTTT
>CATJPU010000241.1 GCA_949742505.1 uncultured Lachnospiraceae bacterium | reverse complement strand
GCATTCATACCCGGAGCATCGCCTCCCGAAGTCAGAACTCCAATTCGTCTTACCGCATACTTCTTTTCATTTTCCATTCATCACACCTCGTTTCCAGTATCTCATGTATTCTCCTGACTAAAACACACACAACTATTGTAGCAATCAAAAAAAGATATGTCTATGGTAATATTGTTAGAAAGTTATCGGGGTTTTCGTGCATTTGTTACAGTTTGCAGTTCTTCTGAAGCGATTGGAGGCTTTTAACATCATCTGTTCACACTTTCGATTGACTTTTCACAAGAATTGCGCAATGATAAGAACATGCGCCTGATTAGAATGTGCCAGCAAATTGAGACGGCACCTTTGCAGAAAGCAATTTGGAAACATCAGGCAAAACCATACAAAGGAGCTACTGAACTATGAATAAGAAACAGGCTTTAATCAGCGTAAATCTGGCCGTATTTTTATTTGCTACGGCGGCGCCTATCGCCAAAGGTATTCAGATACCTTCCATCGGGATTACCTTTGGAAGAGTGTTTTTCTCTTCCATTACATTACTTCTATTCTGTTTGATTACCAGACAGAGTATCCGCCTGAAGAAAAAATCGCATCTGGCGCTTTTACTGTCCTCCGGCATGGTTCTGGCGCTGCACTGGTGGTCTTTTCTGGAATCCGCACAGATTTCTACCGTAGCGATTTCAACGATTACCTTCTCCACTTTTCCGCTGTTCGTGACATTCTTAGAGCCTCTTGTTTTCCACGAGAAGCTTCACAGGGAGAACGTGCTTGTTGCAATTGTCGTTCTAATCGGCGTGTTTGTTACCATTCCGGAATTTACTCTGGCAAACCAGATGTCCCGGGGCATTCTTGTGGGAATGATTTCCTCCCTCGCCTATGCAGTTCTTGCAGTACTGAACCGCTTTTTATCGGGACACTATCAAAGCACAGTCGTCTCTCTCTATGAGCAGGGAACCGCAGCGCTTGTTCTGGCACCTGTTGTCTTAACGATGTCTCTTCGTCCGACGGCTAGGGAGCTGGGTCTCCTTCTTTTCCTTGGAATCGCCACAACTGCGCTGGCGCATACCATATTTATCAACAGTCTGAAACATATTTCCGCAGGACTGGCCGGAATTATCGCCTCCATGGAATCCGTATACGGAATCCTCATTGCTCTGGCCGCGCTGGGCGAAATTCCTTCCGCCAGAGAAATCATCGGCGCAGTTATCATTATCGGCGCGGTGGTATTTGCACAGGCGCGAAGTCAAATGAAAGACGCATAGCGGACAATGCCGCCTGAATTTGATTGAACTGGTTGGGTTAAGCGGAAAAATTTTCAAACACGCTCTGGTGCGCTGTGTCTTTCTTCCGCTTTTTCCAGGGATGCATAGCCATAGAAACGCACCATATTTTCCAGGATGCTGACCGCCAGATTCCCGCCGTCCTCCGCTATTTTTCGGTACATATCCCCCAGAAGCCCTGCCGTCCGGTCAGAGTAGGTTCCAAGCTCGCCTCTGGCGTAAGTCTCAATCGAAGTATCCCAGGGCGTATCCTCATATGTATGAATCTTGCGGCCTCTTCCGGCAATTCCCGGATATTTCTCTGCAAATTCTTCTTCCCAATGCACCTGCATAGAAATCATTTCTTCCTGCGCCGCAATCCTCTCCGCGCTTCGTGCGGGAAGACGGTCCTTTATTTTCTCAAATTCCTCCGGCGCCGTACTCTCCATCATCCGGGCGTATTTCTCTGTCAGCAGGTTCCAATTCTTCTCCTCCGCTTCCTGCAAATCTTTCCGGTAACTCTCCAGCGCTTCCTGATTCCATGCGAGAAACTGACTCTTCCTCATAATCTCGAAAGTCTCCCTGTCATCCTGACATCCGGCCCGTCCGCCTTCATTCTTAACATTTTGAAATTGTTCCCATTCCAGCTCCACAATCTGGCTGATTAACGTCTCTTTCATCATCTTCCTCCTAAATACACGTCTCCAAATGCATTCCTGTAATCTGATGCAAATTGGGACGACTTCCTGCAGAAAACAATTTTTAAACATGCTCTAATAATTCTTGTTTTTGCACTTCCAGAAAACTCTCTTTGCTTCTTGTCAGTCCCTGGCGATTTAATTCCTGTACAAACAGATTGCAAATATGCTCAATCTGACGCGTCGCTTCTTCCGCCTGTTCGGATGAGCGCATCCCAATCAGAGCCGAAAGCCCCTCCCTCAAAGACGTCAAACAGGTAAAATCCTCCATCCCCCGCATTTTCCATTTATAAAACGGCATATATTTTCGATTCAGAAGATAGCCCGCCTCGATTGCTCCATTCACAAATTCAGATATACAGAGAAATGCAGCCTCCCAATCCTTCCGTTTGCACATCCGTCCATAATTATACTGTCCGGCCTGGGCCATCAGCCCCAAAGCCTGTCCCAGTCTCCTTACGCGCACCTTCTCCGGGTATACCGCAAACCCTGCGCGTCTTCTGGTAAATTCCCCCATTGAATCGGTAAATATCTTCCCGTTTGTCACCGTAAAGAGCGCCGCAGGTTCCATGGTCATCCATCCGGTCTCCCCCGCTTTCTCTTCTGCATCCGGCGCGCTTACATATCCCGTATACCTCCGGAAGAAATCATCCATACAGATAACGCCTACCCGTCCGCCGCCCTGCATTGTCGTATTTCTCGCAGGAAATCCCATAAATTCCTTCGGCAGACTCTCGTAATCCTTCTGAAGCTGTTCGCCGATTTCTTCATAGTCCTCTCTGGTAAGCCACAGACAAAATCCCGGACCAAAATCATGGTCAGAAGAAAACTCGTCGTCGTATCCCATACATTCCGAGCCTTCTCCCGCCAGTCCCGCCGCAATCCGCTCTTTATATTCCGGATATTTTTCCTCTATCATAGGCTTTCCATACGCTTCGTAATATTTTCTGGAAATCTCCATGCCTTTCATATTCTGCCGCCGGACCGCTTCCAGCCGGTTTAAGGTATCTCTAACTAAATCCAGATTCCTCTTCGTCACCCGGTAATAATCATTTTCTCCATAATTTAACAAAATCTCTTCCAGAGCCTTTTCGTAACACCGGACGGAATCTTCCAGACGATTACACCGAAAATATGCTTCCCCCAATCCGGATAAGGCTGACGAATAATGAGCGTCTTTCTTCCCGCTCATTTCCTCAAAAATCCGTACCGCCTCTTCCATATGGCGGGTTCCCTCCGCCAAATCCTGCATCTGAAAACAAAGATTTCCAATATTGACATGCGTGGTCGCTATCTCTGCCTCGGATTGTTCAAGGGTCTGAATCACTTCCATTGCCTTCTCTAAATCCTGCTTCGCCTCACTTAACCGTCCGGTCTGTGCATACAGGATACTCCGGTTATTATACAGGGTTGCCATCCGATAATCCGGCCCGGTAAATTCTCTACTGTATATCTCAAATACCTGCTCATACTGCTCTTCTGCCTCCTGCATCATTCCCATGACCCTCTGGGCTGTGCCGATATTAAGCAGCATTGTCGCATAATTTACCGTACCCTGTATCCCCATAGAATCTGCTGTCTGTCTTGCCTTCCTGATGCATTCTCCGCATTCTTCCGGATTGTTCATAACCCGGTAATAGCCAATCAATTCGTTCAAAATCACAAGAACAGAGGACAAGTCTCCCCAGGCCGACGCCTCGGAAAGCCCGGATTTTAAGAAACCCTCCAGCTCTTTTGGATTCTCCGCATATATCTTGTCCAGTTTCTCCAGAAAATGATTCAATGCAAACATTCTTATTCCGCTCCTTTATGCTTAAAGACTTCTTGAAATCTCTTCCGCCTCTTTTACCGCTTCAAATACCGCGCTTCGGAATCCCATCTGTTCTAATACACGCACGCCGCCAATTGTCGTTCCTGCCGGCGAGCATACCATATCCTTGAGCTCTCCCGGATGCTTTCCGGTCTCCATAACCATCTTGGCGCTTCCCAGCACTGCCTGGGCGGCAAATTTGTATGCCTGTGCCCTCGGCATTCCGCAGCATACGGCTGAATCTGCCATCGCCTCAATAAACATAAATACAAATGCCGGAGAACTGCCGCTCACTGCAGTAACCGTATCCATCAATTTCTCCGGTACAATCTCTGCATAGCTGAAACTTGTGAGAATCTTCTTCACGAGATTCAAATCTTCTTCCGTAATCAAATCGTTCGGGCAGGCGGCCGTCATCCCTTCGCCTACCAGAGCCGGCGTATTCGGCATACAGCGCACAAGCTTCACATCCCTGCCAAACTGTTCCCTAAGCCACGCAAGGGTCTTTCCCGGCGCAATCGTAATGATAATCTGCTCCGGCCTTACCTCTGCCTTAATTCCTTTGATTACTTCTCCATAGAATTGCGGCTTTACAGATAAGAATACCACATCTGCATTCCGAATTACCTCAGTATTGTCATCCGTAACTGTAATTCCATACTGCGCCCTTACCTTCTCCCGTCCCGGCGCAAATACATCTGCCCCAAAGACATCCTCCGGCGCAGCGATTCCATTCTTAAGTATTCCGCCGATGATTGCTGACGCCATATTTCCTGTTCCAATAAATCCATACTTCATAGTTCCGCCTCCTTATTCTTGTATTGTATTCATTCCTAATATTTGTATACAATGTTTGATTTGACCTTACTACCAATTCCCTGAAATGTCAATACTATAAAAAGGCATATTACATCGTCACGCAGAGCTAAGGTTACAGTTCACACGCCGTCTGCGCTGCCCTGCAGACTGCCCCCGAGACAGCTTCACACTCGGACCAAACTGGGTATCAGTCATTCCTGTCATGATTCCTCTCGAAAATACAAAACCTGCGGCTTCCTGCACCTGTACATCTTCGGAAACTTCTGGCTGAGTTTCCTCCTCCGCAGCAACTTCCATCTCTGTTTCTGACGCCTTTTCCCCGATCTCTGCTGCCCATGCAGTCATACTACTGCCCAGCACAAGCGTCGGCACTAGCAAAACAGCCATAAATCTTCTTCTCATTTCTCAACACTTTTCAAGCATATTTTAGCACCCAATGTTTCATTCCCAAACGAAAATTATCGTATAAAGTTAAGAAACCACCGGCCATAATGACTGGTGGTAACAAAATTATTATATACAAAAAGTTATCTGGCAGACGCGGCGTTCCCCTGCATCTCTTTTGCCCCATAAGATGTGTGGCTGCCACGAAATTGACCGCCTTAGATAACCATCTGTTATTGCATTCCGGCAAAACTAACACTCTGTTATCTTCCCCTTATCTCAGCTCCATAATCCGAAAATCTTCCGACTCCTTCGCCGTCTGGCACAAAAACTGTCTCATAGCCGCTTCTTTTATATTCCCCTCCAGTAACAGTTCTGCCTTCTGTATCTCATTTTCTGTATGAAGCTGCAGTTCTACAATAGATATCCGGTTCAATTTTGCCATATTGAGAAATAAATTCAAATCGCTCGTTTCCTTTTCACAAGTAAAACCAATCTTCACCTGCGTATGCTCCGCCTGCTCATTCAGTCCGGCAGCATCCAGCTCTGCTTTCAGCGTCTTATCCTGAAGTTCCGTCAGAATCCCATACTGATATCTTCTGCTGACACTCATCAAATGCCTGATAAAGACCACATATTCATCATACAGGGATGCGTCTATATCTGCAGCCCGCTTCTCAATAATTGCAAGTTCCCTCTCTGGAACAAACACGCTGTCGCTGCCCATCCGGGCCTTTGTCTCCGCCACCTGCCCCGCGCATTCCATCCGCTCAAGAAACAGCGACTTCATCTGTGTATCAATTCTGTCAATATGTGCCCTTATTTCATCCAAATTCATAATTTTCACCTCTCATTTTCCTGCATTTTCTAATGTTCGAGGATACAATTTCTTGTATCGCTCACTACCAAAAAACGCATAACGTCTCACCACAGCACTAATATATCTTTCCTGTATTCTATATCATCGCTCCCTGTTTTTCAAGCTCTGCACGAATCGCAGAAACCTTTGCCTCTCCTTTCACAGCCTGATATGCCGCCGCGACTCCGGCGGCATGACCAGTCGCAAAACAGGTGCCCATTACCCGGACCGCCGCAAATCCTATCGAATCGGAAGACACAATCCTGCCTGCTCCATAAAGATTTTGAATATTCGATGACTGCAGCGCCCCAAGCGGAATATCAAAATAACTGCCGTCTGCCACATCCATATATTCTCCCATCTTCGTCTGACTCTTATGAATCTCTGGTTTCCATCCTCCCCGTCCAATGCCGTCCCTGCATTTCTTTCTCTCCAACACATCCTCTGCGGTAATTCTCTTTTTGCCCACAAGCCTTCTGGTCTCCCGGAAGCCAAGGGAAGGCCCGATTACCGCCAATTCGCTATGCTCCATTCCGGGCATATATTTTTTTAATGCCGTTACATAGGAAATCACCTGCTGTCTCCCATCCCTCTCGTGCCTGGTCAGTTCTCTTCCATCCAGACTATTCGGAATAACCGTAGGAAGCAGTACCGTCACAATATCCGAATCTTCCCGCACCTGAATAAATCCTTTCTCTCTAGTCAAATGCGGGATTCCTTCCTTTTTCGCCTGAAGTACTGCCTGTTCCACAGCATCGGGAGTCATAGGCTTCCTGGTATCCACGCCGCTTAACCGGAACGTCAGCGTCGCCGCCTGTACCTTACCCTCCTCATCTCCCCATACGGTTTCTGCTCCTGCCATCCTCGCAAGATTCGCATCCCCTGTGGCATCTACAAAACATGAAGCATTTACAGTGAAAATCCCTTCGTCATCCATACACTGAACCGACTGAATCTTTCCATCCTCCACCTCTGCGCCAGTCAGAGAGGTATGCATCAGACAGTCAGCCCCCTCTGCGTCCAGCAGATTGTCCAGCGCGCATTTCAGATATTCCGGCTGAAAGTTAATATTTTTATTCCCTGCCGCAGAAATCATATATGTCAGAGTATTCCCCAGCTTCTCCATTTCTTCCAATACCATATCTCCCACGCCAGAAACCACCTTTACCGGATTGCCGCCGCAGGTATAAAATCCGCAAAACGCCGCCACGCCGCTATTCGTTGCTTCTCCCCCAAGATAAGGATTCCTCTCAATCAGCAGTGTTCTTGCTCCGCATTTTGCCGCGCCCACAGCCGCGGCTGCTCCAGCCGTACCGCCGCCTGCAACTACTACATCATACTCATAATTTCTATTCATACTATATCACCTGTCAGGTTCCTTCTATCCCTTTCTAATTCTGTACTCTTTTCTTTTCCATTTCTATCCCGACCTGGTACTCTGTCCTGTAAACAGTAACTATTACATTACCAGTGAGCCCAGCGGATATGCGACGAATGTCAGCGCCAGAATCGCCAGCACCGCAAAGATGCTGCCCCACACAAACATAGACTTGGTATTGGTCCAGCCGGAACCAATCGCCACCGTATTAACGGTACTCTGCCCCGCCGGGGTCATGTTACATACGCCTGCCGCGAAACCGACCATACATACCACTGCCGCCACATTGACAGAACCTTCCGGAAGAGCCGTTAATACGGATAGCGCAACAGCGCTGACAACCGTTGTGGTAACAATATTGGAAGAAAAATTAGTCTCAACGACCGCCCAGGTCATGAAAAACAGAATCATTCCTATCACTGGCAGACTTCCTGTCAGCGGTTCTAATGTTCCGGTCAGCCATGCGCTGATTCCTACTTCTTCATTGGTCAGGCAGGAGCCAAGCTGAGTAGCTGCCGCCGTCATCAGAATGCTCCCCCAGAGAATCCCCTTGCTGGTTACTTCCTTAAAATTCAGGATTCGTTCACCGTCTATCTGTACCACGAACAGAATTACGCAGCCAAGAAGCGGAGGCATGGCCGTAGACCACCCATTTACCATGGCATACACATCCGGAAGCGCTCCTTTAATCAGGCTCGGTCCCACCCATAAGAATACAGTCAGGAACATAACGCCCAAAATAATCTTCTCCCGAAAATCCGCCGCCGGAACAGTCCCCCGCAGGCTCATCGCCTTCTCTGGCTGAATATCTGTGATATCATCCGGCCTGTAAATGAATTTGAACATCAGAATCATCAGAACAATCAGAAGGATACCCGTCGGAATCCCCATCGCCATATACTGGAACTGATTTACATCATTCCCGGTAGCCGCGGTATAATAGCCGATTGCCATCGTCGGCCACACATGTCCGATCGCCGTCATGCCAGAGGATAAACTAATGCAAAAAGCCGTTCCCATCATAATCATGTTGCCGGCCTTTCCGCCCTTCTTCACCTCAAGCACCTGAAAAATATCTTCCAAAAACGGCATAAACGCCACAAACAATACGGACGGTGAAATGAATAATCCCATAAATGTCACCGCCGCAAACAGGAAACATACAAAATTCCAGGGGCCCTTCCTCGCAATTCCGTTGGTAATAAATGAAATCGTACATCTCCGCACAAAATTCGTCTTAGCCAGCGGATACACCAGCGCAAACGTAAAAATCAAAAATGCAACCGTCGTATTGCCAAACGCCCCTGAAAGGGTTCCCCCAAATCCAAAAACCGGGATAAACCCCAGAGCCAGCAAAGTAATCATACTAGGCCAGTCAATGGACAAACCAATCCACATAATCAGAGAACCAAAAAATACTCCAAGAACCGCCACCGCATCAGCAGACAATCCTCCCATCCCCGGTATGAATCTTGCCCCGATGATAACAACCAGCGCCAGAACCAAAACCAATGTCTCCTTTGTGCCTTTCTTCGCCATAACTTCTCTCTCCTTCCTTACAATCCATGTTACAGTTCGCTGGGGATTTGGCCTGCCCGGAAAGCTTTGCAGCAGGAAGCAGGGCAATTAAGAGACGCTTTTAATGGAAGTGAAATCCACTGCTTATGGAGACTTGGAAACGAAGGCTTTCCTGAGTTTCTTAGTCTCCGTTAGCAGTTAGTTCACTGGAATGTTGTCTCGCCCGCTTCCTGCTGCAAAGCTTTCCGGGCAGGCCAAATCCCCAGCGAATTGTAACACATCATATGTTATATTTATTAATATTTTATTTAAACTCTTGTTATTTGTAAAATATTCATATATTATGCAATCAATAGGAAAAAACTATAATACACGACATTTTTGTATACCTGCACAAATTTATCTAAAATATATTTGAATTGAAAGGATTTCCTTATGCAGATTCACCAACTACGATACGTATTAAAAGTTGCAGAAAAAAAGAACTTTTCCGCTGCCGCAAGAGAATTATTCATCGCGCAGCCTTCCCTGTCGCAGCAGATTCTCAAACTGGAGCAGGAACTTGGAATCCCGCTTTTCATCCGCCATTCCAAGTCTGTTTCCCTGACTGAAGCGGGAGAACATTTCGCGGCCGCTGCAGAACGTATCTTAAATAATATCGAGCAGCTCACCGACCGGATGGACAAATTCAGCCGGATGCAGGATGGTACGCTCCGTATCGGGATGTTGTGGATTGCCGGATATTTAAATTATCCTCAGATTCTTACAGATTTCCACCAAAAGCATCCGGGAATCACATACAAAATCACTGTAGACGGAAGCCGGGCGCTCTTAAAGCTTCTACTGGCGCGCTCTATTAACTCTGCATTTATCATCAGTCATGAAAATATTCTTCGGAAAGAAGAAGACCTTTATTATCAGAAACTTCAGGATGATTACTATGTAGCTGTCGTCAGCAAAACACATCCCTTCGCCAAAAGGGACGTCCTCAAAATCGAAGATTTCCAAGGGCAGAATATCATTATGCCTTCCAAAGACTCCGCCTTCCGCAAAGAATTAGAACAGGTATTTGACCGGTATTTTGTAGTCCCCAGAATCGTATGCGAGACAAGCCAGTCTGATATCGGCATGCAGCTTGCAGGACAGTTTCAGCAGCAAGATTCTTTGCCGCAATCGTAAGTGCAGGCAGAAAATCCGCTAACGGCCTGTTTCCCTTTACCCCCAGCCGCGATTTCATCGCCTGTGTGCTGTGACCGCCAAACAAGGCCCTGTCGCCCTGGGAGCGGATTCTGCCAAAACCTGCATCATCCACACCCCGTTCATAAATATTCTGCGACAAACGCTTTTCCGATTCACGTAATCTGCCGCGGGCTTCATTTCGTTCTATATACGCGATTCGCTCTTCGATAAGTTCCTGTTTTCTCGTCTGAACAGCAAAATAGCTCTGGGCAAACGCTATTTCTTCTTTCTTCGGGTCTCCGTTCTGAGCAATCAAATAACAGGCATAGCGTGTCAGCATATAGTCTTTCACATTACGCTTCGCACCTTTTCCTGCAATTATCATTTTCGTGACCTCACGAAAATGATCCAAAACGCATATTCCCGACATTTCGCATGACTCGATTGCCCGCCTGACCGCCTTTTCAAAGTTCTCCCAACGCTCATAGCCAAGCAGGGACATTAATTCCCGCGCCAGCCAATATTCTACATTGGTATCGCTAACTATATGTATCAATTCATCAAACTGCAGCTTATTAGCCACAACTCTACTTTTATCCATCCGCTATTTCCTCCTCTTGCATGTCTTTTTTCCACGCAGAAACTCTTTGAATCTTATGTGTTTCTATCAATGTAAATATCATATATTATTTACCATTCACAGTCAATAATAACTTTCATATATTATGTTAATTTTTCACTGTTAATTACACAAAGCGGCACTATTGCTTCATACGGCCAGAAATCGAACTCCTGAGCTATCTGGATGAAGCATTCGTTTCTTCAACGAAAAAAGCGCTTCCCCACCTCCCGGCAGAAAGCGCTCTTTTCTATAAACATTTTAAGAAGGAATTTGATAAAGTCGAAATTATTTTCTCTTCGGAGGCTGGTGAATGCAGATTCCTAAACAGTCCGCACAGGCTTCTGCAAATGCCTCTGAATAACTTGGATGCGCATGAATAATGGATTCAGCCACCTCATTTACGGTAATCTCCATCTGCATCAGAGATGTGGGTTCTGCAATCATTTCAGAGGCGACGCCGCCTACCATATGCACGCCGAGAATCTGTCCATACTTGTTGTCAGCGATTACTTTGATAAAGCCGGCCTTCTCTCCGGAAGCCACGCTTCTTCCGTTGGCCGCCATGTTGAAGCGCCCAATCCGGATTCCTTCCGGATGAAGTTCTCTCGCTTTCTCCTCCGTAAGTCCTACGGAAGCAGCCTCCGGCGACAGATACAGACAGCTTGGAACATACCGCAAATCGCATTTGACTGCGCTGCCTGTCACTGCATTTTCCGCGGCCACTTCACCCATCTTGAACGCGGAGTGCGCCAGCATGATACGGCCGTTGATATCACCGCAGGCATAGATGTTATCTACGCTTGTTTTCATGGTATCGTCTACTACAATTTTGCCCCGCTCTGTTTTAATCTGGTCTGCCAGCTTGCCAAGGCATCCTAAGTCTGCCGCCCTTCCGATGGAAAGAAGCACTTTATCACACTCAAATTCACCGTTATCTGTCACAATTACCGGATGTCCTGCGTTATCCTTAATCTCCAATACCTTGCGTCCGCAGTTTACGCTCACGTCAGAATGTTTCAGAGTCTTATCTACTTCCGCCGAGATGTCCTTATCCAGCATGGATACTACTCTGTCCATTGCCTCTACAATGGTTACTTTACTTCCAAATGCACTGAACGCAGAAGCCAGCTCACAGCCGATTACACCGCCCCCGATGATGCCAAGGCGCTCCGGAACTACTTCCATATCCAGAATCTCATCGCTGGTCATCACGTCTTTGTGGTCCACTCCGGGAATCGGAATACGGATTGCCTTAGAGCCGCCGCACAAAATAATCTTGTCTGCCTGGTAGATCTTTCCTGCGCAGGCTACGGTTGTAGCTGTTTCAAGGACTGCCTCTCCATTTACCAAAGTAACGCCGTTGCTCTTTAACAGACCTGCGACGCCGCCGGTCAGCGTTTTAACAACGTTATTCTTATATGCGACTACCTTCGGCATATCTACGCTGTGCTCTGCATTTACCACAATACCCCTGGAAGCTGCCGCTTCAATATGATGAATATACTCTGCCGTCTTAAGATAAGTCTTGGTCGGAATACATCCTCTGTTCAGACAGGTTCCGCCAACGGTATCCTTTTCAAAAATCACGACCTTTCCGCCAAGCTGCGCCGCCCGGATTGCCGCAACGTATCCCGCCGGACCGCCGCCGATTACCGCAACGTCGTAACCGTCTTTCTTCTCAGCCTTTGCTGCCGACGCCGCCTTAGAAGCCTCTGTTCCCTGAGCCGCTGCTGCTTTCGGAGTTTCATCCGCTGCAGCCGGTGCGCCCGCCTCCGGAATCTTCTCCCCGGGCTCTCCGATATATCCGACTGCCGTCAGAACCGGAACAACCGCGCCATCCTCATACAACTTCGCAAGAAGTACGCCTGCTGCCGGAGATTCCGTTTCCATCGTAATCTTATCGGTTTCAATTTCCATAAACGGCTCGTCTTTTTCAATCTTATCACCGACATTTTTCAGCCATTTTACGATGGTCCCTTCTTCCATATCCATACCGTTCTTCGGCATATATAATTCTGTTGCCATTATAATCCTCCTCATATAAAGAGTTCCCGGCATCCGCATACCGGCGTGTCTGCCGCCGGCATACGAACTGTCTTCTTCTCTTTATATCTTTCCTATCATTAAATCAATATACTAATCGGGTTCTCTAACAGGTTCTTTAAATAAGACTCAAATTCGCATACTTCCGTACCGTTCAGGATTCTGTGGTCGAAGGTCACACAGATCATCATCTTCTTGCGTACCACTACTTCTCCGTCAACCAATGCCAGCTCATCCTCTGTACCGCATACGCCCACAATCGACGCCTCCGGCTGGTTGATAATCGGCGTAAAGCTGTGGGTTCCGTACATACCGATATTAGAAATGGTGATGCGTCCGTCCCCCATCTCATCCGGCATAAGTTTCCCTTCTCTTGCTTTCTTCGCAAGCTCCTTAGCTTTCTTAGAGACTTCAACAAGACTCTTCTTATCAACATCCTTAATAACCGGAACCACCAGTCCGTCGTCAATGCCGACTGCCATGCCTACGTTAATCTGGTTGTGCAGCACGTATTCATTGCCCTCTAATGTCATGCGGAACCGCTCAAACTCTGCGGCTGCCTTACCTACTGCCTTGATAATCAAATCGTTGACAGATACCTTATCCGGCTTCTCCTTGCCCTGATTGATCTTAGCCCGCAGCGCAAGCAGCTCTGTTACATCCACCTTGATATTCTGTGTAACATTCGGAATCTCAGTATGGCTTGCGCTCATTCTCTGCGCAATTACCTTCCGCATTCCGGACAGCTTCCTGCGCTCGAGAACGGCTTCAATCTCCTTCACCGCCGCCTCAATCTCTGCCTTTTCTTCCGGCGTTAAATCCGCGCTGGTAATCTTTCCTCTGTAGCCGCTTCCTGCAACGGTCTTTAAGTCAATGCCTAAGTCCGCAGCCATAGCTCTTGCAAGCGGCGTAGCCTTCGGCTGTGCGTTCAATGCATTCTCCACATCGATTGCCCGAATCTCGCCATGACGGCCGGAAGGAATCACTTCCGCCAAATCTACTCCTTTATCCGATGCAATCTTCTTTGCATAAGGCGTTGCCGGGATTCCATTTCCATTAGAAAGAACCCTGGCCGCAGCCTTCGGCTGAGACGCTGCCGCCGGAGTCCGCTCTGGCGCTTTCTTCTCCACAGCCTCAAAATCTGCATTTTCCGGAACCTTCTCGCCAGGCTCTCCCACATAGCCAACCGCAGTCAGAACCGGAACGACCGCGCCGTCCTCATACAGCTTCGCAAGCAATACGCCAGATACCGGAGACTCTGTTTCCATAGTAATCTTATCTGTCTCAATTTCCATAAAAGGCTCATCTTTTTCGATCTTATCGCCTACATTCTTAAGCCACTTTACGATGGTGCCTTCTTCCATATCCATGCCGTTCTTCGGCATACAAATTGCTGTTGCCATCCCTCTTCCTCCCTTGATTATAATACGTCTCTGACTGCCGCTTCAATCTTAGCCGGAGTCGGGAATGTTTCAGCCTCAAGTACCGGGTTAAAGGGTATCGGACAATACAGCGCGCCGACTCTCTTGATTGGAGCGTCCAGATAATAGAATGCGTCGCTGTCCGTAATCGTTGCCGCAATCTCGCCGCCGAATCCGCCGAACTGAACCGCTTCATGTACGATTACAACTCTGTGGGTTTTCTTTGCTGTAGCAATAATTGCATCCTTATCCAGCGGAGAAAGCGTACGAAGATCAAGCACTTCTACGTTAATTCCCTCTTCTGCAAGCTGCTCAGCCACCTTAAGACTCATCTGTACCATTCTTCCGTAAGTAATGATAGATACATCTGTACCCTCTCTCTTTACATCGGCAACACCAAGCGGAATGGTATAATCCTCATCCGGAACCATACCTTTTTCCTTATACAATCTCTTTTGCTCTAAGAATACAACGGTGTTGTTATCGCGGATAGAAGCCTTCAATAATCCTTTTGCGTCGTAAGGAGTAGACGGAACTACCACCTTAAGTCCCGGCACATGCAGATACATCTGCTCCAAAGACTGTGAATGCTGTGCAGCCGCGCCTGTACCGCCGCCGGATGGAGTACGGATAACCATCGGCACGTTAACCTTGCCTGCAAACATAAAATGCATCTTTGCCGCCTGATTGATAATCTGGTCATAACATACTGCCATGAAGTCAGAGAACATCAGCTCTACAATCGGACGCATTCCTGTAATGGCGGAACCAACGCCCGCACCCATAAATGCCGTCTCCGAAATCGGCGTCTCACGGATTCTCTCCGGTCCAAACTCCTCTAACATATTCTTGGAAACACCGAATGCACCGCAATATGCTCCGATATCTTCTCCCATAAAATATACACTCTCATCGCGGCGCATCTCCTCAACCATAGCTTCGCGAACCGCATCTCTATAAGTAATCTGTCTCATTTCACTCATCTTATTTCCCTCCTAATTACTCTGCGTAGTAACTGTGCAGCAAATGCACAGACTTACTGAATTATTACTCTGCGTATACGTCAGCTTCCAGGTCTGCGACTTCTGGCTGCGGCTGAGCTTTCGCGTACTCGATTGCGTCTGCGATTGCCTTATCTGCACCTGCCTGCATTGCATCAATTTCCTCATTTGTGAAAATATTGTTCTCGGTCAGGAACTGGCGGAAACGAATAATCGGGTTTCTGTCCGCCCAGTACTTAATCTCCTCCTTGGTGCGGTATAAGTTACCGTCGCTCTTAGAATGTCCGGATGTCCGGTAAGTATGCTCAACTACCAGTACCGGACCGTTGCCTGCTACTACATACTCGCGGGCTTCCTTTACCGTCTCATATACTGCCAGCACGTCGTTGCCGTCGCATTCATATGCTTTAAAGCCAAATGCTGCGGCTCTCTGCTTCAAATCTTTATTCTTTACGACTCTGTCAAGAGGTGTTGACATGCCGTAGGTGTTATTTGTCAGGATGAACATTACCGGGAGATCCCATGCCGCCGCAAGGTTCATAGACTCTAAGATTGCGCCTTCATTGGAAGCCCCGTCGCCAAAGAACGCCGCGCACACGCGGTTCGGAATCTTCTTCATCTTAATTGTGAGAGCAGCGCCGCATGCAATCGGGCCGTTCGCCCCAACGATACCGTTCGCTCCAAGAATACCATTGTCAAAATCACAGATATGCATGGAACCGCCTTTGCCATGGTTCGTACCGGTGGCGCGGGCTAAGATCTCCGCCATCATAGAATTTAAGTCGACACCCTTGCCAAGCGCCTGGCCGTGTCCCCGGTGGGTAGCCAGCATATAGTCCTCTTTGGTCAGGGCCGCTGTGGTTCCTACGCCGGTGGCTTCCTCGCCAATACTAAGATGCATGGTTCCATGAACAAGTCCCTGTCCGAAGAGCCAGAAGGCCTGTTCCTCAAACTTGTTGACAGTCATCATGCGGACCATCAGCTCTTGAAGAAATTCTTTGTTTTCCAATAAACTCTTGTCTTTAATTTCTCCCATGATAATTCCTCCTAAAAAATAAGTTTACATTTGTATACTTGCTTTTCTATTGCAAATTCCTTATGCCCATAATATATCACCACGTTATTCTTCTGTCAATAGATTTTCTCACAAAATTAAGCTTTTAAACCCTTTTCGGTAACGATTTCTTAGAATATTTAAAGGTTCGGCTTTTGTGTATATGATTGGCAACCAGATGACTGCAGGCTGAACCATTTTGGATGGCGGAATTAAGATTTATGACGGTGAAGGAAATGATCTGATGCCGTTAATCAAGAAACATATGTCGGAAAACGGATATGAGAAAATCCAGAAAATGCGGCATACGAAGCAAGGCGAGACAACATTCCAGCGAACTCCCTGCCAACGGAGTCTAAGAAGCTCAGGAATGCCTTCTCTCCTAAAACTCCGTAAACAGCGATTTCTCTTCCATCAAAAGCGTCTCCCAAATGCCTTGCTTTGTATGCCGCAGTTTGCAGACCGGCGCAGGCAACGTGTGAACAGTAACAAAGATGGGCGATAACGAATACTCCGGTATGAAGAAACGCTTTACACAAAATTTACTTATTGTTATAATAAAACCATCTTAAGAAACAGCGCATTCTATCACCCGCAGACCTATACACGCCAGAAGGAGACCATCATGTCAATATCGCAGGAGCATCGTTATTATCTGAAATTAAAAGCACTATACTACTTATATGAAAAGGGCTATACACAGACGGAGATTGCCAAACGTCTCAGCATTTCCCGCGTTACCTTAAGCCGACTTCTGGAGGAAGCAAAAGCTGAGGGCATGATAAAATTCGAGATTATAGATATCCGGGGCGCTATGAAGATCCTTCAATTGGAAGAACGCTTACGCCAGCAATTCGGTCTGGAGGATATCAAGCTGGTAGACTGTCCCAATGCCAGCGCTGACAATGTCACGAAAAAGATTGCATCTGAGGCCGCCGTTTATTTCGAGCAGCTCCTTCACAGCAATATGAAGATTGGCTTAACATGGGGCCGGACTTTAAACAACATGATTGAATCCCTGTCTCCGGACAAGACCGTCAAAGACCTTCTGGTCTATACTCTGGTAGGCGGGTCTTCCCAGAGCGTCGATTTCCAGCCGAATATTCTGGCTCAGCATATTATTGATAAATATGACGGCCGGGCGAATATCCTGACCGCGCCCTTTATGTGTCAGAGTGAAGAACTGTGCACCGCAATCAAAAAGGAGCCGACCATCTCCTCTATCCTTTTGGCATCCCACGATCTGGATGTCACTCTGGTAGGGATTGGCGAAGCGCCGGTACGGGGCGCCGACCATTTATCCGATTATCCATTTGACACGCTGATAATTAATGAACTGGTGGACGCCCATGCCGCCGGGGACATCTGCGGAAATTTCTTTGATATTCAGGGGAATCTGTGCGAGACCACGCTGAAAAACCGCATCGTCTCCATTGATATCAGGGAACTGCCGCACCACAAGCGGGTGATCGGAATCGGCGGCGGAGAGAAAAAGATTCAGTCTATTCTGGGCGCTTTGAACGGACATTATCTGCACGTGCTGATTACGGATGTGCAGACGGCGGAGAAAGTTCTGGATTTGGTTTAAGGAGGGGAAACGGCCGCATGGCCATATTGGGGTGCCCGGAGGGTATACCTTGTGGAACGGCCGCATGGCCATATTGGGGTGCCCGGAGGGTATACTTAACGAACATTCGTAGTTCGTTAAGTATATCCTGCCGCCCCTGTGAAAATCTCACTATAATCTCAATAAAGGTTCGATCTGGGCGGTTAGCCGCTCTGTTCTCTCTATCTTTTCCAGCCTGCGTTCTGCTGCAGCTGACCCCAGCTCCATCTCTGACTTACACACCTGCTTATCGCCTTCCCGCCTGATACGCACCTGCTCTGTTGTCTGCGTCTTATCCAGGCTCACTGCCAGTTCCGTCAGTTTAGCGGCGCTCTCATCCAACGATTCCTCCGCCGTCTTATTCTGCGGCTTCTGGTATGTGTGACCTTGTTCCGGCTCATTTTCCTCCTGCTTCGCTATCTCTGCGGCAATCTGATTATCCAGCTCCTCCAACTGTTTCTCATATTCCTCTAACTGCTCCTGAAGACCGGAAGATACTGTTCCGCTCTCTTCATCCAGAGCCCCTTTCATCAGGGAGTCTTTATTCATCTGCAGTAGTTCCTTCTGACACATCAGATTCGCCAGCAGGTTCGCCGACTTTCCCTGCTGGGAAATAACGGCGCTGTCGCTCCGTATCATTCCTCCGGTCTGGAGCGCAGTCCCGCCCTGTTTCTGATTCATAGCCGGATTCAACACGCCTGCCTGGAAAATCTCTGCCGTCTGTCCTGCATAGATTCGCATGATTCATTCCTCCTTGCTGTTATCTCATTTCATTTATAGTAAACGACAAATTCATCTGTCGTTCACTATAGATATCAGTCAGAAGGCAGCCCCTCTTAATATACCTGTCACAGACGGTCATTTTTCTGTTGCCAAAGGCAGGGGAATCATCACGCTCAATACAAAACAGGAATCAATTTTAATGTCCATCACTCCCCCATACCGTTCAACAACCGCCCTCATATTCTGTAAACCAATTCCATGCCTCCTGACACGCTTTACAGACGCCTCTCTCCCCTCCTGTACAGGAACCGGAGAATCAATAGGGTTCTTAACCTCCAATATCCAGTATTCCCCGCGCATTTCGGCCCTTACCCGTATCCATCCAGGAGTCCGTCCGTCTTCATCGCCCCGCATGCAGGCTTCCATCGCGTTATCCAGCGCATTTGCCAACAGACAACAAAGATCAACAGGCGCCATCTGTTCCTCCTTAGGCGCACACATGGAAATGTCCATATCAATCCCTAATCCTTTCGCCTGTTGGTATTTGGGATTCAGCAATGCATCTGCAAAAAGCGACCCTGTCTGCACCGCAGATTGTCCCGCTTCCATACGAAGATTCCATTCTTCTAAATATTTGGCCGCCGCTTCCTTCCTGCCTTCTGACAGCAGTTCTGCCAGACACAATCTATGGTTCCTGATATCATGCCGAATCTTCATCATCTGCTCGTATTGCATCGTCACAACTTCCGTATGCCGCTCCATCATCTGAGCCTGCTGACTCTTAAGCCGTCCCTCCAGATTCGCCTCTAATCTGACAATACAATATACATGAAGTACTACGCCGCAGAATGCTATCAGGCTGCATGGAATTGCCGCAGCAAGCGCCGTTTCCGAAGTCCAGTCGCTGACGCCGCCAAACATTACCGTTAACATAGAAACCGACGCATAGATAAACAGAATCACTGGCATCAGATAGAATGCGTCCTGCTTCTCAAAATCCTGCCTGAGTATACAGAGCTTACGCTGCAATATTTCCATCATCGCAAACTGTACCAGACAGGCCGCAACGCCGACAGCACTGATAACCATGTCGGAGCAGCCGTCCTTTCCCCGCCCAATCGCCAGACCGTCTAATAAAATGAAAAGCATATCAAATACCAGCTCTGCTCCGCAGTACATCCACAGTGTAAAGAAGAACTTCTTTATCACACTTCCATAAAATAACAGCAGATTGAGCAAAAATGCACAGCCGCATAGATAAAAGAGGTTTCCTCTCAGCGTAACAGCCAGAGAAAGCCTCACATTTATTTGCCCATATATTATATTTCCTAAATAAAACCACAGATACGTATATCGGACTTTTGAGCCAAGCATTTTATCCAGAAAACGGTATCTGAGATAGGTATCCAGAAACCCCCATAGAATTGTCCCTGCAGCCGCTAAATTCAAAATATATCCCCGCTTTCCTTCAAATACCGCATAAATGCCAGCTCAAACATCCCACGCCTGCGCTTCGACAACGGAATGCTCTCCTCATTATCCAGCCGGACGTCCTGTTTGTCGTAGCTTATTACACGGCTCAGATTCACAATATAGCTCCGGTGGCACTTTAAAAACACATCCGGAAGTACAAACTCCAAATCTTCTAAACTTCTGTAAAATGAAATCGTTTCCCCCGCCGTATGCAGATAAATCTTCCGGTTCTGCACTTCCAGATATCTGATCTCACTGAAAGGAATCCGACGCACCGCCGTCCCCTGTCTGACTGCAATTGACTGTTCCCGCTCTCTTTCCAGTGAGGAGCAGCAGTTCAGAAGTAACTCTTCTAACTTCTTCAGATTAACAGGTTTGACCAGATAATGATATGCCTGTACATCGTATGCCTCGACCGCATAGCGTTCATATGATGTAATAAAGATAATTTTCCCTTCATCTCCCCGTCTGCGCAGCCGTTTCGCCAATTCCATTCCACTGCAGGGCTCCATAACAATATCAAGCAGCAGGATATCGAATGCCTCTTTGGCCAGAAGCGCAGCCCCATTCACAAACGTCTCTAACCGGCTGGCAATCTGATGCTTATCCAATATTCCTTGAACCATACCTGTTAACCGCTCCAGAAATAGCGGCTCATCTTCACACACTGCAATCCGTATCAAAGTTACCCCCGCCTTCCTCTCTTCTTTTCAATAACAGACCTTACATCGTTATATCCCAAACTCCTTACAAATCCACTCTCCGAATCCACGCTTCCATATCCCGAAACATCTCTTCTTTCTCTGGAATATCCGAGTGCAGCTTCCCAATTGCGTCTCCCATCGCCTGATTATGATACCGAATCCCTTTAAGCGCCTCTGGAATCTCCTGTATCACTTCCGGCTTCAGGGAATCCGAATAAACCGCTACGTCCGCAACCTGTCCGCTGTCTACCTGAAACTGGATATCCACCTGTCCCCAGTCAAACCGCTCAGACACCTCATACTGAAATTCAAATTTTCTCCCGTACACCCAGTCCCAGGAGGAATATTTCTCATATAATTCCTGAACGGCCTGTTTGTCCAGTTCCTCTTCTTTCATAATGCGGCTTGGATATCCATATACTTCCTCAAAAGTCTCCTTCAGCGCTGCCTTCAGCCGTTCTATGGTAAGCTCCGGATTATAGCAAATCAGATTCGTCACTCTGGAGCGGACGGATTGGATTCCCTTGGATTCCAGCTTTTTCTTCGATACATTCAAATATTTATTCAGCTCTCCAAGTTTCACATCCACCATAATGGTTCCATGATGATAGCACCGCCCCTTGTGCTCATGAAATGCATTGCCGGAAAACTTCTGTCCCTCCACCAGAATATCATTTCTTCCGGAAGCCTCCGCATGAATCCCAAGCTTCTGCACCGCCTTCAGGATAACCTCAAGCTGCTTTTTCAGATTATAATTCTCCTTGCTGACCAGAAAGGTGAAGTTCAGATTGCCCAAATCATGGAACACCGCGCCGCCGCCGGAAATACGCCTTGCAATCACCGCGCCGTCCTCTTCAATCTTACTAATCTGGCATTCCTTCCATGCATTCTGGTTCTTGCCGATTACAATCGTGTTCTCGTTCTGCCATAAATACAGAATCGCCTCATCTTCCCCGCATCTGGAGAACAGATATTCCTCCATAGCCAGATTCTTATGCGGATTCACACCTGTACTCTCGATATATGTTGTCTTCTTAATCATGTTAGTCTCCTTTCTCCTGTATCTTCTTTCATCTATTATAGCAGGCTTACTCTGGCTGATAACTATCCATATATTCACTCACAGACGCCTCGCAGCTCCTCATCGCCAGTATGGTCTTCTCAAACAACTCGCTCAAATCCCACCCCAGACGCTCTGCTCCTCCTGAAATCACTTCTCTGGAACACCCGGCGGCAAACCGCTTGTCCTTGAATTTCTTCTTCAGACTCTTCACTTCCATATCCATCACACTCTTTGACGGCCGCATAAGCGCCGCTGACCAGATAAGTCCCGTCAGCTCATCTGTTGCAAACAGCACCTTCTCCATCTCGTGCTTTGGCTCCAAATCACTGCAGATGCCATATCCATGAGAACAGACACTGTAAATCATGTCCTCTCCCACGCTGCCTTCTCTTAAAAGCTCCGGCGCTTTCTTACAATGTTCCTCAGGATACAATTCAAAATCAATATCGTGTAGAAGCCCGGTAATCCCCCAGTACTCTTCTTCTTCGCCATAGCCCAGCTCCTTTGCATACCACCGCATCACGCCCTCCACCGTCAGTGCATGCTGAATATGAAAGGGCTCCTTGTTGTATTTCTTAAGAAGTGCAAATGCTTCCTCTCTCGTTAATCTGCTTGTCATCATCTTACAATCTCCTCCTAATCACTGTCGTCTATTTCTTTAGAGCGTGTCCCCAAATTGCTTTCTGCAAGATGTTGTCCCAATTTGCATCAGATTTTACGCTGGATTTGGGAGGTGTAGTGGGCTACATTAACCAAATTCAGCGTAAAATCT
>CATJPU010000240.1 GCA_949742505.1 uncultured Lachnospiraceae bacterium | reverse complement strand
TGGTCGTTGAAATTCAGCGGACGGATGAAAAACCTGTCTTTTAACAAGCCTCATATACCTCATACATTTCTTAAATTCTAATATCTATCTCTTTTTTATAAGTATATCCCAAAAAACTTTGCCCATATATTCCCATCCATACAAAGTTTCTCTGGATGCAACATATGTTGTAATTTTCTGAATAGAAGCCGTACTGTATAATATTTTATTTTCCATATCAAGAAGCAGTTCTTTTACTTTCCCAGACAGCTTAGGAGCATTAATACTGCCCAGACAGCTATATGTGTATCTATAAATATCCTCATCACGGATACACTCCAAACATCTCTGCTATTTCATCATTGCACTCATCTATATCATAATCTGCATCAATAAGATCCTGATCATCTAATCTGCCAATTCTTCAAACCTTACTTAAACTATATTCTTTTCCTTAGTATACCCTAAAAATCAGTTCCTCTCAATATACTTTCA
Organism: uncultured Lachnospiraceae bacterium; assembly: GCA_949742505.1. Lineage (GTDB taxonomy): Bacteria > Bacillota > Clostridia > Lachnospirales > Lachnospiraceae > Claveliimonas. The sequence goes on along the minus strand of CATJPU010000240.1, from coordinate 860 downwards.
AAACTCTTTTCCATCTCTTCTTAAATATACTACAAAAGCGGTAGATATTATATCCTCCGCTTCCCGTCCATCATCTTACAATATACCACCGCCACAACCGTACTCACCGCCGTAGCCACGATCCCCGGCCCCACAATGGCCGCCGGGTTCACGCTCCCATACTGGCTCCGGTAGGCGATCACATTCACCGGAATCAGCTGCAGCGATGAGATATTAATAATCAAAAACGTACACATCTCATTACTGGCAATTCCACGCTTCCTCACTGGCCCCGGAAGCCTTCCTGCCCTTCTGTCCTCCTCCAGTTTCCCAAGTTCCTCCATCGCCCTTAATCCGGCAGGCGTCGCCGCCCACCCAAGCCCCAGTACATTGGCAATAATATTTGTCGTAATATGCTCCATAGATGGGTGATTTTCCGGAATAGCCGGAAATAGAAATCGGATTACCGGCCGCATCCTGCGGGACATACTTTTCACCACCCCTGCTTCCGATGCAATTTCCATCATCCCAACCCAGAAGGACATAACGCCCATCATCGTAATACACAATGTGACTGCCTCTTTTGACGAATCCAGCGCCGCATTCGTAATCTCCGGCATCCTCCCTGTAAACGCAGCGCAGATAATCCCAATCACAATCATCCCTGCCCACAAATAATTCAGCATACCACATATTCCCACCTTCAGATATTCTTTTATATTTATGAGCAAAATATCCTTTTTTAGAACCTCCCCTCGCACTTTAAGCCAAAGGATATTCTTTCTCCTTGTATAATGTATTTAGGTTGTTCGAGGGATACCTATAAACCCTTAGACCTGCTTCTTTACATCTCCAGTCTGATAGGAGATAATTGTTTTATT
>CATJPU010000239.1 GCA_949742505.1 uncultured Lachnospiraceae bacterium | reverse complement strand
GTAACAATCCTGAACCTCCTGTGTTTCTTCTGCTTTTTCCCTAACTCATTTAAATATTCTCTCACAAGTTCCTGCATCTTCTCACCTTCTTAATGCATAATTTCTAGTTCCTATTTTGAATCAGCATGTGCCCCGAAATCCCGTCCCATTCTTGTAAATGGCCACACCCTGACGACTGCTTTCCCTACAATCTGCTCGCTCTGTACACATCCAATCGACTTAATACGGCTGTCAAGAGATACCGCTCTATTGTCCCCCAATACAAAATACATTCCGTCCGGCACCTGATAAGGAAAATCAATTTCACATTTCCCTAAGCTGTATTTTTCCAGATAAGGTTCTTCCAGCAATTCGTCATTGACATACACACTGCCTTTTTTATCAATCTCTATCTTATCTCCCGACGTCCCTATGACCCGCTTCAGAAATATATTTCCACCATAATAGAATCCGATAATGTCTCCCGCTTCTATTTTCTCCGTCTGGTGAAGAAATATCACCTCATTCGCCTCAAAGGTCGGGGACATACTGGAGCCGTTTACCTTTATCAGCACAAATATCCTTGTTACCGCCAGCGCTGCCAGCGCTGCTACTACAATCAGGATTCCCGCAATATTCAAAAGTGCCTTCCGAAAATTCCTTCCCGATTCCACTCTTGCCAGCTCCACCTGCAGATTCTCTATAGACGGAATGTCGCCAAGTTCCGGCTGACCCTTTTCTTTTTCCTTATCCATGAGTCTCACCCGATGCCGCCGTTCTGATATAACCGGCTTCATCTCTGGATGCTGCGCCGTATCTCTGTCCAACGTCTGTCTCAGGCTGACCGCCTCCGAATGACGCGTATCTGGAACGGGAAACCGTCGCTTTCCTTCGGATTCCTGCCCGCCATCCGGATTCAAATGGGACCTGCTTCTCCTCCGGCAATTCCGGAACGACCGACATTCGGGATGTATGTTCACCAAGCCTTCTTATATTCATCAGATACTGGTCCGCTGCCTGCTGGGCCACCTCAAAGATTCCGTTCAGTTTAAGCGCCGCCTCAGCAATAGAACCAGCTTCTTCTAATTCTATGACTCTGTTCAGCTTCATCTCATCTATCGTTCCCTTAAGGGCTGCAATCTGTGCATCCTTCTGATTCAGACGTTCATCCTTCACATTCAACTTTCCAATCAGTCTCTCATACCGTTCCGTAAGCTCTGCAAGCGCTGCATTCGCTTCATCCGACTCTCTTTGCAGCCGCTCCGTCTCCTTGCACTGTACAAGAAGCATCTTCAACAGTTCCCTTCTCTTTAATCTGCGTAATTCCTTATCTGCCATATCACACCTGCTCTAACCCGTCGCTATTTTCTGCTTCCATTTTCTGTTCTGCATCATCAAGCGCTCCGTCAATAATTTTTATCAGTTCCAATAATGAGCGAAAATGCACGCTCCGGTTTTCCTCCAAATACGTTACCTTGCCCTGCCAGCTGCTATGCTGCCTGTGCTGAACACGAATCGCAAAGGTCCCCAGATGTCCATGCTGCCTTAACAGTTCATCATCTCTCAAAACTCTCGTCATCCTTTCCTTTTTTCGGTAATAATGCGTATTGCCATATATATCCCTGTCATTTGTTCCCATAAAAGGAAATCCCAACTCGTTAAATAGCTCTTCTGCAACCCGGATAATCTTCTCGTATCCCGTAAAATAGATTCCCTGCTCCTGATATCCATGATACAGACGGCCTTCTGTCCTGCCTTCGCCATTCCTGTCAATGCATAAAACAATTCCATTCGGAGAGTCCATATATCCGCAATCCTCCGTCATCCGCATCACGTCCTTTCTGCAGAACTTTGTTATTTCATTCTGATTTACTGGTTGATAAATTTTTCGTTACTATTCAGTCCTTTTCCACTCATTCTTCAGGCATAGCTTTATTTCTTAAATTTATTTACTTTAAGAGCCAGAAAAAAACGAAATATTATAATAAGAGTTATCGTTATTAACTAGATTATATCATTTATTAAAGAATTGTCAATGCGACTATATAATATATCGGCAGAAGAAATAGCTTGATAAGCAAATAATGGAAAAATATGGTAAATATATTTATAATTGTGGTCATAAAAAGGGTAGAGTAGGGCTGTAAAAGATTCTAATAAAGAGAACAATTATTATATGTTTATCATTTTAGAAAAATTTTGTTTAGGGGTCAAAATAGGGGGTCGAAATTCGTCGAAATCCATTAAAAAGCGGGCATTGTACCGCTTTTTCTTAAAGTAAATAACTTTAAGGGTTTTTTATTTTTATAAATTGTGTATTTACCGATATTTTATTTCTTCTTATTATTAGTATGATAAGAAAAGAGCCGCCTCCCGGCAGCCCTTTTCTTAACAGCTTCTCATAGCTCTGTCTCATTATATGATTTAACCTATCTCCTATTCAGAATGCAATTATATAGCAAACATTTTTCTTGTACTTTCCACTTCCTCCACACTACATCCAACTTCCTTTGCTATCTGCCCATTCGTCAAACCTGGATTTTTCTTAATTATTTGGAAAACCCTTCCGGTTAAAAAGATTCCTTCCCGTCTTCCTTCTTGTCTCCCTTCCAATATTCCTTCCAGTATCCCCTGCTGTCTGGCTTCCTGCTGCTTTGCCTGAATATCCTCTTCATAACTATACTCTGCAATCAGCATATTCGTCACCTCGCTTCCCTTACGCTCCAGATACTCCGTCAATATTCCATGTTCAATACATTCTTTAATCGCCTTTTTAATTGCCCCTTCTTCATGCGAATACTTTCTAACCGTATCAATAAACTGACTATATTCCCTTAATATTCCGCATTTACTTAACAGCTCATGTGATTTATCCGAATTAATATTGATTAAATTCCGGCGTCGGCACCTTAACCAGCGTTGTTCTGTATCTCGCCTTCTTATCCACTAACTGCTCATAAGCTCTTCCCACATACAGCAGGCACCGCAGCGGCATATTCGGATTCACCGTACTCTGATGTTCGCCAAATATAATCACCTGTCCATCCACCTCAACGGATATATCATTCTTGAAATTCTTATACAGAACATCCTCTATCTTCACCTTATGAATTATCTCTTCATCCTGATAATCTGTATCGTGCAAGGCATTATATAAACTTAGCAGATTCTTCTTCGCTGTCACATCCTTATAAAAAAGATCTACAAAGATACTGTCCTTATATTCCCGGTTTTCTTCCTCCACTTCGGTCACCTGCCTTTCCTTTGATTTAATCCTATCACACTTCATTTCCGGTTGCAATTATGTTTTCTACAGGTCTGTATATCTTGTCTATTTTCCCCGCCAGTTCAGCGCCCAATCCATACACGACGCTGCTGATTACATACTGTCCCTCATTCACAAAGACTTCAATCAGGCTTGGAGATACAAAGATATCCAGTTCATATCTTCCCGCAAGTCCTGGCGTCGAACTTACCAGTTTATGGCCTCTTATCCCGGCATACACTCTGCTCCTGTCAGTCCATATCCGGTCATCTTCTTCCCAGATACGGTAACCTCCCGCATTAAGGCTCTCCCCTTTCCCAAGGACAGTCCTGATGCGGCACGGCATCCCCCGCATAGTACTCTTTTCTGCCGTTTCTTTCTCAAAATATTTCTCCACATTGGGATGTATACGAAAATAAATATGTCCGCCTTCAAGCTCAATGACTCTTGGCTGGCACATCATGCCAATCCAAGGCTTTCTATCCGGCGCTTTCACTTCCTCCGGCATGCGCATCCACGCAAACATTACCCTTCTGCCCTCTTCATCCACATTCGTCTGCGCCGCATAAAGATCCAGCCCATAATCCACGTACCTGCACTCTGACAACAAAGTTAATCCGCAAGTCTTTTCGTCAAAATCTGCCCTTGCACACACCGCATGATGCTGATACCCCGGTTCATCTTCCGACACATACATCGGCGATCCCAGAAAGATATAATCTTCTCCAATCCGAAAGACATCCGGGCACTCCAGAATCCTCCCGAACTGCCCGTCCCGGAGCTGATTCGCATACTCCCAGTCCACGCCATTCTCACTCCGGTAAAAAACAGCCCGCCCCACTTGCTCCCGGTAAGTACTGCCAAGAACCATATAATATATTCCATTCTCTTTCCATACCTTCGGATCTCTGGTATGTACTGCATTCGCGGTCTCCTCATTCCGGCACACTGGAATAATCTGACTTTTTTCCTTCCAGTTATCAAACTTCACTCCATCCTCCGACACCAGTACCGCCTGGCTCGTCTCATAAAAGTCATGAGGCGCATAATGAATATTCTCTGCATCTTCTTCCAGATACCGCACCGCCGAATAATAAAGATACAGCTTTCCGTCCTTCTCCAGCGCGCTTCCCGAGAAAACACCATTCCTGTCATATCCCTTCGTGGGAAATAAGGCGATATCCCCATGCTCCCAGCGCACCAGGTCTTCGCTCACTGCATGCCCCCAGTGCATGGTCCCCCACATAGGTCCATATGGAAAATATTGATAAAACAAATGATATTTTCCCCGAAAATAGATAAAACCATTCGGGTCATTCATCCAGTTCCCCGGCGCCCTCAAATGCAATACATCTCTAACCATATTCTGTCAAATCCTCTTCTTACAAAAACTAATTTTATTCTTCTATTATATATCTGCTCTATCCCGCTGTCAAAATCCCACTCTAAAATTTTTATGATGCAAGAAGGCATCTGACCGGTTCCGGAACCGGTCAGATGCCTTCCTAATTCACTCCGCGTCCGCCTGCTAATATGTGAATATGAACTACTTCACCGCTCCGGCAACTACGCCGCCAATAATCTGTTTCTGAAGCACAATATACAGAATCAGTATCGGCAATACGCATAATAGGAGCCCGGCCATAATCGTTCCATAGTCCGCCGAATAGGTACCATAGAAGCTGTATGTAGACAGCGGCAGAGTCAAAAGTTCTTTATCCGTCAGCACCAGCGACGGCAGAAGGAAATCATTCCAGAATGCCAGCGAGTTCAGAATCACCATGGTTGATATAATCGGCTTTAAAAGTGGCAGCACGATTTTGAAAAATGTCTGGGAATGGGTACAGCCGTCAATATAAGCCGCCTCCTCCAGCGCCATAGGTACATTTCCCTTAATGAACCCATGGAACATGAACACCGACATCGCCATGGAGAATCCCGTATGCATGAAAATCAGCGTAATCCGGTGATTCAGGATATTTAACGTACCTCCGTAAATACTTACCAGCGGAATCATAATCGCCTGAAACGGAATAATCATAGACGCTACCATGAGCGCAAATGTAATCTTGGATATCTTATTATTGTGACGTACAATATAATATGCCAGCATTGCCGCAAGCAATGTAACCAGCACTGTTGCCGACACTGTTACAATCAGGGAATTTTTAAACGCATTCAAAAAATCCATCTGGGTAAATGCTTTCACAAAATTATCAAAGGACAGTCCCTTGATTGTAAATAACCAGGAAAAGGGACTCTTGATAATATCTCTCTTCTGCTTCAGCGAATTAATAACTACCATCAGAAACGGAAACATATACGCAATGAAGATAATAATCAGCCCCGCCATTGCAAGGAAATTCGTCACTTTTCTCTTTGTTCCGCCAATTGTCGTCTGCTTCATTATGCTTCCACCTCCTGTTTTTTCGTAAAGTACACCTGAAGTCCGC
>CATJPU010000238.1 GCA_949742505.1 uncultured Lachnospiraceae bacterium | reverse complement strand
TTTGAACAGCGGATCGCGTCTTTAGAGGGCGGTGTGGCAGCGTTGGCTGTGGCGTCCGGCGCGGCGGCAATTACTTATACCTTCCAGGCGCTGGCGAAGGCAGGAGAACATATTGTGGCATCCAAGACAATCTATGGGGGAACCTACAATCTGCTGGCACATACGCTGCCATTGACAAATAATGTTACTACAACTTTTGTAGACCCGGAGGCAGAAGGTTCCTTTGAGGCGGCGATCCGGGATAACACGAAGGCGATCTTTGTGGAAACTTTGGGCAATCCGAATTCCAATCTGGCGGATCTGGAAGAGCTTGCGAAGCTTGCCCATAAGCACCAGATTCCGCTGGTAGTGGATTCTACATTTGCAACGCCATATCTGATCCGCCCGATTGAATATGGAGCTGATATTGTTGTCCATTCCGCAACAAAATTTATTGGCGGGCATGGAACAGCGATTGGCGGCGTGATTGTTGACAGCGGTAATTTTGACTGGAAAGCCTCCGGAAGATATCCGTGGATTTCAGAAGCGAATCCAAGCTATCATGGAGTATCTTTTGCAGATGCGGTAGGAGCGGCGGCTTTCGTGACCTATATCCGTGCGGTCATTCTGCGTGACACAGGGGCAACGCTTTCCCCCTTCCATGCGTTTCTTTTCCTGCAGGGACTTGAGACATTATCGCTCCGTGTGGAACGCCATGTAAGCAATGCGCTGAAAATCGTTCAGTACCTTGCGAATCATCCCCAGGTAGAGGCAGTACATCATCCGTCGCTTGAGGGCGAGTCCAACCATGAGCTGTATCAGAAATATCTTCCAGAAGGCGGCGGTTCCATTTTTACATTTGAGATTAAAGGAGACGCGAAGACAGCGCAGACATTCATCGACCATCTTGCGATTTTCTCACTGCTGGCAAATGTGGCAGATGTGAAATCCCTGGTGATCCATCCCGCGACTACCACGCACAGCCAAAGTACGGAGGAAGAACTTCTGGAGCAGGGAATCAAGCCGAATACAATCCGTCTTTCTATTGGTATCGAGAAAGTGGAAGATTTGATCGTCGCGCTGGATGAAGCATTTGAAGCAGTGAAATAGGAAGG
>CATJPU010000237.1 GCA_949742505.1 uncultured Lachnospiraceae bacterium | reverse complement strand
CATCTCCTGAACTAAATCAAACACCCTGCAGTGAGTCCCTGCTAAATAGAACTGAATATGACAATGATACATCTATCTTTCCTCCCTGTAGTCTGTGAATTGCTGACAAAATCCTAATAACACAGTCTATCTTCTTCCACAGATACATCAAAATATTAAATCCCCTTCTTATCGAACCGATAATCCACCTATCTATCATTCTAACAAGCCGGAGAAACTATGTCAATATCAGTATTTAGCGCGTTTTTTTACAATTTCAAAGAAATCCTCCTTCACAATCTCGTATTTGGAAATATCCCGCAAAATTGCCGACGGATGATATGTCGCAGTCAGCGCACAATTTTTCCGATATATCCATGTTCCATGCTGTCTGGTAATCTTAAAATCTGAGGAAATAATACGTTGCGCAGCCACTCGTCCAAGGCAGACAATAATTTTAGGTTTCAAAAGAAACGTCTCATATTTCAAATAAGGGAAACATGCTTCTTTTTCTTCCTCTCTCGGGTCACGGTTACCAGGAGGATGACATTTTAAAATGTTAGTGATATAAATTTCCTCCCTACTTAATCCGCAATCCCGCAAAAGCTTGTCTAATATCTCCCCGGAACGCCCGACAAACGGAAGCCCCTGCTGGTCCTCCTGCGCTCCCGGCGCTTCGGCTATCACCATAATATCAGACTGATGACTCCCCCGTCCCATCACAGGCCGATGTCTGGTTCCGCTCAATGAACAATGAGTACATGCGGTAATGTGCTGTTCAATATCATTCCATGTATACTGCATAAAATCTCCTTTTTCATTTATATTCTGACATTATTATACATATAATTCATAGAAAAAGTAATCCTTTTCCATTCTTTCACACATGGAATCTCTGATATCATTAGAGTAATAAAACAATTATTCTTAGCAATTTGTCTTGTATACACTTTTAGCGTTTTCTTAGTACACTTAAAGAATATCCAATCCCACAAATAGCAAGCGCTGCTAAAGCAATCCATATCCACACTGTTCTGTTATCTCCGGTTTTCGGTGTCTCCGACGGTTCATCCGGCTTTGCTTCATCTTTCATTACAACCTTTTGGATTTCCGGGGTATCTCTGACTTCAAATGTAACGTCCTCTGCCACCAAATATCCGTCCGGCGCAATCTCCTCATGAAGCGTATACTCTCCGATTGGCAGCATTTCCATATAATAAGGCTTATCTTCGGAAATCCAGCTTGCCACCTGCGTCCCATCTTTATTAAAAATTGTCAGTTTTGCCCCTGGCAGCTCTTCTCCTGCAATATCCGTTTTGGAGATCTCCACCTTCGTCACATCATCCCTCATCTCTACCTTTTGGATTTTATCCGTATTCTCCACAGTAAATTCAATGCGCTCGGCAGTCACATAGCCGTCGGCAGGCTGCAGTTCAGTCATCGTATATTTCTTACCAACCACCAGCTCTTTTATCATATGCGGCTCTTTGCCGGATACCCACTCGTCCACTAGATTTCCGCTTTCATCTCTTACCTCCAGTCTCGCTCCTTCAATCTCCTGCCCTCCTGTAAGAGTCACTTTACTAAACTCAAATACCGTAGGCACATTTTCAAAATTCAATTCCATGAAGGAGTCTTCATTTTCCGAGTCTTCATAAGTAAAATCAAAAGCCTGCACCTCGCCTTCGCTCGTGAAACCAGAAGCCGGAGCAGTCTCTTTCACATAATAAGGAAAACCGACCGGAAGATTAACCGAGAATATGACCTGGCCGTCCGCATTCGTCGCTTTTTCTTCGATTATCGTATCAGCCTCTAATATCACCTTTCCATCTGAATTAATAATGTCCTCCTTTGCACACAAGGCAAATATCGTACCTTCCACTCCCCGGTCAGAATCTTTCTCTGTCTTCAACACATGAACCTGTGTTTTTTTACGGTAATTCTGCCAGTCTGTAGAATATGTGATAATCTTTGTATCCTGATCACGATAACTTAAATCAACCTCCCGAATCTCTTCATCCAGCACATACCCTTCCGCGGTCTCCCTTTCTTTCACATAATATTTCCCCAGCGGAAGATTCTCCAGCTTCGCATAACCGGTAAGATTCGTTGTAATCGTACCGACCAGTTCATCTTTCTTGTAATAATCAGCGCTTTCTTTGTCCGCCGCCTGAATATCTTCCAAAGCATATACCTCAAACGTCACGTCCTGTAAAGAACCTGTGATGTATTCAAACATATGTGTAAATAAGCCGCCGATGCTCTCCAAAAAAGATACTTTTTCCAAAAATTCTCCTTTCTTATTAATCAGAATCATTCCTTTCGGCACGTCATCTTTCATCTCTACCTTTTGAACCTCAGCAGTATCCTCCACAGTAAAAGTAATCTCTTCCGCCTGCAAATACCCGTAAGGCGCTAATTCTTCTCGAAGAGTATAAATCTCTCCCACAGTCAGACGCTCTATCATATGCTCTCTGCCTTTGACAGACTTCCATGTATCCACCACATTCCCTTTTCGGTCAAAAACTGTCAGCGTTGCGCCTTCCAATTCCACGCCTGTAGTAAGGTCTGTCTTTTTTACGGAAATTTTCGTTGGCTTATTCTCAAATTCAGAAGTAAATTCCGCTGCTTTCACATCCTGTCCCTGGTACGAAGCAGCCGCTTCCATAGCATCATCACAAGATACATAGCCTTCCGGCGCCTTTTGTTCCCGAATATAATATTCCCCAAAAGGCACATCTGTCTCAAAAACAGCTCTCCCATCCTCTTGCGTCACTGCTTCCTCCAGCAGCGTATCTGCTTTTACAATCACCTCTTCTTTTGCAATAATATCTGTTTTTGTATACAATCCAAAAACCGCGCCTTCTAGAACAGCACCGTTATCTGCATCCTTCTTTACCGCCGCAATTTCCACTTTCTGACGTTCATTTTCAAAGATGGCTGTCTGCTCGATTACCGGCGTATCCTGGTCTGCATAGTCAAATGTAATAATTTGAGCCGCCTCGTTTCTCACATAGCCTTCCGGTGCCTTCGTTTCTATCACCTTATATGTTCCAAGCGGCAGATTTCCTAAGAACGCTTTTCCGTCTTCGTCCGTAACCAGCGTTTCCACCAGTGTCCCGGAAGCGTATTCCAAAATCCTCTTTCCGTCTCCGTCTTTCTGGAAATCCGCAGTATAAATATCCTCTTCTGCATATACTCCGAACTCTGCACCCGCCAGACATTCCGTTTCATAGATAAACTCCTTCTTGTATCCACTTAAAACTTCGCCTTTCTTTATAATATTCAATTCTCCCTTTACCGAATGGTTCTCATAAACTACGTCAATCACAACATCCCCGGATACTTCGTCTATCTGATACATGGTATTGGAATCTACAGACACCTCATAATAATTTTCATTCAGTGTATATCCAAAAGGAGCGCTTACCTCTTCAATACGGTAATGTCCGATTTTTAGATTCTGAGGCAAAATCAAATAACCCTGACTGTCTGTAAAATACGACTTATGAGTGATTACTGTCGGGTAAGTCGTCACCTGTTCCACATATTTCTCTTCATCCAAATCATACACTTTAAATTCCGTATTCTCCGCCAGCACAGGTTTCCTGGTTTCATCATCCTGTTTGACAATCTTTAGCTTTGCTTCAAATTCATCATCTAAAAGCACCCGCCATACCTGCGGCGTATCCGGCTTATGTTCCGTAATTTGCACGATAAAATCCCTTACCGGCGTATAGTTGTGAGGCGTCGTAGTCTCCCTTACAAGATATATCCCAAAGGGAAGCGGAATGCTGCATGCATATCCTCTTTCATCCGTAAAAATTTCTGTTGCACCATCCTCCCCGATAACCACAGGCTTTGCAGAATCAAAATCATATGCCCCGCTTTGTTTTTTATTTAGGGAAGATACCAGATAAGCTGTAAACCCTGCTCCTGCGAGAAGATCCGCATCAGTTTTCCCATTATCCGCCGCCTTGATAATCTGAAAAGGCTGCTTTTTCACCTGCTCCGGGGAAATGCACTCGCGTTCCACCGTAGCTGTCAAATCGCCCTCATAATTACATACCAGGTCATATTCCGCTTCATCCGTCAGATACCCTGCCGGCGGCGCCATTTCTTTTACATAATATTCTCCCAGATACAATCCGGTTATTTCGGCTTTTCCGTCTTTATCCGTTGTCAGCGTCCCTACCGCCTCCCCGGCATGATAGAGTACCCCCGTCTTCTTATCTGGATGAATAATATTCTTTCTTGCATACAACTTATAAACCGCATGGCTTAATACGGCGTCCCCCTGCGGACGATTAACTCCTGTTTCTTTATCCTTTTTAAAGATACGGATTGTGGCTTTCACCCGTTCATTTGTAAAAACATGTGAAAATGATATTCTCGCTTCTCTGTCATTCGTGTAGTTAAATCGAAAAGCATATACATCCTTCTGATTCCGCAGATAATTTTCCGGCGCCTGTACCTCTTTTACCTCATATCCAAATCCAACCGGAATATCCACCGAAAACGTTGCATTTCCATTTCCGTCTGTAGTTACCCTGTCAAGCAGCGTTCCTTTTGCAGCAATTATGCTTCCATCTGCAGTCGTGATATTTTCAGACGCATACAGCCCAAAGATTCCTCCTTCCAGACCGTTTGACGTATCCTTGTCCCGCTTCACAACCGAAACCCGCGCTTTCTGCCTGTCATTCTGAAATGTTGTATCTGAAAATGCAGCTTCCGCCATCTGTCCGGCATAGGCAATCTCTACTTCTTTTGTTTCACCCTTATTATAGAAATTCTTGGGAGCCTGGACCTCAACTACCCGATAAGTACCAAGGTGAAGATTTTTCAGCGTTACAGCTCCGTCGGCTCCGGTTGCAAGATTTTCAGCCACTAGTTCCCCTGCTTTGTGAACCACCAATCCATAGGGCGTAGTAATATCTCTCGCAGCATACACACGAAAAACAGCTCCCCTCTGCCTACGGTTTTCATATTGAAATACCGCACCGTTTTCCCGAAGGGACGCACCCGTAAGAACTTCCCCCTCTTTGTATATAGTCAGATTTCCAAGTTGTTCTTCATCCGGAACTACGGTTGACGTGGTCTCTCCCTGCTTTAAAATCACTCCATAAGAAGTAGCATTATACCGATATCCTGCTGGTGCGGCGATTTCTTTCAAATACACCGTATCCTGCGTCATGGCAATTTCCACCTCAGATACGCCGTTCTGGTCGGTTGCAGGCATTTCTACAATCAGCTCTGTACATGCTTCATCCCGATAAAGACCGAATATCACACCTGATAACTTTGCATGAGAAACAGAATCTACTTTTATCACCTTTACCCTTGCATAATTCATCCAGTCCACATGCAGACTTACCGTGTTGCCGTACTCTTCTTCATAATAACTGCCGATATCCTGTTTTGAACTTCCCGTCGAAACTACAATCGCCCTCCAGACGCTTCCAATATTTCCCTTCATATCGCCGGTACTCCATTCCCCATGCACCGTTGCCGGCGCGCTGAAATAAAAGCTGGTTCCTCCGAAAACACAGATATTCCCTCCGGTCTGCGTACTTCCGTCTCCGCTGTTATGAAATGTAACTTCTTCCGGCAGCGCTATTGTAATATAATTTCTGGAATCCCCATCCAGCCTTGTCTCTCCGGTAATCTGCCCGGAATCATTGTAAACTGCCGTTAGGGATGTCTCAGACAAACTAAGATACGGATCGGGCGGCGTAGGCAGGCCGTCCAGATAATCAATCCACCCAAGGACCCCGCAACTCTCAAGATCTTCTATCGTACATCCCGCAAAGCCGTCCATGCCGCAGTAAAAATAGCTGGCCGCTATATGGGTAAACACATATCGCATGTCTTCATCAAAGGCCGGCATATAACTATCCGTTACATCCCCGGCGCCTCCAAACCCATAATAGAGAACTTTCTGCAGACTTGGATTATTCTCTAAAATATGAGAGGCATATTCTCCCGTATCCGGTGCATTCTTAGCAGATTCCAGGCAATAAGCAATTCTGCCGTTTACAGTAAAATAACAGGTAAAGAATCTCCCCAGATTGCCTGGATAATAAATCCTGCGGCCTCTTTCCATCGTTGCCGACTCGGATGACCTTGCCATTCTTCTGTTTTCAGCAAATAAAAGCAGTCCTTCCTCTTCGGCAATCATTTCTGCATCCTGTCTTGTACTTTCTGCATGTTCCATCTCTTCCATGACGGCCTCCATCTCAGCTTCCGTCATGGTTTCTATCGGAATCTCCTCCGTCTCCGGCGAATACTCCTCCTCTGGTTCATCGCTCCTGACCGCTGACCCTTTTTCTTTGACGATAATATTTCGGCTGATATAATAAGACGGATTCTTACTGACCGGCTCTACAAAATAAACCGCCCGGTAAGTATCTGCCAGACTACTGTCAAATTCCTTTCCGGTATGATTCCCGGCATGATGGAATGTGACTCTGACTTTGTCTGGAGAGTATTTTATTCCGGTAAAATCGTGTTCCACATCCATATCGCTGCCTGCCTCTATCTCATAATCTTCTGCAGTCACAATTTCATCTTCATTCAGTCTCTCCCTGACTTGTTCAATTGACGGATATCCTGCTTCATATCCCGCAGATTCCGCTTCTGCCGCCAAAACAGCAAATGACTGTAAGAAAAATGACAAGACTGTGACCGCCGACAGCAGACTGGATACAATCCTTTTTCCATTTCTTTTCAATATACTTGTACCTCGCTTT
>CATJPU010000236.1 GCA_949742505.1 uncultured Lachnospiraceae bacterium | reverse complement strand
TCATAAATTTCTTTGAAACAGCGGCACGTTATGTTAAAATTAAAAATAGCATCATCCTTTATTTGTGAAGCGGGTTACCGTTCATGGGTCAGGAAAGGATTTGGGATGTTGTAAATATAGTTTGTAGGAAGTGTCAGGAAAGGAAGGTCTGAAAATGGGAATTATAATGGAGAAAATACAGGAATTCTGGGACAGTCTTGATACGGAGACTGTGGTTAACAGGAAAGTTCTGTTTCTGGAGCTTCTGGTGTGCGTGCTTGCCGGAGTTTTAGCAGGGATGATATTCAGCCCGAAAAAGCGTGTTATGATAGGCTGTTATAACAGGGACTGCATGGTGGAAGAGACGGAGTCGGATGAGATAGAATAATGTATACTTATTGAACTGCTAATGTTCAATAAGGTATATGTGTCGAAATCATTTGTCTGTTGGAAAGGGTGACAGGACCATGGGAAATTATCTGAACAGTACCGACGCGGTTATCGCATATACAAAGGTTTACAATAGTCCGTATTTTGTTGATAAATCCGGGATACTTAACGAAATTATCCCAAGAATAGGAACTACGGAGAATTATATCTGTCTCACAAGACCCCGGCGATTTGGAAAATCAATTATGGCGAATATGATTGCCGCTTTTTTTCCAGAGGCTGTGTTTCAGGGGATATTTTTGGAAATCTGGACATTGCAGGGTCGCCCTTTTATTCAGAACATCTCAACCGGCATTCTGTAATATTGATTTCCTTTAATCAGCTTCCAAGGCGGTGCGGTAGTTTTGAACAGTATATCAGCCGCATTGAACAAAAACTGCTCAAGGATATCACAGAGTTGTATCCGCAGGTCAGGGTTAGTCCGGAAGACGCAGTATGGGATGCTCTGAAGGCTGTTTACCAGGCGGAACCGGAGACTCGTTTTATCTTTGTTTTGGACGAATGGGATTTTATTTTCCACAGACATTTTGTGACCGGGAAGGACAAGATGGAGTACATTGATTTTCTGAGTAATCTGCTGAAGGATCAGCCGTATGTGGAGCTTGCCTATATGACTGGTATTCTTCCGATTGCCAAGTATTCCAGCGGTTCTGAGCTTAACATGTTTCTGGAATATACCATGGCGTCTGAGGAAATGTTCGGCAATGCATTTGGGTTTACGGAGTCAGAAGTCGATGTGCTTTTTGACAGGTTTCTGGCCAACCAGAAGAATCCGGGGTTTACCCGGGATGATTTGAAAATATGGTATGACGGTTATTCTGCAAAATCAGGGGAACATATTTACAATCCGCGGTCAATAGTTGCAGCGCTGACCAATAATAATCAGGGGAACTATTGGACAAGTTCAGGGCCGTATGATGAAATTTACTATTATATTAACCATAATACGGATGCGGTGCGCGATGATCTGGCCCGCATGGTGTCTGGAATTCCCGTACGGGCAAATATCCGGGAATATGCTGCAACAGCCATGAATCTTAACACGAAGAATGAGATATTTTCTGCAATGACTGTGTATGGCTTTTTAAGTTATGAAAGAGGATGTGTCCGCATTCCTAATCGGGAACTGATGGAGAGGTTTGATGAAATATTGCAGGGTGAACCATCCCTTGGGTATGTGTATCAGCTTGCAAAGGAATCGGAAAAGATGCTGCGGGCAACCTTAGAGGGTGATACGGAGACGATGCTTCGCATATTAGAATTTGCCCATAATACGGAGATTCCCATGCTGAGTTACAATAACGAGGCAGATTTGACTGCATTAGTCAGTCTGATTTATCTTGCGGCTCGTGATTCTTATCGGGTGGAGAGAGAAGACAAGACGGGAACCGGGTTCGTAGATTTTATTTTTTATCCTGAGATTGACCCAAATGCAGACGGTATTATTTTGGAGTTAAAGGTGGATGATACGGCCGATGAAGCAATCCGGCAGATTATAGACAAAAAATATGTTCTGAAATTTGAAGGAAAGCTTGGGGAACAGTCTAAGTATACGGGCAGGGTGCTGGGAGTAGGAATTGCCTATTATAAAAAAACGAAGGTACATGACTGCAGGATAGAAGTGCTGCGGGGAGCCATGTAAGAAAAGTAAAGATGGAAAAGGAAGTGCTCCGGGTTCATAGAGATAAGATGGACCCGGAGATTTTTCCGCCATATATTCAGAGGTGTATTCTTTATGTTGATAACAGTTCACCCGCCGCCCGCTCCGGCCTGCATCCTATGTCACAGTTTGCAGGCCGGAGCGGGCGGCGGGTGAACTGTTACTTATGCTTAAAATAAACAGTATAAAACAGTTGACAACAGTTAAATACTGTTATATACTGTTTTATATCGAAAGGGTGATGAAATGAAGATAATTATTAACAATTCTTCCATGCAGCCGATTTATGAGCAGATTGTAGCGCAGTTTAAGGCGGCGATTATGAAGGGAGAATTGAAGGAGGAAGAGATGCTT
>CATJPU010000235.1 GCA_949742505.1 uncultured Lachnospiraceae bacterium | reverse complement strand
GGCAGGTCTCGTGCCGGAATGTAAGGAAAGTGCCGGCAAAAAAATGAGTACAAGGATACGGAAAGGAAATAAATATTTAAAAGCAACCCTGGTAGAATGTGCACGTTCTGCAATACGAAATAAGCAGAGTTATTTATACTCACGCTATCAACGGATAGCCGCACGACGGGGAGGGAAGCGTGCAATTATAACGGTAGCACACACGATGCTGATAGCAATCTATCATATGTTAATAGAGAAAGTGCCTTATTGTGATTTGGGAGCTGATCATTATACTATTATCAACCAAGAAAAGATGATAAGAAGAAATCTTCGTTCTTTAGAAAAGTTAGGTGTAAATATAATCATTCAACCGAACTAATATTTTGTATTTTATGATGCGCAAAGAAATAAGCCCGCCAAAAGGTGAGCTTATTAAAGATGCATGTTTTTAGTTTGCTAATAAGTTACGTTTTCAGGACAGCCCCCTTTTCAATCTAAAATATTAATCAAACAATTCAGCCATAACAAGGTGACGCGGTGTTCCGTTCACATACAGTGGGGTAAGCTCTCCCTGAATCAATGGTCTCGCATACTTTTCATAGCCATCGTTCAGACCGCAACCATCTTCGGTAATCCACTCATCCGGAACAGCTCTCTCAACATTTGCAATTGCATGAATATCATAAGCGCTTGTTCCGCAGCAATATGGATCTTCTACAATTCTGTCTAACGTAATCATCACGCCTGTCTTTCCTTCTTCTGCAGCCTTAACAGCATCCTTACCACACTGGAAAGCTTCATTAATATCCGTTAATGAAGCAATATGTGTAGCGGCTCTCTGAAGCGTAGAGAATTCTACTGCTCTGGTCTTAAGGCCTGTCTCTGCCGCAATAATCTGTGCAAGATATGCCGCTGTACCAGACATCTGCTTGTGGCCAAATGCATCCACTGCCACGTTCTCGTTCGCCAATTCGCATACATAGCGCCCATCCGCAATCTTAACGCCCTCAGATACCGCGATAACTACAGAACTCTTCGTTTCACTGAGTTCTTTCACTTTCGCTGTAAATACGTTAATATCAAATACTTTTTCCGGCAGATAAATCGCATCGCAGCCTGAACAATCATCTCCTTTAGCAAGAGCTGCTGCTGCTGTCAGCCATCCTGCATTCCGTCCCATAATCTCTACGATACATACAGTCGGCTTCTTTGCGCCAAATGATTCATTGTCACGAATAATCTCTTTTAAAGACGTCGCGATGTACTTTGCTGCAGAGCCATATCCCGGACAATGATCTGTAATCGGAAGATCATTATCAATTGTCTTCGGCACTCCCACAAACCTCTGCGGTTTATTATGAGCCGCCGCATAATCTGATAACATCTTCACGGTATCCATGGAATCATTACCGCCTGCATAGAACAGACACTCGATGTCATGCTTTTCCATAATCTCAAAAACTTTCTCATATACATCTTCATGACCTTCAATCTTAGGCATCTTAAAACGGCAGGAACCTAAGAACGCAGAAGGAGTTCTCTTCAACAGTTCAATTCCTGTTTCGTCATCCAGATAAGGATGCAGCTCTACAAGCTTGTCCTCCAAAAATCCCTCAATTCCATGAACCATTCCGTAAATCTTCTCTACCCCCAATGCCTTTGCTCCGGCAAATACACCTGCTACAGAAGAGTTGATAACTGCTGTAGGACCGCCTGACTGTCCAACTACAATATTTCCTTTCATTGTTATTACCTCCCATAAATGTTTATATAAGTAACTCTGAACAAATCTAATTCTATTACATTTCAAAAATGTTGTCTAGAGAAACTTAACAGAACTTGTCTATTTTTTCACATCCCGGCATAAAAGAACAAAAAATGAGGCCTACATTCTTCCCTGAACAGAAAAAAGCACCCTATGAAATCAGAGTGCTTTCAAACGTGGGCGAGAGGATTCGAACCCCCGACCTTTTGGTCCGTAGCCAAACGCTCTATCCAGCTGAGCTACGCCCACATTATCTGTAAACAATTCATCTACAGCAACTAATATTTTATCCTATCTGTCTGCATTTGTCAATACTCATTGCAACTTTTTTTATTTTCCAGGTAACTATTCAGCCTTCCGCTGAACCTATATGTTAATTCGTACTTTGAGAAGTCTTTAATGTTAGTAATATCGGAGAAAATAAATTTTTGTGTTTGATG
>CATJPU010000234.1 GCA_949742505.1 uncultured Lachnospiraceae bacterium | reverse complement strand
TTGGGTCTTACCCGAGAAACCCTGCGGTATTATGAGGAAATCGGACTCATCAAGCCGAAAAGAGGGCAGTATAGCAGATACCGTGAATTTGACCTGTTTGACATGTCCCGTCTGGTGGCGATTGATTTCTATAAAAAACGGGGTTTTTCACCGGTTGCCATCAAAGGGATGCTCGAAGCGGAGCAGGAAGAATATGTCATAAAACTTCAGCAGCAGTCAGACAGCCTGCAGGAGCAGATTGACCGGCTTTCCCAGATTGCAGAAGCGTTTGAAGGAGACACAGCGATTCTATGAGGAATTTTCGGAGAATATCGGTAAGATTGAGAGCCGGGAGCTGCCGCCATATTATGTAGCGGATCGATTTCCTTCTGTAGCGTCCTTTGGAGAGTTCAGGGATAAAGTGTTGCGGTTTCTCAACGTAGAAAACGAGGATATTCTTTCAAGCTATTTATCTTTGATTTTCTTCGCTCCTTTTTTGTTGAAAATATATAAACGATTAGGAGGAGTGATTTATGATACAATACAGAGAACTAAATATTGATGAAATTAACCGGGAATTATTTCAGGACTTTCTTCGTCATCAGAAAGTAACCTTATGCCGAAGAAAAGAGCAAGGCGTCTGGGTTCTGAAGAGGGAGCCGTTTATTGACGACTGGTCGGAAGAAGATTATCAAATATTAATTCAATGCCTGAAACGTACTGTATTTACAGGCGGCTTTGTATATGCCGCATTTTCTAATGAATCCCTGAAAGGCTTTGTTTCAGTGGAATCCGAATCCTTCGGCGCCGAGTGCAAATATCTGGATTTATCAAGTATTCATGTGTCTGAAGATATGCGTGGAAAGGGGATTGGTAAGTCTTTGTTTGATTCCGCAAAAGAATGGGCCAGAAAAAAGGGCGCTTCCAAGTTATATATATCTGCACATTCTGCGATAGAAACCTAAAATTTCTATCGGGCTATGGGATGCGTGGAAGCAGAAGAGTACAATCAAAAACATGTAGAGGCAGAACCTTGTGACTGCCAGTTAGAATGTGTATTATAGTATTAAAAAAGAGGCCGGTATAAGTATCTGGTCTCTTATTTTATAGAATAAAACAAAGCGTGCTCTATTTTATAAAACCGCATATACGGAGTGCGCTCTGTTTATAACCGAGCGCACTCTATTTTGATAAATTCACATTATAGAGCGCGCTCTGCAATATATGTATTATGCAAATGATAAGAATTGCATTAGAATCATATTTTGATAAGATACTATTAAAAAAAATATATATCATGCACCCAAATACGGGATTTCTTCGTCTAATAAGTGTAAGAATCAAAGAGAGGAGGAAGGGTGTTGGATACGTTACTTGTGAAGAGAGCGCAAAAACAGGATATGGATGCATTTGTACATCTAATAGAAAAAAATAAAACAAAGTTGTACAAGGTAGCAAAAAGTTATCTGGGAAATGAAGAGGATGTTGCGGACGCTATGCAGGATACCGTACTTTCTGCATATGAGCATATTCAAGAATTAAAAAATGCATCATATTTTAAAACCTGGATTACAAGAATTCTGATAAATCATTGCAAAGATTTGCTGAGACAAAATAAACGCTGTACGGTTTCAGATGAAATAATACAGACAATTGATACTGCGCCGGAAGATGACCGGGAATTTTATGCATTAATCGGAGAGCTTCCGGAGGATTACCGTATGATTTTCTTGCTGTATTATGGAGAAGAATTTCATACAAGTGAAATTGCACAAATTCTGGATATAAATGAGAATACAGTAAAAAGCAGATTGCGTAGAGGCAGAGAAAAATTAAGAATTTTATGCTATTAAAATGAAGGAGGTATTATATGGGAATATCAGAGAAGAAAATAAGACAAATACTGGGAAAAGATATTCATGTTTCAGAACTGACAAACAAAGGGCTGCAGGATACTTACCGGATACTGATGAATCAATCCACAGATGAAAAAAAGAAGAATTGTTATAAGAAAACTTATAAGAAAAATCTGCGTATTGCCGCAGCTGTTGCAGCGATTCTCTGTTTTGCAATACCAGGAGTCGTCTATGCATCTGTAAAATCAGGGTTCTTTGAAAGCATGTTTGGAAATGAGACAAAAAAATCAACGGGAGTTATCCATCGGGAAATTGACGATGGTAAGGGGAATACGGTTGCTGTTGATATCCCATCAAAAGAATATGTTCCTGTAGATGAAGAAAAGGCAGAAGCAATGATTGGACAGTGGGTGATGGACGAGCCAATTACCAGAAAAATCGGGGAGCATACGCTGACAATCAATAATTTTGCTTATGATAGAAACGGAGCGCTCATGTATTTCACTCTGGAACGCGAGGGTGGAGTAACAGCCCTGACCGGCGATATGGATACCAATTTAACGAAAGGCGCTTATTTTACAGAGAATGCAGACTTTTACTTTTATGTAGAAAGTACCAGCGGCGTTACAGGCGGTGAGAATATCTATATTGATATCGAAAAGAGCAGGAAAGAGAAATTATACTGTTATTCCTATATCCTTTGGCCTGAGCGTCTGAACGATAATGATACGGTACAGCTTGTAATTGATAAATATCCGGCGCCTTCCCGGGAACTGGATGAAGTTGCAACGGAAGAAGATGAGAGAACATGGTGGGAACAGACTCAGACAGAGAGAATCACGCTTACGGATAAGGGGCAGATTCCTGTCCGGTGTATTGACTTGGGAGCTGACGGATACATTGAGTATTCACCTGTTTCTATCTTAATTGACATGTCGAAAGGACTGGGGCTGTCAGAAGAGGAAGCCGACGATCCATATTATATGAAGCATCTGGAAATCAAGTATCAGGATGGGAGCAGTTATGTGGTATCCGATGATATCGAAAATATCAATAACAGCGGCTATGTGCTGGGAACAGACGAAGGGTACAAAGCAGCGTTCAATCGCCTGGTAGAGCCGGAGCAGATAGCGGAAATTATCGTTAATGAAGTAAGCTTTCCAGTACAATAATCTAGATTTAGCATGTTGCCGCAAATTCATGGCATTAAAATATTTAGAACTAAGAATGTATTAGCTGAAATCGTGCAGGAAAAATCCTGCACGATTCATCAAGTCCAAACAGGATTTAGAAAAAACGAAAAACACCGATTACTTTACCAAGTATCGCAGCATCTTCTACAATAATCGGCTCCATAAAGTCATTTTCTGGCTGGAGCCGAATAAATCCGTCTTCTTTATAAAATGTCTTAACTGTTGCGCTGTCTTCAACTAAAGCAACAATCATCTCTCCGTCAGATGCGGTCTGTCGTTCCTCAACCAGTATCATGTCCCCGTCCAGGATACCTGCGTTTACCATACTTTCACCCTGAACCTTCAGCAAAAACGTCTGGTTATTCGGCAGCATCTCCATAGGAATTGGAAAATAATTCTCAATATTCTGTTCTGCAAGAAGCGGTTCCCCTGCAGCAACCCGACCAATAATCGGAACATTCGTTACCTCACGACGCATAAGATTAAAGGTATCGTCTAAAATCTCAATTGCGCGGGGTTTCGTCGGGTCCCGCCGGATATATCCGTTCTTCTCTAAAGTCTCCAGATGGGAATGTACGGAAGACGTGGATTT
This sequence comes from uncultured Lachnospiraceae bacterium, assembly GCA_949742505.1. GTDB lineage: Bacteria > Bacillota > Clostridia > Lachnospirales > Lachnospiraceae > Claveliimonas. The sequence continues at coordinate 10,922 of CATJPU010000234.1, read as the reverse complement.
CAAATGAACAGCCTCACAGATATCACGAACTGCCGGCGGAAATCCCCTGTCTAAAATCTGCGACTTGATATATTCTAAAATCTCTTTTTGTTTTGCTGAAATCTTACCCTGTGACATACGAATATCTCCTTTCTAATTTGTCAAAAATTAATCCTGCTAAGATTCTGATACTATCATAACATATTTTCTTGGAAATATCAAACAAACGTTTAGGAAAATATGTTCGTTTTTTGAAGAAAAAATCCGCATCCTACAGTCAATACTTGACATTTTATGAGAGCAGCAATATAATAGATTCAGAGATCGATCTATACGTAAAATACCGATTTTTCCAAAAGATATAGCATAAAAGGGGGAATTTTTTATGAGCAACGAGAAAACTTACCATGAACAGACAACCATTGATTACACATTACGTCTGCGTGAAATTCTAAAAACACTTCCGGCATTTGCCAGAGATTATTTCCGGGCTATTGAGCCTACATCTTCAATTAGAACCCGGATGAACTATGCCTATGATATACGGGTATTTTACCGTTATCTGATGGAGAATAATCCAATTTATCATGAATATTCCATCAATCAGTTCACGCCAGCAGATTTGGAGCGTTTAGAGCCTGTAGATATTGAAGAATATATGGAATATCTGAAGGTTTATAAACGTGAGGACGAAGAATTGATGACAAATGGGGAAAAGGGTCTCGCAAGAAAGATGTCCGCCCTTAGAAGCTTCTATGGCTACTATTACAAGCATCAGATTATACATAAGAATCCTACTCTGTTGGTAGATATGCCTAAGCAGCATGACAAAGCAATTATAAGGCTGGATACGGACGAGGTCGCCATGCTGCTTGACTTTGTTGAATCTGCGGGAAACAAATTGACGGGTCAGGCGCTTACCTATTATAATAAGACAAAGCAGCGGGATTTGGCTATTCTCACACTATTGTTAGGAACAGGAATTCGTGTATCGGAATGCGTGGGGTTGGATATTCACGACGTGGATTTTAAGAACAATGGAATTACGGTTACCCGTAAGGGCGGTAATCAGATGGTTGTATATTTTGGTGACGAGGTGGCTGATGCATTACTTAACTATATTGACGGAGACCGCAAGACGACTGCTCCCCTCTCCGGCCATGAGAATGCATTATTCTTATCTACTCAGCGCCGGCGTATGGGAGTTCAGGCTGTAGAGAATATGGTAAAGAAATATGCCCGCCAGGTAACGCCGAATAAGAAAATAACCCCTCATAAGCTCCGCAGTACCTACGGCACTTCTTTATATAAAGAAACCGGCGATATTTATCTGGTAGCCGATGTACTGGGACATAAAGACGTTAACACTACGAAGAAGCATTATGCTGCGATTGACGAGGACAGGCGGCGGCTGGCGGCTTCGGCTGTTAGATTAAGAGAATAATAATAGGCGGATATTTACTTCAGGATAGTGCAATGATTATAGTAGTCTATTTTGAAGAGAAAGATAGGGTGAAATGATGAAGTTACAGCAATTACTAAGCTATACAAGGAAGGCAGTTGATGAATATCAGATGATTGAGGAAGGGGATCATATCGCCATTGGCATTTCCGGCGGCAAGGACAGCCTTACACTGCTTTATGCCTTGAAAGGACTTCAGCGCTTCTATCCGAAACATTTTGATTTGAGCGCTGTTACTATTGATTTGGGCTATCGTGAATGTGATTTTACACCTGTGTCTGAATTGTGCAGAGAACTGGATGTTCCATATCAAATTATCAGGACAGAGATTGCGCATATTTTATTTGAAGAGAGGAAAGAAGCAAATCCCTGCTCTCTCTGCGCCAAGATGCGTAAAGGAGCGTTAAATCAGGCTGTAAAGAATATGGGGTGTAATAAAGTAGCCTATGCGCACCACAAAGACGATATTGTAGAGACGATGATACTATCGTTATTTTTTGAAGGGCGATTCTATTCTTTTTCTCCCAGAACCTATTTGGACCGCATGGATTTAACAGTAATCCGTCCAATGATGTTTGTGGACGAGGCAGATGTTATCGGTTTCCGGAATAAATACAATCTCCCTGTTGTGACCAGCCGGTGCCCCATTGACGGTTACACCAAACGTCAGTATGCAAAGGAACTTATAGCAGAGCTGAACAGGGTGCATCCAGGAGTGAAACAGCGTATGTTTACTGCTATATTAAATGGCAATATCAAAGGATGGCCCGAGCGGACAGAACATGTCCGCTCGTAAAACCATCCTTATAAGTGTAAATCCCGTCCGGAACAGCAAATACCGGAGCCGGATTCATAGTTTCTTATCCCGGTCACTTTCCTTTAATTCCACCAGTTTAAGGATTGCTTCTGCTGTTCCTTCCAGTCCCAGCATGGAGCTGTTTAAGCAGGCGTCATAGCTGTCGGCATCCCCCCAGCGCTTGTTGGTATAATAATTATAGTAACTTGCTCTTCTCTTATTGGTCTTCTGAATCAAATCCTTTGCTTTGGAATCTGTTAAGTCATACTTTCTTGCAATTCTGCGAACCTTTGCATCCATATCTGCATGAATAAACAGACGAAGAACGTTTGGATAATCTTCCAGAGCATAGTCTGCGCACCTGCCTACCAGAATACAAGGACCTTCGTCGGCAATTTTCTTAATCGAATTGAACTGGGCAAGGAATACTTTGTGATTAATTGGCATATCCGAATAGCCTCCGACGGAATAACCCAAAGAATAGGTATCCATTACCAGAGAATACAGAAAGCTGTTCGTAGGCTTCTCATCATGGGTTTCAAATAACTCCTGGCAGATGCCGCTGTCTTTGGCCGCCCGGTCTAACATCTCCTGATCATAGAGCTTAATTCCTAATTTCTCAGCAACCATATATCCAATCTCGCGTCCCCCGCTTCCATATTGTCTGCCTATGGTAATAATCGTATTCGTTTTAGTCATATCTTTCACGCTCCTTTGATTACTTTCTTCATACATCTTACAATACCATTTATATAATTATAAACGATTTTTAAAAAAAAGTATAGAAAATTTATACATAATTTATCACAAAATTCTTAATTTTTGGACAGTTTTTGTAACAAATTCACAAAATATTCTGGCAAAGGAGCCTGGATTTCCAGATACTCTTCTGTTCGCGGATGTACAATCCCCAGTGTTTTGGCATGCAGTGTCTGTCCTTCAAGTCCTCCGAAGGGACACTTAGACGGACCGTATACCTTGTCTCCCAACAGCGGATGGCCGATACTTGCCATGTGAACCCGGATTTGATGTGTTCTTCCGGTTTCTAAGCGGCACCGGATATAAGTAAATTTACCAAACCGCTTAAGGACCTGGTAATGGGTTACTGCACTTCGTCCCTGCTTTGTGTGAATGCTCATTTTCTTCCGGTCTGTGGGATGCCTTCCAATGGGCGCCGTTACTGTCCCTTCAGATTCTTTGATGTTGCCATGTACGATAGCCTCATATATTCTGGTTATCGAATGTTCCTTTAGCTGTGCTGCCAGCTTCTGGTGCGCCATATCGTTCTTACAGACCAGAAGGGAACCAGTAGTGTCCATATCAATCCGGTGAACAATACCGGGCCGCATAACTCCATTAATACCGGACAAATCGGAACCGCAATGGTACATCAACGCATTTACAAGAGTCCCGGATGCATGACCCGGAGCCGGATGAACCACCATCTGTTTGGGTTTATTTACGATAATAATATCTGCATCCTCATAGAGAATATCCAAAGGAATATTCTCTGGCAGAATCTCCGGTTCTTCCGGTTTTGGAATCATTACTTCAATCTGCTCATAAAGAGAAAGCCTGTAATTAGCTTTTACAGGCTTTTGGTTCACGATTACAAGATTATCTCTGATTAATTTCTGGATATGAGAACGGGATAAATTCGGTAAATGACAGGCCAGATACTTATCAATCCGCATTCCCGCCTCGCTTTCTACGGTGAAGTATTCGTTCAAAATCTTCCTCCTTATAATACCACAATATTAAAGCTGCCAGTACAAATACAGAGCAGGTTACATAGATATCCGCTACATTAAAAATCGGAAAGTCAATCAGATTAAAATAAAGAAAATCTACCACGTATCCAAAACGGATTCGGTCAATCATATTGCCGATTGCTCCTGCACAGACAAATATTCCGCAGATACGGAGAGGTAAAAAATGCTTTTCCCCTGGGATTCGTCCATAAAGACAGGCGATAATCACCAGGATAATCACCGTATTAATTAAAAAAACCACTCTCTGATTCTGAAACAGGCCAAAAGCAGCGCCCCGGTTTTCCAGATAACAGAGCTGAAATACCCCGTCAATTAAGATTACCGGCTGCTGGCCCTTCAAATGAGAAACCGCCAGAATCTTCGTCCATTGGTCGGCAAATACACCGAGGGCTACACAGATACCGGCAGCAATATAGGACAATATGTTCGCTTGTATTGATTTATGATGGTTTCGTGTCATGTGATAAAAAATCCTCAATACTTATATATTCGGACAAAATAGCGTCCTTTTCTTGTTTCTGAAAGGATTCCTCCATACAGAATCCTTCCCATTCCCCTTACCGATATGATATCGTTTTCTTTCAAATGATATCCATTACTGGTAATCAGTTTCCCATTAACATAGACCTTGCCGCCTTCAATATAACCGGTCAATTTGCTTCTGGATAAGGGAAAACCAATTGAGAGTACCGAATCCAGCCGTACAGAAGCAACGGTACCGCACATCTCCTGCAGATCAGGTTTGTAGGAAAACTCTTCTAATTCCATCTTTTTTACAGTTACTATCGTATGTCGGACTCTGGTAAGCTGTTCCATAATATAATCTGCAATCGTATCTCTGCAGAAAATGAAACAGTTCTTGTCCTGAATCGCCAAATCTCCAATCTTACAACGCTCGATTCCTAAGTTTAAGATAGCTCCCAAATAATCCCTGTGGGTAAGTTCCTCTGCGTATTTTGCATGAGCCGGAGCGATACAGAGCACACAGACAGGATAAACTTTTGTATAAGAAAGAGCACCAGGCAGAAAAGCAACCATCTGACGCTCCGCATATTCATAACCTCCAAAAGTTTCATAAGAAGACGAAAGCGAATCCTTTGGAATTGAATGTAAAATATGTAATTCATTTAAATTCAAAAAATCTGAAAAAGTTACGATATCGCGGTGATAGGCTATTTTAGACAGTTCTATCAGCCGTTTTTCAAGCATTGTCTCTTCCTTTGTCATTAATATCCTCCGCCTATCGGAGACGCATCAATAGAGGTGCCGAGAAGATTCTGCAAATCTCCCGAGATATCCACATTGGTAGGCGTCACAAGGAAGATATAATTGGAAATCTTCTGCAAATTACCGTCAATTGCAAAGGTAGAGCCGGATGTGAAGTCAATAATACGCTGTGCAATCTCAAGATCTAACCCCTCCAGATTCAGAATAACCGTACGTCCGCTGAGAAGCGTCTCTGAAATCTCCCTTGCATCTTCCACAGAAGCGGGCTTAATCACACAGACCTCCATGCTTACGCTGGCCGTTCTTCTTGATGGACGCATCGGAGTAATCTTGCTGTTGCTGACTGCCGGGGACTGCCTTCTTGCGGGCTTATTATCCCTTACATCATAATCATCTTCAGCGTCATAGTTGTTCTTTTTGGAACGATTAAAGAAGCTCTTCTTTGCAGGCCTGTCGTCATACTCGTCTTCATATTCGTCATCAAAAAAATCATCGTCATCATAATAGTCATCGTCGTCGCTTAACTTCATGATATCAAGAAACTTATCTAATACTCCCATTTTAACTCTCCTATCTTGCGTTTGCTGGATTATCTATAATTACGGGCTCCAAACAATCCGGACCCTACCCGAATCATGGTAGCCCCCTCTTCTATTGCAATCTCATAGTCATTGGTCATACCCATAGAAAGTACACTCATAGTAACATTATCTGACTTATTCTCCCCAATGTCAACAGCTAAGTTACGCAAGCGTCGAAAATATATACGATTTTCCTCTGGATTTTCTACAAATGGAGCAATCATCATCAACCCCCTGACTCTTATATGAGGCAGCTTGCTGACCTGTAAAATCAAGCCGCCCGCATCTTCCGGCATAACGCCAAATTTCGTGTCTTCTTTTGCAACATTGACCTGTATTAAAATATCAGCCGTTATTCCCTTTTTTTCTGCTTCTTTCTCAATTGCTTCTGCAAGGCGCAGAGAATCTACCGAATGAATCATTTCTGCTTTGTCAATGATATATTTTACTTTATTTCGTTGAAGATGGCCAATCATGTGCCAGGAAATATCATTCGGAAGCCGGTCATATTTGTCAGCAATCTCCTGTACTTTATTCTCTCCGAAAATCCGGTTACCCAGATCATATGCTTCCTGCAGCAGTTCTACAGGCTTCGTCTTACTTACTGCAATCAGCGTTACTTCTTCTCTTTTTCTTCCGGCTCTGTCACATGCCGCCTGAATCTTCGCCTCAATTTCTTCAAAATTCTTCTTAAGCATTTATTTACTCCTTAAAAGACAATCTCATTATCCCGTACGCTGTCACTGTCAAGGGCAATATGATCATAATTCGACAATCCGTAATCATTTCCGTTGGAAATAATATAATATTCTTCGCTTTCGCATAGAATATTTACCTGTCGAAACATGGCATAACCTTTATTTACATTGTAAACGCCTGACAAAGACGCTGTTTCATTTAATGTTAATGTATCGCCGGAATCTGGTTTTTTAAGCACTGTTTCTTTCTTAAAGCTATTCATATCAATATACACCATATCCGTATCTATATCACGATAATATACCGTTACGGGCACAAATTCTGCGGTATTTCTTCTGCCCTGGATCAAAATTCCGGTCTCGTTACTATTGCCGCCTCTTGTCAGATAATCCTGAGGAATCGTATAAAAGTCTTTCTTTGTCACTGCGGATTTCGGAATCTTAAGTCCGGTTTCATCCTCAAGAATCAACTCAATATCCAGAAAACGTTCTGTTGCATACCGAATCATGGAATGATCAAAGGTAAAAAATCCAAGATTGGAATCCTTTGTATTATATAAGGAAAAGGAACCCCAGGTAGTTTCGTTATCTTTGGAAAAACGCACTTTGACATATTCTTTATCTTCCAGTTCTTTTGCCATCGCGTCATCCAGCTCAACGGCAATTGTCCACACATCGCTGGTAATAAGCTTATATACCGGGTCTCCGGCATAAACTTTCATATCGTTCGTTAAATCAACGCTCTCGTAATCCGTTTTTGCAATGATATCCTCCGTCACCTGATCAAGAGTCAGATTCTCATAACCATCAATCGAGTATATGACAATTCCATCGGTCTGAGCCGGATATATGGTAAGTCCCTCCGTACCATTTTGCAAAAGCGCGTTTAATTTTGCCTGACGGCTCTGGGCGGAATTTGTCTGAACCACATCTGTTACGGAATTTTTAAAAGCATAAACGTCATTGTACTGCTCCGGCCTGAAACTGTCAGAAAAAGCCTGCGCCTTTTGCAGTATAAAGGACTGGTCCTCTGCTGTCAACTCTGTGTCCGTTATTTCCTCGGAAACTTCGCCTGTCTCGATTCCCTGACTATCAAGTTCCAGTTTATCAGCAGACAGACTGTATATGTTGGTTTTTTTACCGACTTTCGTACTTTCCATTGCAAAATAGTTGATATATCCTTCAGCTTCTGAAGTAACCACCGCTTCTTCCCTCAGTACAATGCCTGTATAGGCCGTATCTTTTAGAATTGATCCTTCCCTTACTTCATATACGGAAACGCGTCTGCCCGTTATATAAGCTAAAACAGTAATTACCAGATAAATAAATATGACGCCAAAAAGTATTACGCCGATGTTAAAGCTTCTCTTTCTCTGATAAATCTGTATATTTGTCAGTTCATTTCCCGCCAATATGCCTTGTCCCCCTTAATATAGTTCTCTCAGCGCAGAACCATTCAGATAATGGAACTTATTCCCCTGAAAGCTCTCCCGTTCTGCCATCATCTTTTCAAATTCGTCTTTTAATCTCCACCAGCTCACTCCCCAGTTGCAAAAGATGGAAGATTCTTCCGGTATCCTGGAAAACAGCCGCTCGATAGCTGTTTCCGGAGAAAGATATTCAATAAAATGAACCAGACGGTTCATATAATCTTCTTTTGAACATACCGTTATTTTACCATCTTTATACCAATCACACAATAAGCTGTTTTTTGCAATATAAAGAGAATGGATTTTCACTATCGGAATACGAAGCGCAGACAGAATCTTTGCTGTCTCAATGCTGTCCGCCAGGGTATCGCCGGGAAGATTCAGAATGACATGGGCACAGATATCAAATCCAAATCTTTGAATCCGCAAAACGGCGTCTATAAATTCGGCCAGTCCATGTCCCCTTTCCATCTTAGAGAGCGTATGGTAATTTGCAGTCTGAAGCCCCAATTCTACAGTAATTCCAACAGAAAACTGTCTGGATATCTTCTGAAGAGCCTCTAAGTAATCTTCTCTTATGCAGTCAGGTCTGGTTGATACGGCAATTTCAACAATGTCCTCTGCTGCTGCGGCCTCAGTAACATAAGACCTAAAATCCTCAAGTGGTAAATAGGTGTTGGTATAATTCTGGAAATAACCAATAAATTTATGTACATGATATTTGGATTCTATCAGTTTTCTAACCTTAAAAAGCTGTTCAGTTATGGAATCTTCAGCATTTTCTGCTTCAAATCCGGTTCCTTCTCCCGCGCAAAATGCGCAACCATGTTTTCCCATTTCCCGATTCGGACATGTCGCCGGAACAGATATGGGAAGCTTATAAACCTTCTCATGGTACTTTTTTTTCAAATACTCAGAATAAGAATAAAATATATTTGCCATGATAATTTCCTTCTTTATATGAATAAGCAACACGTTATTCGTACATACTATCCTCACAGTAAAGGAGGAAGAATATTCATGAAATGGTTTGATAATACAGCGTTAACTTTGGTAATCATCGGCGCAGTAAACTGGCTTCTAGTCGGAATCTTTCGTTTTGACCTGGTAGCTTTTGTATTCGGAAATTTAAGCTGGATTTCCCGAATTATCTATGCAATCGTTGGATTATGCGGTCTTTATCTCATCAGTATGTATGGACGTATTTATTCCAGTGAACAATAATAAGGAGGGGACCAGCCCCTCTTTTTATATAGGAAGCTCTGCATGAGACTTATAAATTCGGTATTTGATTGATGATAGCGCTCATGTCTTCATAGAGCAACGGTTTAGAATCCGCTCCCATAACGACAGATATATAGGGATTACTCTCATCATCCCGGTTTAAAAGCACCAGACAATTACCTGCTTCCCCGGTATATCCTGTCTTACCGCCGATAACCGTAGCGCCGTAAGGAAGTTCAGCCTCCCCTCTCGCATAGAAATTCGTAGGTTCCCAGGTCTCCTGACGGAGAGCCCCGTCTGCACCGGTAATCTCTGCCGTATAGGAAGTCTCGCTGATTATATTCACAAATTCTTCATTTTTAATACATTCATTGAATATCAGATATAAATCATACGCTGTTGTGTAATGATTCTCGTTATGAAGTCCATGAGGCGTTGTAAAATTCGTATTGACGGCATGAAGCTCTTTTGCCTGTTCATTCATCATGGCGACAAAGCTTTCTACACTTCCCGCTATATGTTCTGCAATAACAACCGCACTGTCATTACCGGATACTAAAAGCAGCCCGTAAAGAAGCGTTCTCATGGTTAACTGGTCCCCTTCCCGTAACCCGCAAACCGATGCGTCGGCAGCAAAACTTGCCGCCGCCCCATTGGGGCCTACTGTTACAACATCATCTAAGCTGCAGGATTTGAGGGCAGTCAGCGCGGTGAGGATTTTCGTTGTGCTTGCAGGATAGAGCCTCTCGTGCACATTATAAGCATAATCAACCGTATGCCCGTTTACATCAAAAAGCGCCGCTGCATGCAAAGTTGAATCACCGGCAAATCCCTCTATCGCGACATCCTCCTTACTGACACATAAGGTTTCAGCATACAGATGTCCTTCATAGAGATTACGGTTGTAATTTTCATTTTCATATTCGGCTACCATCTGCGCAGGCGCTTTGCATCCGGTGAGCAGAGCCGCTGCTGTCAGAACCACGCAGCAATAAATCGGTATTTTATCTATACATTTCACGCCAGTCTAAATCTCCTCTGTCCAGTGCTAATACAATCAGTTCTGCAGTGGCAAGATTACTTGCCATAGGAATATTATGCATATCACAAAGCTTAATTACATCATTCACATCCGGCTCATGAGGCTTTGCATCCGTCGGGTCACGAAGGAAAATCAGCGCGTCAATATCATTCTGCGCAATTTGAGCTCCGAGCTGCTGCTTGCCGCCTAAGGGTCCTGCAAGATATTTGTGAACGGATAAGTTGGTCACTTCTTCAATCAGACGTCCCGTCGTTCCGGTTGCATACAGACTATGCCTGCTTAAGATTCCGCGGTATGCAATACAAAAATTCTGCATCAGGGTTTTCTTTGAATCATGTGCGATTAAACCGATGTTCATCGTTCTACTCTCCTTATTTATATTTTTTTGGCTGAAGGCCGATATTAAGTACCAGCCCGATACCAATGTACAAACTTACTAAAGAAGTCAGTCCATAACTTACAAATGGCAAAGTAATTCCCGTATTAGGGAATATTTGCGTTGCAACGGCAATATTAATAAATGTCTGGATTCCAATCAGCGAGCCTACCCCGCAGCTAATAATTTTACCGGAAGTATCCTGCGCTCTGTTTCCAATCAGAATACACTGTATTACTATCAATAATAACAGAGCAATCACCAGACAGCAACCCACAAATCCTAATTCCTCCCCGACAATTGCGAAAATAAAGTCTGTCTGGGGTTCAAGAATA
>CATJPU010000233.1 GCA_949742505.1 uncultured Lachnospiraceae bacterium | reverse complement strand
GCCTCCTTCGCCTTCTCGGCCTCTTCCACGCCAGCCTGCAGATACTTCAGCGGGTCCACCGCCCTTCCTTCTTCCTCTACCTGAAAATGCAGATGGTTTCCGGTTGAATTTCCCGTCGTCCCTGACAACCCAATCTGCTGGCCCTTCTCGACTTTATCTCCTTCTTTTACGTAGATTTCCTCATGGTGCATATACTTCGTCACCAGTCCGTTACCATGGTCTATCGTAATCAGATTCCCGCAGGCTCCCGCCTCTCCGGCAAAGACGACCGTTCCTTCCTTCGCCGCATACGTCGGTATGTTATAGGCTCCCGTCCCCAAATCCAGTCCTTTGTGATACGTGCTTGCTCCGGCTATCGGCGCGTTCCTCTTCCCAAACAGACTGGTAATCGACGAACCCGGACAGGGATTCGCAAATTCTCCCATCATCTCGCTGAACTCTCCCAGCGTCATATCGTCCAGACGGTACAAATCATACCGCCGCATGGTGGTAATCAGATGCTTTCCATAGTTCAAATCCGTCGCCCATCTTCTTCCCACCTTCATGGCAAATGTATTCGCATCCGTCACATTTTCTGTCAAATCCCCGTACACTTCCTTCAGAAGCTTACTCCGGTCCTCGATACACTCCGTATAAGTATGATAGCTTCGGAATCCCGCATAGGTTGAATATGTACTGCCGTCCGGCTCCATCTCACTGGTCTTCATGGACACGCTTCCCGCGGTTCCCTGACCCTTAATTCCGAACAGGTTACAGTACTCAAAGGCCAGATAGGACAATCCCTTTCCGTCCTCGCCGCCGGGACCGTATTTACCGTATCCAGACTCCTGAATAATCTGCGCAATCGTCACCGAGGCCGGATACCCAGTCTCATCCTGCGCCTTTAAAGCCCCTACGATCATCTCCTGAGTGATAAAGGACGGAATCCCGTCTATCGGCACATCCACATTATACTGAATCCGCTCATGAATCGCCCGAAACTGTGCGGATGTTACGTAAAAGGGCTCCTCCTCCACACCTTCAAATCCCGGAGCCAGCTCTACAGTCTCAGATTCTTCTACATCCGGTATTTCTTCCTGAATTTCCTCCTGAACTTCCTCCGCAGCCGGCTCTTCCGGCATTCCTTCTGTTTCCGATTCTTCCGGCGTCTCCTCCGGCCCGGGAACTCCCGGTTCTGCTGATATGTCCGGCTCCTTTGGCGCCTCTGTTTCT
>CATJPU010000232.1 GCA_949742505.1 uncultured Lachnospiraceae bacterium | reverse complement strand
CTGCACATGACCCAGGACGATTACGTTCTTATATGGCGCTTCATTAAAAATCAGCGTCGAAATCGCAAGCAGCGAATAGAACCATCCTCTGGTCTGGTCCACTGCTTCGGAAATAAAGTTTGCCGGGAACTGCTGCTCGAACAGCTCTTTATTCTCAAATGGATAATGGTGCTGTGCAAAGGGCATGGAACCGCTGTCAAACCAGCAGTCAATCACTTCCGGAACCCGGTGCATCGGCTTCCCGCATTTCGGACACCGGATGGTCACCTCGTCGATATAAGGACGGTGAAGCTCAATATCCTCCGGACAATTATCCGACATGCTCTTTAACTCTTCAATACTACCAATGGAATGCTGGTGTCCGCACTCGCACTCCCAGATATTCAGAGGCGTACCCCAGTAGCGGTTCCGGCTGATGCCCCAATCCTGGACATTCTCCAGCCAGTCCCCGAAACGGCCCTTTCCGATACTTTCCGGAATCCAGTTAATCGTATTATTATTGGCTATTAAGTCTTCTTTAACATCGGTCATCTTAATAAACCAGGACTCTCTCGCATAGTAAATCAGCGGCGTATCGCACCGCCAGCAGTGAGGATAGCTGTGCTCGAACTTCGGCGCGGAGAACAAAAGCTTCCTGCTCTCTAAGTCCTTCAAAACTTCCGGATCCGCCTTCTTCACAAAAAGACCGGCAAACGGCGTAGATTCCGCCATATTCCCCTTCTCGTCCACAAGCTGTACAAAGGGCATATCGTATTTGCGGCAAACCTTCGCATCATCCTCGCCAAATGCAGGAGCAATGTGTACCACGCCGGTACCGTCTGTGAGCGTTACATACTCGTCGCAGGTCACATAGAACGCTTTCTTATGCTGGCCTGCAATTCCGTCCGCCGCGCACTGATAGAGCGGCTCGTATTCCTTATATTCCAAATCCCTGCCGATATAAGTCTCCAGCACTTCATACGCCGCTTTTCCGTCCTCCGCAAGCGGCCCGAGAATCGTATCCAGAAGCGCTTCCGCCATATAGTACGTATAGCCGTCCACGCAGGACACCTTCGCGTATGTCTCCTTCGGATTCACACATAAGCCAAGATTCGACGGCAGAGTCCATGGCGTTGTGGTCCATGCAAGGATATATGCGTCCTCTCCCTTCGTCTTAAATCGGACGATTGCAGAACGTTCTTTTACATCTTTATATCCCTGAGCCACCTCCTGGGCAGAAAGCGGCGTACCGCAGCGCGGACAATAGGGAACAATCTTGAATCCCTTATAGAGAAGCCCCTTATCCCAAATCTTCTTTAACGCCCACCATTCCGACTCAATAAAGTCATTATGATACGTTACATATGGATTTTCCATATCAGCCCAAAAACCAACGGTACTGGAGAAAGCCTCCCACATGCCCTTGTATTTCCAGACGCTTTCCTTACATTTGTTGATAAACGGCTCCAGTCCATACTCCTCAATCTGTTCCTTGCCGTCCAGTCCCAGAAGCCGTTCCACCTCTAACTCTACCGGAAGGCCGTGGGTATCCCAGCCCGCCTTACGGGGCACCATATACCCCTTCATGGTACGGTATCTGGGAATCATATCCTTAATAACCCGGGTAAGAACATGACCGATATGCGGCTTGCCATTCGCCGTCGGAGGACCGTCATAAAAGGTATACGTCTCACCCTCTTTTCGGTTCTCCATACTCTTCTCAAATATTTGATTTTCTTTCCAAAACTTCTCAACTTCCTTTTCGCGATCTACGAATTTCAAATCCGTAGAAACCTTCTTATACATAATCAGCCTCCTTTTCCTGTCTTTAGAATCAAATATGCTTTTGCCATACAGAAAACGAAATCTCCCGTTATGACAAAAAGCTTTCGCCCTGAATAGGACGAAAGCTCAATCACCTCGTTTATAAACCACCTAAACATACTCTGACGATATGTTTTCCCTGTAACGGTGGAACACCGTCGGTATCTACTAGTTACTTATTATTCGTTGTACTAGCTCTTTCACAAACCATCTCTGCTGTAATATAGCAGATAAAGAACGTTCAATAACCGCAACTCGGAAGTGATATTCAGACTGTCCCTACTCGCACCGGTCTTCCACCCTCCCCGGCTCGCTTAAGTTTTCAGAACGTCCTACTGTCTTCGTCATCATTTTTATACGATGTAATTATAGTCGACAATCCCAAAGCCCGTCAAGACTTTTTTCAAACATGCTCCTGTAGTTGTTGTTCACAGGGTGTCTTGGTAAACAGCGGATTGAATCAGGCAAACTATTCCCTCAGCGTCTTCTGCGCTTTTCCTTTCGTTTTCGGGAAATATTCGTTACTATCCCGGCGATTCCCGCGCATACCGCAAGTATTCCCGCTGCTGCGATAGCCGTAGCAGCTTTATACCGCTCCTCTTTCTCCTTTTTCTTTTCTTTTGCTTTTTCCGCCGCTTCCTTTTTCTTCTTCTCCCCAGCCTTTTTCTGCAATTCTAATTCTTTCTGCGCCGCTCTTTCCCTATTATAATAATCGCCGCTGACTGTCACTTCGCAGGTTCCTACCGGCATATTTTTATAGAAGTAAGTCACCGTTGCATCGTCTGTCCCGTCTTCATGAAGTACAATCTCTCTGTCAAGCTCCTCAAACTCCACCTTCTCTGGCAGCAGCACATATGCGCCGTCTTCAACCCAGCGATAATCTTCCTCCACATCGTTTTCTTCAATAAAAACCATCTGGAAATTGTCAAAACCATAGTCCAAAAGCGCCTTCGTATCTGAATACGGATGTCCTCCATATGTTCGTAAAACCACGCAGACCAGACGCCTCTCGCCGTTATCCGCCAGAGTAATCAGCGTGTTCTCCGCTTCTGTCGTGTATCCGGTTTTACCGCCTACCGCATATTCATAATAATCTTCATTGCCCTGTATCAGCATACGATGCTTTTGCTGGAAAATATGCTCTTCGACCGTATCTGACGCCGGAATCGTGTACTGCTGCGTCTGACAAATCCGGAAAAACATAGGAACTTCAAACAGGGCGCTTCCTATCAGCGCCATATCTCTTGCACAGGTATAATGATTTTCATCAAATACACCGTTCGTATTAATGAAATTCGAATTATTTCCCCCAAGTTTCACACACTTCTCATTCATCTGTTCGATAAACCAGTCATATTCCTGTCCCTGACTCTCTGCAACGGTCTCCCCAACCGCGTAGGCCGCCTCGTTGGCAGATGCAAGAAGCATCGCATACATCGCCTGTTCCAGCGTAATTACATTCCCCGTCTTTAACCCAATCGACGCATAACCGTCTCCCAGACACGACAACGCTTCATTAGATATGGTAACCTGACTGTCCATATCTCCCAATCGAAATGCCAGAAGCGCCGTCAGCACTTTCGTAATACTCGCCGGATATTCATGTTTATCAATGTTCTTCGCATACAGAATCGCACCGCTGTCCGCATCCATCACAATACCTGCGTCTCCGTATGTACCTGGTCCTTTCGGCCAGTTTTTGATTTTATTCGTCTGTACCGGCAGATCGTACGCCTCTTTTAGCGCCCTCTCGTGAGCCTCCTTCGCTTCCTTTTCCTCCTTTTCTTCCTCCGTTATCTCACTCTCCGGTTTATTTTCTTCCCCGCCATTTTCCGAAATTTCGGCAGCCATTCCCGGATGCCCGGCCGCTACAATTCCAATTAACGCCGTCACCAAAGCCACAGCAGCCATCTGCCTCCATCGTCTCATAAAATACCTCCATAAAGTATTTATCATTGTCTTACACTGCGTACATCAGGTTAACAGCTATTATAGAATATCTGAAGCGAATACTCAAGGCCGGCAGTACACCATTTCGCACTCCTGACTCTTTTTCTGTTACAATATATATGTTGTTTCGTCCCTCCCCTATACCGAAGTTTTTCAGATAAATCAGCCGACTGTTAAACAGTAACTATTTAACAGTTACTATTCACTCCTTTCACAGCAACATTCAACATTCTCTTCATCAAAAAATGTTTAAAAAAATACTGCAATATAGAAAAACTGTGTTATACTAAAAATGATCGCAAAATGATGAAAATATAAAATGGAAGGAGGCTGTACATGCACAAAAAACTACTTATAACCTGTCTGTCTGTCATCATTATTTTATCAGTCCCCTTTTTGATTGGCTGTTCCGTAAAATCCTCTGAGAATACTTCTGCCAGAACATCCGGTTCTTCTGCGAAGAAAGAACCGGATGGCGAAAAACGAGCGACAGTTCATGAATATCTTCTTCCAACCGCTTCAGGAGCCGTCGTATATGGAAACGATATTGTTTCTATTGACTCCTCTAACGTTTCGGAAGGTTATGTTATGATTCAGTACAGCGGAGGAATTGAAAAGATCCGTGTACAGATTACAGCGCCGGATGGGACCACCTATACCTACGCTCTGGCTGTTGGTTCCTATGAGACATTTCCACTGTCCGGCGGGGATGGTAATTATCACATAGATATTCTGGAAAACGCCTATGATGACATGTATGCAATTGCTTTTTCCCAGGATATCAGCGTTACCCTGAACGATGAATTTCGGCCGTTTCTGTACCCCAATCAATATGTCTGGTTCACGAAAGATTACAAGGCTGTAGAGTACGCCGCCGGTCTGTCAGACCAGTCATCCGGTGATCTTGACTATGTAGAACAGGTTTATAACTACGTAATTAAAAATATCTCTTACGATGAAGAACTGGCTGCCAATGTCAAGACGAATTATCTGCCGAATATTGACAATACGATGAAGACGAAAAAGGGAATTTGTTTTGATTACGCCTCCCTTATGGCGGCTATGCTCCGCTCCCAGGGGGTCCCTACCAAACTGGTTGTGGGCTATTCCGGCGATGCTTACCACGCATGGATCAGCGTCTATCTGAAGGAAATCGGATGGGTAGACGATATCATTGAATTTAACGGTAAAAGCTGGTCTCTCATGGACCCGACTCTCGCCGCCAATAACAGCAGCAAATCTGTCGCAAAATATATCGGCGACGGTAATAACTATACCGTAAAATATTCATATTAAAGAGCTTTATTAGAAACGGAGGACTATTTATGAAACCTTTTTCCAACATGGAGCTTGCTTCCTTCTGCGGACAGCTTGCTTTAATTCTAAAGTCAGGCATCTCTTCTCTGGAGGGGCTCACCATTATGCTTGAGGACACCGCTTCTCCTGAAGAGAAAGAGATACTGGAAGCTATTCTTGAAAAAATGCAGGAAACCGGGAACATGTACCAATCCCTGGACTCCGTCAAACTCTATCCGTCCTATATGCTTCATATGGTTGAGATTGGAGAGGAAACCGGTACCCTTGACGAAGTGATGCAGGCGCTGCAGAATCACTATGAGCGCGAGGAGACGATCAGCAAGAGTATCCGCAATTCCATTACATATCCTATGATTATGACCGGAATGATGGCTGTGGTTGTCGTAGTTCTTCTGGTAAAAGTTATGCCTATCTTCAATCAGGTATTTATCCAGCTTGGAACAGAGATGACGGGATTCTCCAGAATGCTCATGAACGTGGGCAATACAATTAACCATTATTCTCTCGCATTTGTCATTCTTCTTGTAATTATTGCAGTTCTGATACTTTACGGAACGCGTACCGACTCTGGCCGCAGTATGTTTCGAAAGATTGCCTATAAGCTGAAATTTACCAGAGCTGTTTATGAAGAAATCGCTGTCTGCCGATTCGCAAGCGGTATGGCCCTTACCTTAAGCAGCGGACTCAATCCGGACCGGAGTATGGAACTTGTCAATTCTCTGAACGACGATCCGGTATTCCAGAAGAAAATTGACGCATGCAAAGGCCAGATTAACGAAGGCAACGACCTTTCACAAGCTTTATTTACTTCCGGCATGTTTACCGGCGTATATGCGCGCATGGTCTCCATCGGCTCTAAAACCGGTACGATGGATCAGGTTATGGAACAGGTAGCTTCGCTCTATCAGGAAGATATTGATAATCGAATGAACAATATCCTTGCCGTATTAGAACCCACGCTGGTCATTCTGTTATCTTTGATTGTCGGCGTAATTCTTTTGTCGGTCATGCTGCCGCTTATGGGAATTATGTCCAGCATATAGGCAAAAGGAGTTTAAACTATGAGTCGCTTTGAATACCAAAAACAGTCGCACCATCCACCGAAGATTCTCTTCTCTGTATGCGTGTTTGTGTTGATTCTCTTCCTGTTTGTGCAGGGAATCTCTTCGCTGTCTGACAGTACAAGGCAGCGTCAGAAGGAGAGCCTTGAGAACGCAATTATGCGCAATGTTACATATTGCTACACAATTGAAGGAACGTATCCGGAAAGCCTTGATTATTTAAAAAATAATTACGGCCTGATTTATGATGAAGAACTGTTCTTTGTAGACTACCATATATCCGGTTCCAATATTCTGCCGGATATTACCATTATAGAAAGGGAGGGAAAGAAATAATGCGTTTTCACACACAACGTAAACATATGATAGATTTCCTCTTTTCTGTGGCGCTGTTTTTTGTTTTTGCTCTGTCGGCGCTGATTGTAATTCTCCTGGCCGCCAGAATTTATCAGTCGACAACGGAACATTCTTCTCTAAACTATACGTCAAGAACCAGCCTGTCTTACATCAGCGAAAAAATTCATCAGAACGATTTGGACGGAGCCGTATATCTTGGACATTTTGACGGATACGAAGCTCTTGTTATGGAACAAAAGCTTGAAGACATAACTTATTACACTTATATTTATGCCTGCGATAATGAACTAAAAGAACTGTTTACCAGCGGTGCCTCCGGCATGAAAGCCTCTTCCGGACAGACAATTCTGGAAATTCAGGATTTCTCTATGGAAGAGATCTCCGACAATCTTTTCAAATTTTCCTGTACGGACCAGAATAATCAGCAGGCCTCCACAATGATTGGCGTTAGAAGCCGGTAAGAACGCGTAACTTCTATTTAATTTTTCAAAGAAAGGAAATTATTTCTTTATGACACGTAGAAACAGAGCCAGTTCCTCCAGTTTATTCCTGATGGAACTGATTATCGCAATATTTTTCTTTTCCGCTGCCAGCGCTGTCTGCATCCAGTTCTTTGTCAAATCGCATCTGCTTAGCGCCAAGTCCAATGCGCTGAACCATGCAGTCAACGAATGCACCAGTACGGCGGAGCTGATAGACGCCTCAGACGGAATTGACAGCAGTCTGAATATGCTGATGAGATTATATCCCAACGGAACTTACCCGAAAAGCAGTCTCTCATCCCTTGCCGAGTCCGATGCAGACGTCCGGATATATTTTGATAAAGACTTTCAAGACTGTATCAGCCAGGATGCCGCGTATATACTTACCATTCATTTTGCCAGGGAAGAGCTGATGATTTCCACTGATATGAAAGTGACCTCTGCAGACGGCTCCCAAGATACAGAAACCATCGACGATGCAGTTATATATGAACTTCAGACCAGACATCATATAGCCAGGAGGACAGATTATGAAAAAGAATAAAGAACAGTCTTCTTTTGTAAACATCGGTTCCTCATCGCTTTTGATTGTGTTCGTAATTCTATGTCTGGCCACATTTGCCATTCTATCTCTTTCCAGCGCCAAGAGCGACTATTCACTCAGTGAAAGACTGGCAAACCACAAGGGAGAATACTACGAAGCTTCCTCTAAAGCTGAAGTCATTTTAGACAAAATTGACAGTACTCTGGCCGAGATAGCTGCAGCAAACCAGAAAAGCCGTTTATCCGGCTCCTCAAAAGATTTTATTGCATCGCCTTATTCCGCCGCAGTTATTAAGGCTCTTGACGGCATACAGATTGATGATATTCCTATTTCCTGTAAAAAAGCGGATAAAAACCTAACCATATCTTACCAGGTTCTCTTAGAAAAAGAACAGATGCTTGACGTGGAACTTATCGTTACCGATTTTACTGCGAACGAAACCTATTATGAGATTCAAAAATGGCAAATAATTTCTACCGATACCTGGGAAAATGACGATACTTTAAATCTTATGCCAGTCATTCAATAAAGAATGCTCTGCATTCCCAGGTCAGACTAAAAAGGCACTCAGTACGCCATTTCGCCGATACTAATACCAGAATAAAAAAGGAGTATAGAATAGTATGGAATTAATTAAGATTTTAGAGCAGGCAATAACGGAAAAGGCTTCCGATATATTCATCGTCGCCGGCCTTCCCGTTACCTTCCGTAAAAATGGAGTAATATGCCAGATTAACGATACAAAGCTCTTTCCCTCAGATACAAAAGAAATTGTAACTGCAATCTACGAAAATGCCGACCAGCGCGATTTAGAAATCCTAAACCGTTCCGGAGACGATGATTTTTCATTTGCCATTGCGGGGCTCTCCAGATTTCGTGTCAGCGCATATATGCAGAGAGGTGCTTTGTCCGCAGTCATCCGGGTAATTACTTTTGATCTTCCGGATTTTAATGAATTGGGGTTACCAGAGCATATTATACATCTGGGGGATAACGGCAAAGGCATGATTCTGGTTACCGGCCCTGCCGGAAGCGGTAAATCCACTACTCTCGCCTGTATCATTAACCAGATTAATAAGACCCAGCACAAACACATTATTACGCTGGAAGATCCGTTGGAGTACCTTCACCGTCATAATAAAAGTATTGTAAGTCAGCGGGAAATCAACGTAGATACCGAAAATTACGTGACCGCTCTGCGCGCTGCGCTCCGCCAGAGTCCGGACGTTATCCTGCTTGGAGAAATGCGTGATTATGAGACAATTAATATTGCCATGACGGCAGCTGAAACCGGACATCTTCTGCTATCCACCCTTCATACCATTGGCGCTGCCAATACCATAGACCGAATTATCGACGTATTTCCGGCCAATCAGCAGCAGCAAATTGGCGCACAGTTATCCATGGCTTTAACCGCAGTGGTATCCCAACAGCTTGTGCCTACAGTAGACGGCAAGGTTACCCCCGCTTTAGAAATAATGACCGTAACACCCGCCATTCGCAATATGATACGGGATAACAAGGTGCATCAGATTGACGGTATTATCTATTCCTCCATGAAGGATGATATGATATCCATGGACGGAAGCCTATTGAATCTGTATAAACAGGGACGAATTACCAAAGACACCGCACTAAAATATTCGACAAATCCAGAGATGCTGGGACGTAAATTATAATAATATACATTAAAAGGGACCGTTGCAAAATTGCTGATTTATTTTGCAACAGCCCTTTAAATTTTTCAGACACCTCTCATTAGATATCTTTCAATGGCTTCCGCGCATCCGTCATGATTATTGTCTGCAACTACCACATCGCACAATTCTTTAATATACGGCCGCGCATTTCCCATAGCCGCCGATAAACCCGCCATTTTTAACATTTCCGCATCATTATCCGAATCCCCTACTGCGATTGTCCTGCTGACAGGTATCGACAAATGATTGCAAACCTCCTGAAGTCCTACAGCCTTAGACATGTGCGGCGGCGAAACCTCCAGTGAAGTCTCCTCTGCATACACAACTGTCAAAGACAGCTTTTCCAAAATCTTCTTCAGCTCCTCCCTGCTCTCCTTCGATACAGAAAAGAAATTCAGCTTTTCTATCGGAAATGCTTCCCTGTGATAGCTTGCAATCACATCATCGTGAAGAACGGCGGTCCTTAACGCCAAATCCTGATACTGACCAACCTGAAAATACTCCATCCGAAGTGCATCCTTATACGTGCACATATGCCGCCCATTACTCACAACATAAAGCATAACATCACGGGCCTCTGCTATTCTCATAAGCTCGTCTGTCATATCCTCCGGGATTGACTGAGAATAAACTGTTCTCTTCTCCCAGGAATCATAGAGCAGCGCGCCGTTTTCACAGATATAATAACGAATATTCTTCAGTTCTTCCTCATAATCAAGTAACTCGGAAGGAGCCCGCCCGGTTGCCAGAACAACCATTTTACCACTCAGTACAGCCCTGTCAATCGCCGACTTTGTATACTCCGAAATAATCTGTTCACTTGTCAAAAGCGTCCCGTCCATATCTAATGCAATCAAATCATACTTGTCCATATAATCTACCTTTCTGACATTCTTTCTCAACGCAACATTTATCATATATCCTTTGTTGAAAAAGCACAATATATATTTTGTAACTATTCAGCCTTCCGCTGAACCTATATGTTAATTCGTACTTTGAGAAGTCTTTAATGTTAGTAATATCGGAGAAAATAAATTTTTGTGTTTGATG
>CATJPU010000231.1 GCA_949742505.1 uncultured Lachnospiraceae bacterium | reverse complement strand
CATTCAACACAGCGGATTTTAAACTATTCCATCCATTGGACTATCCTCCTTTATTCTCTTCTTATCTATCTTAAACTATTCTTCATAGTATTCGTAAATGATTCTCTCGATTTATATTCGATTATAATGTGTCAGCACATTGGACTTTACTTTTTTACTGTTAAGATAGACGATTCGATTTAAAAATTCTTAGTACATTGGACTATACCTCTTTTCTTTAAATTTTGTTTTTGATTTAAGTTTTTGGTGGTCTGTCCTCCTTTTCTTTTGTTGATATTATAATATCGCATTATTCCGTATTTGTCAATAGAAAAATCAAAATAATTTTAAATATTTTAAAAGAAAATAGAAAACAAATATTCAAAATAGAAATAAATATTTAAAAAGTTTATACAATACAAAATATTCTGACAATTATGAATTGCTTTATTTGATACTTGGATTATTCCTATATATCACGTATAATGTGATAAATGAATGGATTAAGGAGTATGAGATGGGAGTTGAAATACAAATTTTGGACTGGATACAAAATCTTCACAGTCCGGTGGGAGACTTACTGATGTCAGTTATCACCTCTTTGGGAAATGCCGGGGCGGTATGGATACTGCTGGCTATTGTTTTGCTGATGATTCCGAAGACAAGGAAGACAGGAGCGGTGATGGCAGCGGCGCTTATTCTTGATGTGATTCTCTGTAACGGAATTATTAAGAACGCAGTGGCGAGGATGCGCCCGTACGACCGGAATCCGGTGGTAGAGCTGCTGATACAAAAGCCAGATGATTATTCGTTTCCTTCCGGCCATACGGCGGCGTCCTTCGCGGCAATGTCCGCTTTATATTTCGGAGGGGAGAGATATCTTTGGAAACCGGCGCTTGTTCTGGCGGTTCTGATGGCCTTTTCAAGGCTGTACCTGTATGTACATTATCCGACGGATGTGCTTGCCGGAGCTTTTTTAGGGGTACTTTGCGGGTATTTAGGCAATCGGGTTGTTCAGAGGGGTTGGAAAGAGAACAAAGAGTAAACCATGCAGAACAGTTCAGAGCGCATAATCTGAAGAAAAAAGAAGTAATTGGGGGATGCGGGTATTAAAGAAAAATGCAAAAAGTGATTGACTCTTACACTGTGGCAGGCGGTAAGATAGTTATGAGCTCAGAGAAAGAACACTCCGGAGGTAATGTAAATGTTGAAAATAGGAGATTTTTCAAAATTATCCAGAGTCAGTATCCGAATGCTGCGCCATTATGACAAAATTAACCTGCTGAAACCGATTAAGGTAGATGATGTCAGCGGATACCGGTATTACAGTGAGGAACAGTTGCTTATTATGGCAAGGATTCATGTGCTGAGAGATATGGGATTCGGTCTTTCGCTGATTCGCGAAGCCCTTGCATGCTATGATGATAAAGAAGCATTGGAACAATATCTTAGGGGTCGGCATGCAGAGCTTGAAGCTCTTTTAGAGCAGACGGCAAGACGGTTACGCTCTCTGGAAACAGCTATGGAATGGCTGAGAAAGGATGGTACTATGAATTATGATGTTGTTTTAAAAACATTGCCGGAAAGGCAGGTGGCAAGCGTCCGTCAGGTGATACCTGCATATGAAGAGGAAGGAAGATTGTGGGATGTTCTGTTTCAGGAAACGGCGCCTATGAATATGAAGATGGCAGAGCCGCCTTATGTCAGCGCGTTTCTTCATGACGAAGAATATAAAGAGGCTGATGTGGATGTTGAGGTACAGGTTAGCGTAAAAGGAACGTATGCTGATACAGAACATGTACGGTTTAAGGTTCAGCCTGAAACGAATGTGGTCAGTATTACGTTTAGAGGTTCTTACAAGCAGTTTCCGGAATCGTATGCATCTCTTGCATCATGGACGGAGGCGAATGGCTATGAGTTCTGTGGACCGATGATGGACATTTATCACGTGGGGCCTCATGAGACTCAGAACCCGGAAGAATTTATCACTGAAATTTGTTGTCAGGTAAAGAAGAAATAGAGATGCTGTTCACAGGTTATTTAAAATCATCAGCCGGATTACCGGTTGATGATTTTATTTGCTTGAAAAGCATTATATGACTAACACGTCAGAGGTATAGGTTGTAACAGTTCAGGCAGGTTTGCGCACATGCTGCCGGAAGCGCGGTATTTGAAGCGTCCATGAAGCGGGCGGCAAAACATGGGACAAAGAGACTGTTTATTGTTTCTAACAGTGATTAAAGGCAGCGGTTCATATTTACAAAAAGTTCGGATTCAGGGAAATAAAACTTGAAGATTATGGATATATCCAGGGAGATGTTGCGTTTGAAAAAATCGTAGTTTCGTGACGGAGGAGAAAATATTAGAAGTTCATACAAATATTGTGTTTGTATGGGTTTTTTATTTGATTCCGGTCAAAATTCCTGAATTGAAATTATGCGGGAGATATGATAGAATTGAGAAGAATTGTATGTTACAGATGTCCTGTTTGAGAGGATGCAGGAGATTGAAAAGGGTGCGCTGGATGAGAGGTATAACAGGGCATGAGGGGCAGTGATAAGGGCGCAGCCCTTATAGATGGAGGATACAGATAATATGGAACGATATAAACAGGAATTTATTGAATTTATGGTAGAGAGCAATGTGTTGAAGTTCGGAGATTTTACATTGAAAAGCGGAAGAAAATCTCCTTTTTTTATGAACGCGGGGGCCTATGTGACCGGAACCCAGCTTAGGAGGCTGGGAGAATATTATGCGAGAGCAATTCATGATATGTATGGATTAGAATTTGACGTGCTGTTTGGGCCGGCCTACAAGGGAATTCCCCTTGCCGTAGCAACGACAATGGCGATTAGCAGTCTGTACGGGAAGGATATCCGCTACTGCTCGAACAGGAAGGAAGCAAAGGACCATGGGGATGCGGGAATCCTTCTTGGCAGCAGTTTGAGGGATGGCGACCGGGTGGTAATGATTGAGGATGTGACAACCTCCGGCAAGTCGATTGAAGAGACGTTTCCGATTCTTAAGGCTCAGGGCAACGTGGAGATCAAGGGGCTGATGGTATCCCTGAACCGTATGGAAGTAGGCAAAGGCGGGGAGATGTGCGCTTTGGATGAGATTAAGGAGTTATACGGATTTGAGACCGGCGCCATTGTTACGATGGAAGAGGTAGTTGAGTATTTGCATAACCGGGAACGTCAGGGGAAAATTGTGATTAACGATACATTAAAATCAGCAATTGACGCATATTATGAAGAGTATGGGATTCAGAAAAGGTAAGAAAAAAGGCTGGTTTTATAGAAGATGACAGGAGGGAATGAACAATGAATGAGAAAGCGTTTAAGACAATGGGGATTACCGGGGCTGCCAGTATTGCAATCGGAGTTGTGATGATTGTGACCGGTATTACGACGGGAGTGATTGCAGTTGTCTGCGGAGGACGTCTGCTGAAGAATAAAGAGGGCCTGATGTTCTAGTATGAATAAGAGAGGGAATGGACTGCGTTTTTTAGGTAAGGTATTATTTGTACTTTATATTAGTTTTATTATTTATTTCCTGCTTTTTTCGGAATGGTACGGAAGAGGGGCGATGCGGGAATACCGGTATAATCTGGTGTTATTTAAGGAGATCAAAAGGTTCTGGATATATAGGGAGCAGCTTGGATGGTATGCGGTATTTACCAATTTGTTTGGAAATGTGCTGATTTTTGTGCCTTTTGGCTTTTTCCTGCCCATGGCGAGCAAATATAAATACAGAAGCTTTTTTTCGGCTATATTTTACAGCTTTGCATTGAGCCTGTGTGTAGAGACGTTCCAGCTTCTTGCGAAGGTGGGAAGCTTTGACGTAGATGATATGATGTTGAATACGCTGGGAGGGGCGCTGGGTTACATTGCGTTTATGATATGCGCGGCGATAAGGAGAAATTATGGGGTTCATAAGAAATCAAAAAGAAAAGGCTGAGGAGAGAGCTAAGGCGCGTGAGAGACGAAAGAGGGAGAAAGAGAGACAGAGACGGCGCTATTATAAGCATGGTCAGGTGAAGCTAAAGCATTCAAAACGGGGAATGATTTCCAGTGGACTGGCGTTTACGTCGGCGTTTTTGATGATGCTGATATTTTCAGTTTCGTACATAAGCAGGGGAGAAGTTACGATATTCGTGGGCCTTACGGGCCTTATGGTTCTTGCTATGACGGCCATTGGGATAGAGCAGGGAATTAAGGGTTTTAAGGAGCGGGAAAAGAATTATGTGTCCTGTAAAAGCGGCATTGCCTGTAATGCAGCGCTTCTGCTTATATTTATTGCAACATATATAAGGGGGTTTTTTTAGATGATGGCAGAACGATATGAACTGGCAGCAGAAAGAATCAGACAGATACCGGAAGAGGAGTCGGTAAGGCTTCCCTTCCATATGTATTTTCAGGAGATGTCGGAGTTTCTTCTAATGCTTCTTTCTTTGGATGAGGAGATGGAAAAGGGAGATTACGAGAAACGTTCCATGGAAGAATTAAAGGCATGGAATCATAAGCTCTACGAAGATATTCTGCCGGAGAATTATGAGACAAGTTATGGCAATCCTGCATATGCGGTGAAAACGCTTGGGAAGGAGAACGGACAGATTTTAAGTTTCCTTTATGCGGAGCTTCGGGGTGGGATTCCTTATATATTTGAGAGGAAAAAAGAATATTTTACAATTCTGATGGAACTTTTTATAGAGATATATAATTGCTTTGAGACATGTCTCGGTATGGCTGGAGAAGATGTTCCGTCGGATGACAAAGGCATGCTCCGGGAGCTGAAGGATATTGTTTACTGGTATGCCAGCGATTACTGCGATGTGTTTGTTGCAGACAGGGTTTTGGAGCAGATTGATCCGGGAATGGATTTTGCGGCGAGGATTATTCGGACGGCAGATTTGGCAGATTTGAGATATTTGTACCGGTTTGGGGAGTATATCAGCGAGAGTGAACTTCGTACGGCAAAACATTTGCGGGAACTTGACGCGGCAGTGATACAGAAGATGGCGGACGTGTATACGGAAGGCTACCGGATTGGATTTGTGAATACCGGAAAGGATTTATCAAAGAAATCAGTAGTTAATATCCGCTATGTGTTAGGATTTGAGCCTGTCATCAGGCGGGCTATTGGTAATTTTGAAAAATTGGGGCTGAAGCCAGTCATTTACCGGACGGGATCCAGCGTCCTTACAAGGAACAGACAGGCAAAGACAGGGTATTTTGGGGGAACGCCCAACCCTCAATATGAGTATGACCACAGGGATGACCAGGGGCTTATATTTAATAAACGTTTTGCCGAGCGGAAGTTAGAAGTTATGCGCCATGCGTATGAGGCCAATAAAGAACTTGCCGCCGGCTTTGCCGGTCCTGCCGTAGTGGAAGTATTTGGCGAGCGGCCCTTTACTCCGCAGGTAAAGGAAGAAGCGATACATCTGAGCAAAAAGCAGGAGGAGGCGCTTCTGTCATTTACCAGCAAGTCTGGTCAGATGATGAACGAGTATATGAAGGGAGAAGAGAGGAGCTTTACCATCGTTTCTTATCCGATTCCGGAAATCGGTCCCGATTATGAAGAGATTTTTGATGAAATCATTCGGATTAATACGCTGGATTCGGAAGCATACGGCAGCGTGCAGCAGACGCTGATTGACGTGTTAGATGCGGGCGAGGCAGTGCATATTACAGGGAGAGGTGAGAATAGGACGGATTTGACGGTGAAGCTTCATGAGCTTCGGAATCCGGAGAAGGAGACGATTTTTGAAAATTGCGTGGCGGATGTGAATATTCCGGTGGGAGAGGTATTTACGACGCCTGTACTGGAAGGGACCAGCGGCAAGCTTCATGTGACGAAGGTATATTTGGGCGGACTGCAGTATTTAGACTTGGAAATTGATTTTGAGGATGGAATGGTTGCTGACTATAACTGTGGGAATTTCCAGAAAAAGGAAGATTGCAGAAAGTATGTTTCAGATAATATCCTGCATAATCATAAAACGCTGCCCCTTGGCGAATTTGCCATAGGGACGAATACTACTGCCTATGTAACAGCCCGCAAATTTGGGATTGAGGACAAGCTTCCGATTCTGATTGCGGAGAAGACGGGACCGCATTTTGCGGTGGGAGATACCTGTTATAGCTGGAGCGAGGAGATTCGGGTATATAACCCGAACGGCAAGGAAATTATTGCAAAAGATAATTCCGTATCCATTCAGCGGAAAGAGGATGTAGGGAAGGCATATGTGAATTGCCATACGGATATTACAATTCCCTATGAAGAATTGGGGAGCATTCAGGTAATTCAAAGGGACGGAAGGAGAATTTCGCTGATTGAAGACGGAAGGTTCGTGCTGCCCGGAACAGAGATTCTGAATGAACCGCTGGATAAATATCAGGAAAATAACTAATCATTAATTTATCTAATATGTAACTGGGGTAAATGCATTGAAGAAGTACTGTTTTCTGTGCTATGATACCTTGTGTAAAGGCCGGATGGCCATAATGGGGTATGGAAGACAGAAAGGATGGAGATTATGCCAAAAGTAGGAATTGTAATGGGAAGCGACTCTGACTTAAAGGTTATGAGTAAGGCGGCTGATATGCTGGATAAGCTTGGAATTGAGTATGATATGACAATTATATCGGCTCACCGGGAGCCGGATGTGTTCTTTGAATATGCAGGCTTT
The DNA here is from genome assembly GCA_949742505.1 of uncultured Lachnospiraceae bacterium. Classification (GTDB taxonomy): domain Bacteria; phylum Bacillota; class Clostridia; order Lachnospirales; family Lachnospiraceae; genus Claveliimonas. The sequence continues at coordinate 10,520 of CATJPU010000231.1, read as the reverse complement.
GCGGAGGAGAAGGGATTCAAAGTCATTATTGCAGGCGCAGGAATGGCGGCGCATCTTCCGGGGATGTGCGCGGCGATTTTCCCAATGCCGGTGATTGGGGTGCCCATGTCCGGGAAGAATCTGGAGGGACAGGATGCGCTCTATTCAATTGTGCAGATGCCGCCCGGAATACCGGTGGCGACGGTTGCTATTGACGGAGGAATGAACGCGGCAATTCTTGCGGCGAGAATCCTGGCCATATCCGAGCCGGAGATTTTAGAGAGACTGAAAGCCTATACGAAGGAAATGAAAGAGACGGTTCAGGGCAAAGATGCGAAGCTTAAGGAGTTAGGGCGTCAGGCTTATATGGAGCAGAAGTAAGCGGACGCATATGGATGGAGATTGCTGGGAAGGAGACGGGTATGGATTATAAGAAAGCAGGCGTTGATATAGAGGCTGGTTACAAATCAGTAGAACTTATGAAGGAACATGTAAAGCGGACAATGCGGGCAGAGGTGTTAGGAGGATTAGGCGGATTCTCCGGCGCATTTTCCTTAGCGAAGATTAAAGAGATGGAGGAGCCGGTTCTGCTCTCAGGTACAGACGGATGCGGAACCAAAGTAAAGCTTGCCTTTATTATGGATAAGCATGATACCATCGGGATTGACGCGGTAGCAATGTGTGTGAACGACATTGCATGCGCGGGCGGCGAGCCGTTATTTTTCCTGGATTATATTGCCTGCGGCAAGAATTATCCGGAAAAGATTGCCAGCATCGTAAGCGGCGTGGCGGAAGGGTGCGTGCAGGCAGAAGCTGCTCTGGTCGGCGGGGAAACCGCGGAGCATCCGGGACTGATGCCGGAGGACGATTACGATCTTGCAGGATTTGCAGTGGGAGTGTGTGAGAAAAAAGAATTGATTACCGGAGAATATCTTAAGGATGGCGACGTATTAATCGGGATGGCTTCTACCGGCGTACATAGTAATGGATTCTCCCTGGTCCGCAAGGTATTTGAGATGACAGAGGAATCTTTGAATACGTACTATGAGGAGCTGGGAAAGACGCTGGGAGAGGCGCTGCTTGCGCCGACCAGAATTTATGTGAAGGCATTGAAGAGCGTTAAGAATGCAGGTGTGACGGTGAATGCCTGCAGTCATATTACCGGAGGCGGTTTCTATGAGAATGTTCCCCGGATGCTGAAAGACGGGGTTCGTGCGGTTATTGAGAAAGATAGTTATCCGGTTCCGCCGATTTTTAAGCTGTTAGCAAAGAAGGGTGACATCGCAGAGCAGATGATGTACAATACCTTCAATATGGGAATTGGAATGATCATAGCGGTAGACGCCGGGGATGCAGATAAGACGATGGAGGCTGTGAGAGCGGCAGGGGATACGCCCTATGTCATCGGGCGCATTGAGGCAGGAGAAAAAGGAGTAACACTATGCTAAATGTACTGGTACTGGTATCCGGCGGAGGAACGAATCTGCAGGCAATCTTAGATTCTATTACGGATGGAAGAATTACGGATGCCCAGGTTGTAGGAGTAATCAGTAACAATCCGAAGGCCTATGCGCTGGAGCGGGCAAAGGCGGCTGGGATTCCGGGACAATGTATTTCTCCGAAGAATTTCGGAACGAGAGAAGAATTTAACGCTGAATTTCTGAAGGCGGTGCAGTCTTATGAGCCGGACTTGATTGTGCTGGCCGGATTTCTCGTGGTGATTCCCCCGGAAATGATTGCCGAATATAGGAACAGGATTATTAATATTCATCCGTCTTTAATCCCCTCTTTCTGCGGGACAGGCTATTATGGGCTGAAGGTGCACGAGGCGGCTCTTGACAGAGGTGTGAAAGTGGTTGGCGCTACGGTGCATTTTGTAGACGAGGGAACCGATACCGGGCCGATAATCCTGCAAAGGGCGGTGGAAGTTCAGGCGAAAGATACGCCGGAGATTTTGCAGAAGCGGGTCATGGAACAGGCTGAGTGGAAGATTCTGCCGAAAGCTATTGATTTGATTGCCCATGGCAAAGTATGTGTGACAGATGGAAGAGCGATTATAGAAGAATAATTTGCGTGACGTTCACCGCTGATTGTAGAGATCTGTATAGTTAGACTGATAAAAAGTTTGAGGATATGGAAGTACTCTGAGATTGGAAGGAGGAAGCGAAGATGAATATACTGGTAGTTGGAAGCGGCGGCAGGGAGCATGTAATCTGTTCTTGCGCGGCCAAGAGCAAGAAGACAGATAAGCTGTACTGTGTGCCGGGGAATGCAGGAATTGCACAGGTTGCGGAGTGCGCGCCGATTGGCGCTATGGAGTTTGATAAAATCACAGTGTTTGCAAAGGAGAAGGAAATTGACCTTGTAATCGTAGGTATGGACGATCCGCTGGTAGGCGGACTGGTAGATGAACTGGAGGCAGCAGGCATCCGCGCCTTTGGCCCCAGGAAGAATGCGGCGATTCTGGAAGGTTCCAAGGCATTTTCCAAGGATTTGATGAAGAAATATCACATTCCTACGGCGGCATATGAGAACTTTACAGATGCGAAGGAAGCGCTTGAATATCTGGAAACGGCAAAATTCCCTATTGTTCTGAAGGCGGACGGCTTGGCCCTTGGAAAAGGCGTGTTAATCTGCAATAATCTGGAAGAGGCGAAAGACGGTGTGAAAACCATTATGATGGATAAGAAATTCGGCTCCGCCGGGAATGAGATGGTGATTGAAGAATTTATGACTGGACGTGAGGTGTCCGTATTATCTTTTGTAGACGGAACGACCATCAAGACTATGACTTCCGCGCAGGACCATAAGCGGGCCGGGGACGGAGATACCGGTCTGAACACCGGCGGGATGGGGACTTTCTCTCCGAGTCCTTTCTATACGAAGGAAGTGGATGAGTTTTGTAAGAAATACATCTATCAGCCTACGGTGGATGCGATGAAGGCGGAGGGAAGAGCCTTTAAGGGAGTGATCTTCTTTGGTCTGATGCTGACAGAGGAGGGACCGAAGGTGTTAGAATACAACGCTAGGTTTGGAGACCCGGAAGCACAGGTGGTATTGCCGCGGATGAAGAACGATTTGATTGAGGTTGCGGAAGCTTGTATCGACGGTACGCTGGACCAGGTGGATTTGCAGTTCGAGGATAATGCGGCGGTCTGTGTCGTGCTGGCAAGCGAAGGTTATCCGGTGGCTTATGAGAAGGGGATTCCGATTTATGGGCTGGAGGAGTTTGATAAACAGGAAGGTTATTACTGTTTCCATGCGGGAACGAAGCTTGACGGGGAGCAGTTTGTAACAAGCGGAGGACGGGTGCTTGGCATTACGGCCAAGGGAGCCGACTTGAAAGAGGCAAGAGCCAACGCCTATGCCGCAACTGAGTGGGTGCAGTTTGAGAATAAATATATGCGGCATGATATCGGGAAGGCGATAGACGAGGCATAAACAATGATAGAGAATACGGAACAGGGCAGTTACGTCGTCCTGCTATAAGGATACCCTCAGAGAATGATTGATTATTCAGTGATTCTCTGGGGGTATTTTGTTTGTTGTTGTTCACACGTCTTATGGAGGACGCGGGTTGAATTAGGCGAATATCTCTTAGCAGACGGAGTAACATTCCGGCAAACTACCGACTAACGGAAACTAAGCCGCTCAGGAATGCCTTCACGCCTAATTTTCCATAAGTCGCTATTTTGCCTCCATTAAGGACACTCCTGAATTGTCTGCTAAGAGATATTCGCCTAATTCAACCCACTGTTTACCGGCCTCCCTGTGAACGGAAGGAACAGTAACTTTTTCTTTTTTTGTCAGATATATTGGCGAAATTGAAGAGAATGGCTATAATGTGACTAGAGCGTGTTTGAAAATTGCTTTCTGCAAGATGCCGTCCCAATTTGCATCAGATTTTATGCTGGATTTGGGAGGTGTAGTGGGCTACATTAACCAAATTCAGCGTAAAATCTGGGGCGAAGTGGGGCGGCAGATTGTAGGAATGAATTTTCAAACACGCTCTAGTGGGGAAGAAGCGGTAAATATATTTTACCGGATTAATCATGGGATAGCGATAAACAGAACGAATGGGAGGGAGAACAACGATGTCCTACACAATTTATGTGAGAATGAAAAAGCCGGGCAAAAAGATGAATCGGGAAGCGCCCGCTGTCGCTTTTGATTTGGACAGGAGACCGGAGACGTTACGGGAATTGCTGAGTGGCCTTACGGAGCTTGGCGTAAGGGATTACAATGCAAGAAGGGACGAAGGACAGCTTCTTCCCTTCCTGACCAGAGAAGAGATAACAAGTCAGGCCGCAAGGGGAAAGATATCTTTTGGAGTTCATGAAGGCGGGGAAGCCGATTTGCAGAAAGCATGCGAGAATTCTATCCAGTGTTTTGAGGATGGAATTTATCGCGTGTTTGCTGGGGAGGACGAGCTGACAGGACTTGAGGAGAGGATTTCCTGGAAGGAGAATCTGGTATTTACTTTCATCCGGCTTACCATGCTGGCCGGGTCTTATTATTAATGGAAAGGGAGAAATCATGGCGGAATTTACATATCAGACGAGAAAAAAATTAAGCGAAACCTGGGTAAATGAATTTCAGGAAAAGGGGAAACATCTTTCTAAGACTGAGCGGGAGATGCTGCCGGAAGTCTACAGCTATACGGTTCCCCGGGACGCCTGCGACCTGATAAGGAAGCTTCTGTCAGCCGGCAGTTATAGTACTCTGAGCAGTTTGTATCAAAGCAAATTCAAAGGCCTGGTAAAGATTTGCGTGCCGGAGTTGAAGCGGGAGGAATTCTATTTTGCATTAGACCAGATGAATCAGTATCAGATGACGGCGGGCTGGTACAGGAGAAGTCTGCGCTCCGGAAGCTACGCGCCTTTTGCGGAACAGAGCGTTAAGCTTTTGCGGGCTTATGCGAGACTGGAATTTTACGGCGCTGAACTGGCGGATATTCTGACAGGTAATACAACGCCGGAAATTTACGACCATGCCAGAAACGAGCAGTTCGCCTATGCGGAGATGTTAGCGGCTCAGATTGACAGGGGTTGTGAGAAAACGATTCAGGCGGTAAAAGACATTCTTCTCGGAGAAGGCAATACGGTTATGCTCAGTCATGAGCTGATTCGCGGAATCGTGATGTGCAGAAACGAAGAATTGTACGATGTTCTTGGCAGATTTCTTCTGGCGGCAAGGCTTCAGGAAGGAGCAAGACAGGCAGTCTGCGAGACCATGGACGCAGGGAGGCCGGAGGCTTTTCTGCATCTGTTCGCGGTGATTGAGGAGAATCATCTGATTCGGTATTCTTCCGTAAAGAGGGCTGCGGCCACATGGATTGGCATCTTTGACGATAAGAGTGTGGACCGCCTTACGGAGAAATTATTCTCCCTGATGGGGCGCTGCCTTCGGGATTCGGATTTCTGTGAGGAACAGCTTAAGACGGAGGATTCCGTTGCGATTAGCTGCGCACTCTGGGCGAAAGGTTTCTACGATGCGTCTGATGCGGTAAGAGCGGTACAGGATTTGATTGTGCATGGGACGAAGCATCAGAAGATGACGGCTTCTTATTTTAACCGTTCCATTCAGGATGAGAGGCTTAGAATGCAGGCGTCGAAGGATATCATTCTGCACTGGTCAGAGGATTTGGAGCTTGCAGCCTGCTTTTTGCCGGGATTTATGGAGTCTGTAAATTCACATTTTTACCGGCTTGTCAAAGAAGAAGACAACAGTATTTATTCATTTCGCGGAAGCAAGGTTGTCAAACCGAAGAAGATGAGGCCGGAAGAGATGTTTGTGGACAGGGCAGAGGCTAAGGCGTGTTATCAGGCTTTGAAGGAAATACTGGAACGGATTCCGAAGAAAGGACTGAAACTTTCGCCCTGTATTTTCCCCTGGCACCAGGTAGTCATGAGTCAGTCGGACATTGCGGCGCGGATGTGTCTGATTGCGTGGATGCTGCAGGAAGAAGAACTGTTAGATGAAGCGGCAGAGCTGATACCGTTGATTGGGCAGGGGTGCGGCTACTCTTATTACGGCGCGTCCAGGGCGGCTGCGGCAAGGCTTCTTCTGTATCGCCCGGTTTCAGAGGTTAGGAAGAAGGTGTTGTTTGAGCTTCTGCATAATCCGGAAGAGTATACCAGCGAGGAAGCATATCATCTGACGGAGGATATGAAGCTGACGGACGACGATTATAGAGAGATAGAAAAGAATCTGAAATACAAAAAAGGGCGCAAGGGAGTTTTGACGCTTCTGAGGAAACAGAATCAGAAAAATCTTGCCGCCTGCATTGCCAGACTGCTGGCGGAAAAATCAGAGGAGTGCCATATGGGAGCGCTGGATTTGAGCCTGCAGTTAAAGAAAGAGGATTCGGAGCGATTTGAAGAGATTGTGCCCTATCTCCGGCAATTGTCAAATCCAACGGGAAAGGAACAGGTATTGCTTGAGGAGCTTCTGGGAGGGGCGAGCGCTGCGCAGGATATCTTAAATACGCCGGGATATGGACTATATGATGTGGATAAAGCATGGGTCCTGCCTCCTGTCGAAATAAATGAAAATGAAGCTTCCGGTCTGTTTGCAAAGGGAGAAGAGGCGTGTATCCGGGTATGTAAGAAACTGGACAAGTTAATCGAAGAGAACCGCACGCTGCCCTATAAGACGGCCTGGGATGCAGACGAATTACTGGGAAATGATTTGAAAACCTGCCGTTATATTCACAATGATAAAGACGCCGAGCCCCTGGACGCATATCCTTTTCGCGAAATGTGGGAAGAATTTTATGAAAAGGAAATCAGGACGCCGGAATTTCTCTTGGAGCTGGAGCTCTACAGGCAATGCTGCGGACAGAGGAATTTTTATGAATATAACAGTAAGCTTTATAAAAAGGTGTTCGGAAGCGGGTTGCTGAAAAAGCCGCCGTTCCAGAATCTCCTGCCCGGCATGTCCTATGGAAAGCAGGTGTGGACGGTGATATCCGTACTGTTCTCCCAGTATGTACCGGATGAATTAAAAGCGCATTTTGCACTGCGGGGAATGACAAAATATCTTTCGGTACTGGATACCTCTAACGACATGTTTTCTGTCAGTGAGAAACGCTGGGACGGAAAGGAAGAGATTTATACAAAGCGGACAGCCGAACTGCCCGTATTTGCAGATATGCTCCGGTGGCTGTCTTATGCGGGTGAAGGGGACTGGGGAAGCGCCTTTACCTTAAGATTCCGGCTGGGACAGCATTATCTTGAACAGGAGAACCGGGAGAAGAGCCGCCAGTATTCCTATCAGAACAGGAGACGCAGTTATCTGGAAATCTCAGACTATGTGAAGTGTTATATCCGGGGAATCTGGGATAAGGATTTATTCTATAAAGCGGTATTTACCTTTTCAGATTTGGGGAGCCTCTTAGAGCCGGTCAGTACGGTGGAGCAGAAAGGGGCGGTTTCTTCAAGAAAGGCGAGAGTGTATGGACTGAATTGTTTCTTTGGGATAAACAAGATTACTCCGGCGGACGGAAAATATCATTTTGAAAAATTGAGGGATAAGATGCCGGAGATGGCGTTTGCACATGAGATATACCAGGAATTGACGCCGGTTGTAATGAGCGTCGAGTTGAAGCGCGGAGAGCAGGCTACGCCGTTTTCTGAGTATAGTCATAAGATTCATGTGCTCTATGGCATTGATTATATGATACAAATCCTGACGGCGTTGGGGAAGGACCCTCTACAGCGGGGATATAGTTACTATACTTCCAATACGGAGAGAAAGTCGGTTCTCAGTCATCTGTTAAAGGTCTGTATGCCGAAGCCAGAAGAGACGGCTGCAGATTTGAAAGCGGCTCTTAAGGGAACGGATATTACCAAAAAACGGCTTGTGGAGCTTGCCATGTACGCGCAGCAATGGATTCCGATGGTGGAAGAATATCTAAAGCTTCCCGGATTTGCAAGCACCTGCTATTATTTTATGGCGCATACCAGCGAGCAGTTTGATGAACAGGTGACCTCTGTGATTGCAAAATATACTCCACTTTCCATCGAAGAATTAAAGGACGGAGCATTTGATATCCACTGGTTTTTCGAGGCTTATGAAAATGTGGGTGAGAAGAACTTCAAGCTGCTCTATGACGCCGCGAAATATTCTTCTACAGGAACCGCTCATGGAAGAGCAAGAAAATATGCAGACGCGGCTCTTGGGAAAGTAGGAAAAGAGAAGCTGCAGTCCGAAATCGAGGCGAAGCGCAATAAAGACTTGCTGATGAGTACCGGCCTTCTGCCCCTTCCGGAGCAGAAAGGAGAGCGGGAGGAAGAGCTGTTAGAGCGCTATCAGTTCATTCAGAAATACAAGAATGAGAGCAGACAGTTCGGAGCGCAGCGCCGGGCAAGCGAAGGCCGGGCTGTGGAGATTGCCCTTAGGAATTTAAGCGTAAATGCGGGATTTACGGATGTGACCCGGCTGGTACTTCGTATGGAAGGGAAACTGGTAGAGCAGTCCGCCGCGTATTTTGACTGGCAGCAGGCGGATGATTTGGAGCTGATGATATCGGTGGATGAGAGCGGAAAGAGCACGTTAAAATGCCGGAAGGACGGCAGGCTCTTGAAGTCCGTTCCAACGAAGTATAAGAAGAATGAGACGGTCAGGAAATATCAGGAAGTGAATAAGAAGCTAAAAGAGCAGTACAGCCGGACGAAACAGATGATGGAACAGGCCATGGAAGACAGAACGCCGTTTGAAGTCTGGGAACTTTTGGAACTGCAGAAGAATCCTGTGGCGCGTCCGATTGTGGAATTTCTGGTTGTGAGGGAAATAAACGGCCGCCTGGGATTTCTGACAATAGACGGACTTGTTGATGAGAAGGGAAACATCACGCCTGTAAAGCCGGAGGATAAGCTGTTAGTTGCGCATCCATATGACTTGTATGTCAGCGGCCGTTGGCACGACTATCAGAAATACCTGTTTGAAAATCAAATCAAACAGCCTTTCAAACAGATATTCCGGGAGTTGTATCTGAAATTAGGCGAAGAGTTGGAAAAGGGAGAGTCAAGGTTATTTTCCGGGAATCAAATTCAGCCCCAGAAAACAGTGGGCGCGCTTAAGAGCCGCCGCTGGGTGGCGGATTATGAGGACGGTCTGCAGAAAATCTATTATAAAGAGAATATCGTTGCCTGTATCTATGCCATGGCGGACTGGTTTACGCCAAGCGACGTGGAGGCGCCGACGCTGGAGTGGGTTGTCTTCTCAGACCGGAAAACCGGGAAACAGGTGAAGATAAAGGATATTCCCGATGTGGTGTACAGCGAAGTAATGCGCGATGTGGATTTGGCAGTCAGCGTTGCCCATGCGGGCGGCGTCGACCCAGAGACAAGTCATTCAACGATTGAGATGCGCAGGGCAATTGCAGAGTGCAGCCTTCAGCTGTTTCGGATTAAGAATGTCCGTCTGGAGGGCAGTCATGCTCTGATAGACGGCAAACTGGGGCAGTATTCCGTCCATTTGGGAAGCGGTGTGGTTCACCAGTTTGGAAATACCATGCTGTCGGTGGTTCCCGTACATTCCCAGCACAGGGGACGTATTTTTCTTCCGTTTATTGACGATGACCCTAAGACGGCGGAGATTATGTCGAAGATTCTTCTCTTTGCAGAAGACACGAAGATAAAGGACCCGGCTATCCTGTCGCAGATTCAGTAGGTTCCCAGTTCGTCTAAGTATTCATCAATTTTCTTCAGCCTTTTTTCGATGCCTCTGACCCGGTGGCTGACGGCTTCTAACAGGCACTCTGTGGTAAATTGCGCCGCAACCAGGGAGTTGTTAAAGCTATTAGAGTCTACGGGTACGGTAATCAGAACAGAGGCGTACTGTGCCAGCAGGGAGCTGGGTTTGTCAGTTACAACGATAATCCTGGCTCCGGCATCCCTGGCCATGCGGACAGTGATATGGTCCAGAGTCGAATATCTGGGGAAACCGAAAATCAACAGGCAGTCTTCCCCGCAGATGTTGAGAAGCTGATCGACCGGCGACAGGCAGGCAGAACTGGTACTAATCACATTAGGAACCATGTGTTTTAAATAGAGGGAAGCGTAGTCCGCAAGGGCTGTGTCGCCCCGGGTGGCAGTAATGTATTTCTGCTTGCTTTTCACAATCATATCCGCGGCATCTTCAAAGGTGTGGAGACTGTTGTTGGAAAACATCTCTTCAATATTGCTGATTACATTTGTGAAATGTTGTTTTAAATAGTCCCCGCTGATGCCGACCTTATTGATTTGCGCCATACGCTGGGAAGGTATGGTAATAGCGTTGGAAATGCGGTGGACTTGTTCCTGATATTCTTTACGGAGATTTTTCTGGAAATCCATAAATCCGGTATAGCCGAGAGAACGGGCGAACCGGATAACGGAAGATTCGCTGACATTGAGACGGTCTGCAATTTCCGTAGAAGTCATAAAACAGGCGTCGGAAGAGTGGTCCAGGACAAAGTCTGCGATGGTCTGCTGAGTCTTGGTAAGTTCAGCATTGTGAATGATTTCTCTCAATTCTTTCATGTTTTTCCCTTTTCT
>CATJPU010000230.1 GCA_949742505.1 uncultured Lachnospiraceae bacterium | reverse complement strand
TTATGACAGGAATGGAGCCGGATAAATTCGGAGCGGATGTAGAATTGTCACGTGCACAGTTCGCAACCATTCTGTATCGTATGGAGGGCGAGCCGGTCGTTGAGTACAGCGCGGATGCATATCCGGATGTGTCCAAAGAAGAATTTGATGATCCGGGAAATTTCTTTGCAAAAGCGGCTATCTGGGCAAAAGATGCAGAAGTGATTACCGGATATGAGAATGGAGAGTTTGGCGCGGCAGATATGATTACTCGTGAGCAGATGGCGACAATGTTATACCGTTATGCAGATTACATTAAAATGGATATGGAAACAGAAGGTGATTTGAGCAAATTTGCAGATGCAGGCGATGTGAGCGACTTTGCAGAAGAAGGTATGAAATGGGCGGTTGCGAGCGGTCTGATTCAGGGCGAAGGCAGCACTGGAAATATCAATCCGCAGGGTAATGCACAGCGTTGCCATTGCGCAATGATTATGATGCGTTTTATGAATTAATCTGATTATTCATATACTGATTGAACTGAATAGTTCAATCAGTATACTCAGGAATATGCCTTAACACATGCCCTTTGTCTAATCAGTATACGGAACGGATTACGAATATCCAAAGGTACAATAGGACAAACTGGGGAAATCCCCCTTTTTTCAGAAGGATGATTTCTGGGAGAAGGGGGACTTTTATTGAAAATGAAAAACATATTGCTTAAAATATTCTTTAGATTTTCATCAGGTAAGAATGAGAAGGAGAGTGTTAGATGAAAAGAAAGATTAGCTTATTGATGGCGCTGTTTCTGCTGCTGGCATGCGTGCAGCCGCTGACAGTTCGCGCGGAGGAGATTGGCGAAGTCGAAGTGTCGGTCACTTACCCAACCGGTCCTTTAGAAGATATATCCAAGTATGAGAAAGTCGATCCGGATACTTCCCGGGGCGGCGAAGTTGAGGCGTTTGAAGAATATAATGAACTTCAGCTTCTCTTTGATTTGGACCAGAGGATTAAGAATGCACTGCTGTCAGGAGAGCGGGAGATAGATGTCTGGGGTATGGCGATTGACGTTAACAGGTACAAGATTAGTGAATTGATTGTATTCTCGCCGTATCTGTGTGATGGAATCAACGCGAACTTTTACTTTAATAGAAGTTCACGGGCCTGGACGCAAATCGAGTTGCTTAATCCAATGAATCCGGAAGAAACAAAAGCACATATTCTGGCAATTGATCAGAAAATATATGAGGTTCTGAATCAGGCGTCGGAGGGAATGTCAGAGGCAGAGAAGGCTCTGGCTGTTCACGATTATTTTGCCTGTCAGTACGAATATGGTGAGGTGAAGAATAATAATGGAGATATGTTTCCGGCTGATTCCTTCCGGTCCGGCAATTTGTTTAAGAATGGAATCGGAGTATGTCAGGCATATGCGGAAGGATATAAATATATTCTGGGTAAGCTGGGAATGGAATGCCACGTAACCGGCAGTGAGCAGATGAATCATGCCTGGAATATTGTGAAGGTTGACGGAGCTTATTATCATGTGGACTGCACTTGGGATGATCCGGTCAAAGATAAACTGGGAATGGCTTATCATCAATTCTTCTTACTGAGCGACAGCACGATAAGGCAGCGGGAACATAATGGATGGGATATGACCAGTCTGGTATGCAGCAGTACAAAGTATGAGAATGCTTATTGGACGAAAGCTGCTTCGCCGGTTGTTATGAATGGAGAGAATGCATTCTATATAGAAGGAACTTTTTTGTACAAACAGAATAGAAACGGGCAGAATAAAACTGCGCTGAAGGATCTGGGGAAATGGTATGTCTGGGGTAATAATCAGTCGTATTATAGAGATGCCTTTTCAGGTTTGTTCCTGCATGAAAATGAATTGTATTACAACACAGCCACTGAGATTAGAAAGATTTCTTGTAATGGACAGGGAGACGCATGTGTATACAGGCCGGATGAGCAGTTGAGGAATGGGTATATTTATGGTTCAAAGAAGAAAGCGGGAAAAATTGAATACCAGATTTTAAAAGACCCGATTAACGATTCAGGTAATATCTATACAGCTCCGGTTACATTAAAGCAGGAGGTATCCGGGATTATTCTGAGCCAGACTGCTATCCAGTTGAGGGAAGGGGATAGCTATTCTCTGGAATATCATCTGGCTCCGCAGGGGGCGGAAGCGCAGGTCACATGGAATACAAGCGATTCCAGTGTGGCTGGAGTAGAGAATGGAACGATAACAGCCTACGGCGCCGGTGAAGCAACGATAACGGCGACAACTGATAATGGGAAGAGCGCAAGCTGTCAGGTGAGCGTAATGTCGGCGGATGTTGCACTGCCCTTTGCAGATGTCCACGACGGAGACTGGTATCAGGACGCGGTAAAATACGTGTATGCAAGGAATATTATGACCGGAATGAACGATTCGGAATTTGGTCCGGGCGTGAAATTGTCCCGGGCACAGTTTGCGACAATTCTTTACCGTATGCAGGGAGCGCCGGAAGTGTGGTATGACTGGGAGGCATTTTCAGATGTGGCTGAAGGGCAGTTCTATACGGAAGCGGTTATGTGGGCGAGAGACAGCGAAGTAATTACCGGATATGAGGACGGAAGATTTGGTCCGGCGGATGAGATTACCAGAGAGCAGATGGCTCTTATGATGTTTCGGTATGCAAACTATCTGCGGCTGAATACAGAGGAAAGGGGAAATTTGTATGAATTTCCGGATGCAGACAGAGTAAGCGGATTTGCGTGGGAGGCGGCAGAATGGGCGGTTGGCAGCGGCCTGATTACCGGCGACCAGGGAAAAATTAATCCGAGAGGAAGCGCAGAACGCGCCCAGTGCGCGACTGTCATAATGAGGTTTATGGAAGGTTATGGACTGTAGTAAATTAATTTAACAGGGATGCCCTTTATGAGCGGAGAAGTCAAAAATCAATGCTTGTAAAGGGCATTCTTTTTCTATTCATAATGTATCAAATTACAATATGTAAAATAATATTTTCAGAAAGGTAAAGCGAAGCTAATAAGACAAAAATAGTATCCGATAAGACAAATAGATGTTGTTGATTGGCAGAATGAAATCAGTTAAAATATATTTAATATTATACTCTGTGAAACATTGATGCAGCGAGGATATGGCTTGAAATTATTTAAAGGAGACCAGGGATGAGAGGGAAGAGAAGAATTAGAAGAATTGCTTTGTTAATGTCTATATGTTTGTTGATGATGGGAGTATCTGTTCATGCAGAAGAGATGATTTTGGATGTGGAAGAAGCACAGGAAGAAACGGCTTCCGATGCAGAAATAGTGCAGGAAGAAATGGTTCCGGATGCGGAAATAGTGCAGAATGAGGGAGAAGCTCCGAATGAGGAAGTAGAGCAGGAAGAAGGAGTGAATGCAGACTCAGAGACGGAACAGGCAGAAGAGCAGGATGCTGGTTTGGAGGAGACACAGGCAGAGGAAGCAGGAATAGCTTTGGCAGATGAAAATTCTGTACAGAGGGCTGGTGGATTGAGCCTTAGTGTAGCGTATCCCTCTCAGATTAAATGCGGAGAGCCAACGACTTTCCTCATGGAGGGGAAAGGAGGTTCTGGAAATTATCAATACAGAATACATTCTCTTCTCGATTCTAATCTGGTGTCTGTATATGACGTAAGCTATGGACAAAACAGCATTTTTAAAGATAGTAACAAGTTTGAATTTACCTTTTACGCATCGGGAACCTATTACATTCGATTTAGTGTTCGAGATAAGACAACCGGGAGCTTAACATCGACTGGATTGTATGAACATATTCTTAATATACAGGACAGTAATTATCCGTCGGTGGAACAAATTGTGAATGATGTTACAGCTCAATGTCTGAAGAAATGTTCGACGGATTTTGAAAAGGCCGTATGGCTGCATGACTGGATTCTGAATAATGCGGATTATGACTACTCCTATAGTTACTGTTCGGCAGAAGGCGTACTTGCCAGAGGAACGGGGACTTGTGAATCCTATCACAGAGCTTATGTTATGCTTTTGAATAAAATCGGTATTCAAACCGGGCGGATGGAAGGCAATGGTCATGTATGGACTGCTGTAAAAATGGATGGGAACTGGTATCAGGTTGACAGTACCTGGGATGATGTGGGTGAGAATGTTTTTTTGGGATTTGAGGAACATCTGTATTTTGGATTGACAGACGATATTATGGGGCTTGTTCATTCAGACCATGCGACGGCTGTACCAGGATATGAATCAACGGCACTAGAGAATAATTATTTTATTAAAACGGGAAAGATAAGTCAGTGGTCTGAGCCTTTTGTGGATAATATCAAACAGAAGCTTTCGGAGGGGCAGGAAAAGTTTACCCTGCCTGTATCGAGTAGTTTTCCGCCCGGTTATAAGAATGTTATTTATAATCTTGTGGCATATCAATTGTCAAAGGAAAACTGGACTGATACAACATTGTCAGTTGTTTATTTGCCTGAACAAGAAGAGCTTCTTTGCATGGATTTAACAAAAGTTACTCCAATTTCAGAAATAAATTTGAATAAGTCGCAGATGAATTTGATTAAGGGAGAGAAAGATACACTGACGGCAACGATAGAGCCAGAGGATACAACAGAGAGTAAGGTATTAAGCTGGAGCAGCAGCAATGATAAGGTAGCCACAGTAATTAACGGGACAGTAACAGCAGTTTCAGCTGGAAAAGCGACGATAACAGCGAAAGAGGAAAATGGAAAGCGTGCTGTCTGTAAGATTACAGTGACAGAAAAACGAATCACAAAAGTAAATTTGAATCAGAGCCAGCTGACGCTGACAGAAGGAGAGAAAGGAACGCTGACGGCTGCAATCGAACCGGCGGACACAACAGATGACAAGACGCTAAGCTGGAGCAGCGATAACACAAAAGCAGCCACAGTAATCAACGGAACAGTAACAGCGGTTTCAGCAGGAGAGGCGACGATAACAGCAAAAGCAGGAAATGGAAAGAGCGCCAGCTGTAAGATTACGGTGACAAGGAAAGCGAAGCCAATCACAAAAGTAAGTCTGAATCAGAGCCAGTTGACTCTGACAGAAGGAGGAAGAAGTACACTAACAGCTGCTATCGAGCCAGCGGATACAACAGATGATAAGACGCTAAGCTGGAGCAGCAGTAACACAAAAGTAGTCACAGTAACGAACGGGGCGGTAACGGCAGTTTCAGCCGGGGAGGCGACAATAACGGCAAAAACATCGAATGGAAAGAGCGCCGGCTGTAAGATTATGGTGACAAGGAAAGCGAAGCCAATCACAAAGGTAAGCCT
>CATJPU010000229.1 GCA_949742505.1 uncultured Lachnospiraceae bacterium | reverse complement strand
TCCCGATATATTTCATCAATTTTTTCTTTATCCATATCAGCACCTCATATTATTAGTTCTTTTCAAGTGCGATTTGTTACAAATATTTTTATATTTTTTATTTAAAAAAAAACCTGTCATTGACAGAACCTTTCCTTGTTCAATCGAACCATTTGTCACTGCTAATTTCTTAAATAAAAATACTTCTACAGTGCTATTTCTGCTATTATTGCAAAATCAACTTTTCGCCTGATAAGTTCAGACTGTTTTTCTTTTGGCAGATTCTCAAATACACTCTGATACCCTTTATCTATCAAAGGAGTACCTTTTGCCATAAGATAAAGCTTCATATCAATCCATTCCTGCCATAACGCTTTAAATAATATTCTGCTATCCGTAAAAGTTGCATTTTCTTCAAAACCATGCGGCGGCATATAGTATTTGAGCATAACAAAACCATATCTGCCAACATCCACCACTACAATATCCGCCATCTCGTACAGTTCTGCAAACGCATCAGCCACCTTTTTACATTAAATGGGGACGGAAAATCCGTCCCACTGTTAGACTTGCACTTTGCGCGGCGAAACGCGGACTGGCATTAAGCCAGTCCGTACATCTTCTTCGCATTTTCTTCTGTTTGCCGAATAACCTCTTCTGCCGACATCCCTTTTATTCCCGCGATTTCCTCCGCAGCATACCGGATATACCCGGAGTGATTGCGTTTCCCCCGGAAGGGTACCGGCGCCAGATAAGGGCAGTCGGTCTCAAGTACGATGGAAGTCAGCGGGACTTCCGCCACAACTTCCTTCAGCTTCCTGCCATTCTTAAAGGTCACCACTCCGCCTACGCCGATATAGTAACCCATCTTCACATATTCCTTCGCCATTTCTTTGGAATACGAAAAGCAGTGAATAACTCCCTGAAGATCTCTGCCGTATTCCTTCATAATCTCCATCGTATCGGCGGCCGCCTCCCGGCTGTGAATCAGCACAGGAAGGGACAGCTCTCCCGCAAGCTCAAGCTGGCGGATAAACCACTTTTTCTGAAGCTCATGCGATTCATTGTCCCAGTAATAGTCCAGTCCAATCTCTCCAACCGCAATAACCTTGTCTTTTTGAAACTGCTCCTTCATCTTCGCGAAAGTTTCCTCATTCAAAGCCCCCACTTCATCCGGATGAACGCCTACCGCCGCATACATAAACGGGTACTTCTGCACCATTTCCGGTACGATAAAACAGGACCTGTAAGAAGCTCCCACATTTACAATCGTACCGACGCCCTGCTCTGGCATAGAAGCCAGAAGTTCTTCTCTGTCTTCGTCAAACTGGCTGCTGTCGTAATGTGCATGTGTGTCAAATATCATCTCTCACCTCTTCTGGCTCATTGTTCTGAATCTACCACAAGTATTCTAGCAGATTTCCGCCCCTGCAGGCATCTCTTTTTCCGGCGTCATCAGTGCAAGATTGCCCTCTGCGTCTTCCGCGCACAGAAGCATACCCCCCGACAACACTCCCGCAAGCTTGGCAGGCTTCAGATTCACCAGAACCATTACCTTCTTGCCAACCATTTCTTCGGCGCTGTAATATTTCTTAATGCCTGATACAATCTGCTTTACCTGGCTTCCTACTTTTACCTTGGAGCAGAGAAGCTTCTTAGACTTCGGCACTTCCTCACAGGCGATAATCTCTCCCACCTGGAACTGCATTTTTCCAAAATCAGCGAATGTAATCTCCGGTTTCGCCTCAATATCAATGACCGGTTCCTCTTCTTTTGCTTTCTCTCCCTTTGCTTCTTCCTTCCCATCTTCTGCAGTCACTTCTGCCGACGGATGAAGCTCTTCCACCTTTTTCATTACCTCATTTATGTCCAGTCTCTGGAACAGAATTTCCGGCTTATCCGTTACTTTTCCATCCCCAAGCTGGGCAAGAATCTTTTCCGAAGTCTCCGACATAAATGGCGCAAGCAACGCCGCCCCTGACTTAATGCTCTCAATCAGATTATACAGCACCGTTTCCAGCCGGTCTTTTGCCGCCTCATCTTTCGCAAGGGCCCATGGCATGGTCTCGTCAATATATTTATTGCAACGTTTAAATAAAGTAAAAATCTCCGTAATGGCGTCTGCCACCCGCAGTTCATCCATCTTCTTTTCTACAAGCTTCGGCGCATTCTCTACAACAGCCTTTAAATTGGCGTCTACCTCTTCCGAAACGCCCTTATCCGTTACCGTTCCTCCGAAATACTTATTCGTCATAGATATGGTACGGTTCACCAGATTGCCAAGGGTATTCGCCAAATCCGAATTAAGACGCTCTACCATCAACTCCCAGGAAATCACACCGTCATTGTCAAATGGCATCTCATGCAGCACAAAATAGCGCACCGCGTCCACTCCAAAGAAATCCACCAGTTCATCCGCATATAATACATTCCCCTTGGACTTACTCATCTTACCGTCCCCCTGCAAAAGCCATGGGTGTCCAAAAATCTGCTTCGGCAGCGGTTCGCCTAACGCCATCAGGAATATCGGCCAGTAAATGGTATGGAAACGGATAATATCTTTACCGATTAAGTGCAGATCCGCCGGCCAGTTCTTCTTATACTGCTCTGTACTTTCTCCGTCCGCATCATATCCGATTCCGGTAATATAGTTGGTCAGTGCATCCAGCCATACATATACCACATGCTTATCGTCAAAGTCTACCGGGATTCCCCACTTAAATGAGGTTCTGGACACGCACAAATCCTGCAGGCCCGGAAGCAGGAAGTTATTCATCATCTCATTTTTCCGGGAAACCGGCTGAATAAATTCCGGATGCGTGTTAATATGCTCAATCAGCCGGTCAGCATATTTGCTCATCTTAAAGAAATACGCCTCTTCCTTCGCAGGCTTCACCTCCCGCCCGCAATCCGGACATTTGCCGTCCACAAGCTGTGACTCCGTCCAGAAAGACTCGCAGGGCGTACAGTAAAGCCCTTCATAGGCTCCTTTGTAAATATCTCCCTGCTCATACAGTTTCCTGAAAATCTTTTGAACTTGCTTCTCATGGTCTGTGTCGGTAGTACGAATAAATTTGTCATAAGAAGTATTCATCAAATCCCAGATATCCTTAATCTGACCTGCGACGCCGTCAACAAACTTCTTCGGCGTTACGCCCGCCTCTTCAGCCTTCAGCTCAATCTTCTGTCCATGCTCATCCGTTCCCGTCTGAAAAAACACGTCGTATCCCTGACTCCTCTTATACCTGGCAATCGCATCCGCCAGCACAATCTCATAGGTATTACCGATATGCGGCTTGCCGGAAGTATAAGCAATCGCCGTAGTCATGTAATATTTTGGTTTACTGCATTTCTCACACATAATCTTCTCTCCTTCTATTCTTCACAATTTAGAGTAATGGTAATCCCCTTTTCGTTACACAAAAGCGCTTTCTTATGTAACAAAAAAGTCCTCTCCAGTCCCCATCGGAACCAGAGAAGACGACTAAATCGTGTTACCACTTCTCTTCACTCCCGCCTCGCGGCAGAGAGCCTTAACAGGTGTCACACAACACCCTCCGCTATAACGGGCGGGCCCATTGCAGCCTGCTGTGAGCACTTAGCGAGGTATTCCACGAGCTTAGTGCAAACGCACACCCAGACACTTGGTGAGGTCCTTTCGAGCCTAGTGACTGCGGTGTTTCCTCCTGCACTTAGCGAGGTATTACACGAGCTTAGTGCGAACGCACACCCAGACACTTGGCGAGGTACGTCCCTTTCACAGTTCGGTGCACCGCTCAGAAGCCATCTTCCGCAAATTTCCATTCCGTCCCTCTCAGCCGCCGGGACTTCTCTGTAAAACTTCCGTCTGCGTACTCTCTTCGTCGCTGCGTTTATCTGATATGCTAGAAATCGTAACATAAGCATTTTCAAATGTCAAGCTTCCTGTCTGCAAAACTTTTATAATGGCAACCTGTAAACTGTTACTTATAATGCATTGATTATCAAATTCTTTTGAAATTCTTCCATCTTAGAAATTACGTCTAGATATATATCTTCATATTCCTTTCGGAAATCAACAATTTCTCTCGTCAATTCCCCCAAATGTACAACCGACTGCTTATGACTTCTAATATACGAGCGCTGTGTTAAATTCATCAACGGTACGTCTGCCGGTTCAATAGAAACGTCATAATAACTGTCAACATTTCCCTGATTTGTGATTCTTGAGACCGGCAATATAATATAATCGCTGCTGTCAGCCTGCCCTACAATCAAAACCGGCCTGTTTTTAAACGCCATACGATGTGTTCGATTATCAAAATATTTAAATGTGGAGATGTATGCTTTCCCAATCAATTACAGTACCTCCGCATCCTCAAATTCATCATAATACATATCCCACACAGAATCATAAGGCCTTACCTTTTCAGCGTCTTTACGAATATCTTCTAATAAAAGTACTCCATTCCCATTCTGTCCCTGTGGAATCTCTTCCCTTGACCTGCGCCATGACAGCTCTCTATGCGAAAGTTCACTCAATTTCCATGATTCGTATGCTCCATATTGTAAAATAACATTTTTCGTAATGTAAGCATTTTCAAGAGATATCTCGCTCAAATTATCCGCATACATTCCGTCCTCGGTATAAGAATTCCTAACTTTGCGGCATACAGGTCCATACTTCCAGCCTTCAAACTCTTCGGTAAACATCGGTTCTCCTGTTACAGCGAAAGATTCCCTCTGGGTAAGATATAACAGCTTATGCAACTTCATCTCATCAATAATTTTCCCTGATATTTTTTTGTACTCTGAGAAAATATACTGAGCAACATCCAGCACTTTTTCCATATCATTACCTCCTCCTGTTATCTAAAATAAAAACCACGGTCTTACTACGCCCTCGTTAACCATTGTTATCCCCTTTTGTATTCAATTAAGCCATGTTTTTTCCTCATTTCCGCCAACGCTGTTTAGGGGCTTAATTATAACATAATTATACCATTATATCAATTTGAATATTTTCGAAATGTAAAAATCGCGTCACACCACCACTTCTACAATCGTCTTACTGCCGCAGCGTATCTCCTTCATCCCGGTCTTTTTATTCTTATTAAAGTTAAAACTAAGAAGATAACCTTTATCCAATCCATAATCATCCAGATATTCCGCCAGTTGTAACTCGCCGCGCCGGTTGTATTCTTCTCCATGCCATATTTTCATTTCCAGCACATACTGCTTTCCCAGATAATCAATGATTACATCTGTCCGGCGCAACTGGCGGCGTCTCCGATAGCGCTTCCTGTCAGTTCTTCTGATAGATAGCGATTATATAACCGGGTTTCAAAAATACGGTTTGTAACGGCGACAAACCCCTCTTCATTTTTCAGATATCCAAACATAGTCCCCAGATTAACCGGTTCCACATCCGGACTATAGAGAATCTTTTTTCCATTAAACAAAATCACACGCAGCATTTTGTCCAATTCCTCGGAGTCTGCCAGTTTTTTCCCCATATCGTCAAATAACGTATTCTGCTCCGTAAGAAGCGATTTTACTGCCTCCAAAATATATCCCCAATAACAGGAATCTGACTGGATACCTTGCAGCAAAATGCAAGGCCCTTGAACAGTAACTCCATTATTTTGATTATATCTGCTTTTTAACTGAGTGTAAACGGAAAAAATATGCTATACTATTTACTGACTGTTACTATTCACGGCTTATGAACCGCTTATAGTAACGGTTCGGACAGATATTTACAATTAATGGACTTAATGTCCGTTATGGTAAATTTTTCTGAGCGGGCACTCCATCCAGACAGCCTGCAAATAACAAAAGAGCAAAAATAGTAGAAAGGAATTGAACACCATGAGAGCTTATGAAAGATTATTAAAATACGCTGCGATACGTACTCCCAGCGATGAGAACAGCAATACAGTTCCTTCATCCCAGTGCCAGTTTGACCTGGCTAGAATTTTGGAAACGGAGATGAGAGCATTAAGACTTCAGGATGTGCAGCTTACCGAACAATGCTATCTGTATGGCCATCTTGCGGCCACCGAAGGGTATGAA
This sequence comes from uncultured Lachnospiraceae bacterium, assembly GCA_949742505.1. Classification (GTDB taxonomy): domain Bacteria; phylum Bacillota; class Clostridia; order Lachnospirales; family Lachnospiraceae; genus Claveliimonas. The sequence continues at coordinate 33,406 of CATJPU010000229.1, read as the reverse complement.
AACCGGCCGGTTATTGGTTTTATCGCACATATGGATACCGTTTCTGATTACTGCAATCACGCTATCACCCCCGTTCTAACTGAAAACTATAGCGGAGAAGCGATGGAAATTGCAGAAAGCGGATTAACGCTTGAGCCGGCAGTATTTCCACACCTTAAGAGTCTAAAAGGACAGACGTTAATCACAAGTGACGGGACAACGATACTGGGCGCTGACGACAAAGCCGGGATTGCCGAAATCCTCACCATGATAGAATACGTTCAGGAGAGAAATATCCCGCATGGAAAGCTGTGCGTTGCATTTACTCCCGACGAGGAAGTCGGAAGCGGAGCAAAACATTTCGATATTGGAAAGTTCGGCGCCGATTACGCATATACGCTTGATGGAGACACAGAAGGCGAAATCCAGTATGAGAATTTTAACGCCTGCAAAGCATATTTTGATATTCGGGGTTTCAGCGTTCATCCCGGCACTTCTAAGAATACCATGATAAATGCTTCTCTGGTTGCAATGGAAATCAATCAATTGCTTCCTGGCTGCGAAACTCCAAGGGGAACTGAGGATTACGAAGGATTTTACCATCTTGAACGCATGTCTGGCGACTGTGCCTCGGCAAATCTTCAATACATAATTCGGGATCATGACCGGAATTTGTTTGAAGCCCGTAAGCGGACGCTCCGTTTAATTGAGAAAAACCTGAATGAAAAATGGGGCGAGGGCACCGTCAGTCTGACTATTACCGAACAGTATCAAAATATGGCCGAAATCATCGCTGGATGTATGCATCTGGTTGACAATGCCAAATCCGCCTGCTGTGCAGCCGGCGTAACTCCTCTTATCTCCCCTATCCGCGGCGGTACAGACGGATGCCAGTTAAGTTTCAAGGGGCTTCCCTGCCCGAACTTAGGTACCGGCGGCCATGCATTCCATGGTCCCTATGAGCATATTACGGCAGAAGCCATGGACAAAAGTGTAGATGTGATAATTGAACTGGTAAAACTGTACGCAGACCAGGCATAGTATATCTTTTCTGCAGGCGCTGCTTCACAAGCACAGGCGTTATGGCAAGCTACGCCGAGGCTTGGAATGCAGCGCCCTCCCGGATGACGACACGCTCTAGCGCCGACTACATCAAGGCTTGGAATGCAGCGCTCTCTGAAATCAAGTCTTTGCGCCGCCGCCGCGGCTTCTATGCAATGCAGTTGCATAACCGACTGTCTCTTTGCATAAGTATAGACAAAACATTACAGGAAATAGCTATGCCTAAAAAACGTACGATTGCCGCACTTTTACTTTCCTTAAGTCTGTTATTAGTTTTCTGCTGTGTCGAAAGCGACCGCTTATTTTTCAATGCCGACCGCAAATTTGAATCATTTACCGAATCTTTATTCTCTCAGGAAGTTTCCTCTAATACAATTACGCTGCATTACACATTGTGCAACCCGTCTGACTACGGTATTGATAACCCCGCCGTCTCCCTTGGCACATATTCTGTATCTTCCGCCGAGATCTGCGCCGCTACAGAAAACTGCTTAAGCATCTTAAATAAAATACCCTATCAGGAGCTAAATTCTGACAATCAGCTCACCTGGAAGGTTCTTGAGGATTCTCTCAAACGGACTCTCGATGGCGCTCCGTATTCTTTATACGATGAGCCTCTAAGCCCAATGACAGGCATTCAGTCCCAGCTTCCAGTGCTTCTATCAGAGTACCGTTTCTATCGGGAAACAGATGTAGCTACTTATCTCGAACTTTTAAAAACCGTTCCGGAACATTTTGATTCTCTGCTCTCCTTCGAGCAGGCCAAATCAGAAGCCGGATTGTTTATGGCCTCCTATACTGTCGATTCGATTATTGACGAATGCAATTCATTTCTTGGCATGGGGAACAGTAATTATCTGTATTCCTCCTTTGAAAAAAGATTAGATGAACTGGAAGATTGCGACCAGTCTAAAAAGGATTCATATATTTCTGAGAATAAACAGGCTCTGGAAAACTATGTTTTTCCCGCTTATCAGAAATTAGCCGCCGATCTCATGAAACTTAGAGAAAGCGGAAGAAACCAGAACGGACTATGCTATCTTCCTGACGGCTCTGCTTATTATGAATATCTTGTAAAGGACGAAACCGGTTCTGAGCGAACCATCGAAGAATTAGAAGCGCTAACAAAGCAGCAGATGCGCGATGATTTGCTAGCAATGCAGGAAATCCTCTCTTCGCCGGAATATGCATCCCTCGCCGGCGCGCCTCAGGATGAGGCCGCTGACAATACCGGCAAAAACCTGCCCGGCTCTGCGCCTGAAAACAATTCCGGCAATACTTCCGGGAACACTTCCGGCTCTGCGTCCGAAACCTCTGCCGGATTACTTCCCGAATTTACACTGGCGGACTCCAACCCCGACTCCATTTTAATTGACTTAAAGGGTAAATTAAAAGATAATTTTCCGGCCATCCCCGATACTCCTACCGATGTTAAATACGTTCAACCAGAAATGGAAGAATACTTAAGCCCGGCCTTTTACATGGTTCCCGCCATAGATAACACCGACAACCAGACAATTTATATCAATCCCGGCCATTTACCGGATGATTTAGACTTATATACCACGCTGGCACATGAAGGATATCCTGGTCATCTCTACCAGAATGTATATTATGCCGCCTCTGACCCGGCCCCTGTCCGAAGCCTTTTAGGCTGCGGCGGCTATACGGAAGGATGGGCCACTTACACAGAAATGATGAGTTACTATACCACAGGATTACCCGTCGGGCAGGCAACGCTTCTACAGCGCAATGCTTCTGTTTTACTGGGTATTTATGCCCTGGCCGATATGGGGATTCACTACGAAGGCTGGACGCTGATTGATACGGTATCCTTCTTTCACCAATATGGTATTTCCGATACTAATGTAATTGAGGACATCTATGACCTGATTATAGCCGACCCTGCAAACTACCTGAAATACTATATTGGATATGTAGAATTTCTCGAATTAAAAAAAGAAGCAATCGAAAAATGGGGGGAAGATTTTACCCAAAAACGCTTCCATAAAGCCGTACTCGATGCGGGGCCTATGCCCTTTTATCTGCTTAGGGATACCATTTTCCGGCAGTAAGAACATGATAAAATCAGTCTGCCAGCAACAATCTTTTTCTTGCTGGCAGATTGTAACAGTGAGTTCAAGCCTTCACTTCTTTTTATTTTCAGCATCCCAATATCTGCGCAGCTTCTGTTCATCCAGATTATCTACGAACTTTTTCTTAGTCAGCAAAAAATCCTCAATGTCCATTAAAATATGATAGAGTATCGCTCTGCTCTCAAATTCCTCTCTGGTTCTCGGAAGCCTCTCCCTTCTCATATCCTCAAAGAGTTCTTCTAACTTCTCAATCTGCTTCTCCGGCAGATTCACCTCAACCACATACTGCTTCATATAAAGCAAATACTCGGAAACCACATGGGCCTGCACCGGCATAGACCGTACCTTTCTCATCTCCGCATGCAGGTTGTGCAAGATTTTACACTGCTGATAGCGCATCTCAAAATATTCTATGTAGTATCCCGGGTGGGACTGAAACGTATTATCCTGATATTCCTGCGCTTCTCTGATATACGCTAAAACCTCTGCCTCCAACGCCCGCATATCCAGCCATACATTCTGCTCCATTGGTTTACCCGACAGATATAATGCCAGCTCCCCGATAATTCCCTGAAGCTGGTACTCCACATAGCGCATCCCGTCAATAATATCCTGCCTGCGATTGTGGTCGTCATTGAACAGATTCATAATCAGCGCAATGATAACTCCTATCACCACAAGCAACAGCTCGCTTCGCACAAATTCCACCGTATATTCCCCGCTGGACAGAAAATGCACGCCTACCAGCGCATTTACCGAGATCGTCCCCATCCAGTCCAGCATCCCTGCAATCAGCACATTTGCAAATACATACAGACCGTAACCCATCCAGCCGTCATCAATAAAATTAAAGATAATCCCCGCCAGCAGAACCGCAATGAAAAAAGAAAGAATCCGGTAAACAGACAATCTCACTGTATCCCATTTTGTAGACATTAGCGTAAGCAGAGCAATTGTCCCGGCCGGAGCAATCTGCTCTAACTCCAGCATCGAAGCAATTGCAATTGCCACGCTGCTGCCGATTCCAATCTTAAGCGCCCGCAGTATAATCTTTTTGATTTTCTTTTCTTTACTAAACATGCTTCCTCCCCAAACCATGACTCTCATCTGGAAATCCTTTTACACTATACCGGACTACTGATGTCTGATAAATACATCTTGTGAGACAACCGTATGTCCATAGAGGGGTACCCTGTGGGCGACGCGAGACATGTTCCTCTTACGATTATCTTTTTTTATCTTATAAGCCTCATTTTTAATTTCTCTATACCTATCTTTGTCAATTGTATCCCAAAATTTACTAAAGTTAAACTGAAACTTTTTTAATTTTCCTGCCAAATTTTTTTCTTTAATCAAATCATGCTTAAAATCTTTATTAGATTTGCTCCCTAATAAATCCTTAATCTGATTCATTTTACAGCTTCTTTTTAGATCATCCTCCAAATTCCGAACCTGTGTAACACATATAACCTCTGACACAACATCCGCCCCTTTTAAAAATTCGATATTGTAACGAAGAATCAACTCATTCCCTTCGTCCGTATCAAACACTAATACAACTTTCGTTCCCCTTTTCAAATTCATTAATCTTAATTTGGTTAATCTCTGTTGTGTTACGTTAAAAATCTGTACCCTTCTGGGAAGTATGAACTCCAAATCACTTTTCAAAACATTGATTAGTTTTCTTTCGTCTTCACCCTCAACAAAATACTGAAAATACTCATTTTTTCTCATAGTATATCCTTTTCCTGACATTTATCCTCTGTCTGCAATATTATAAATCAATTCGATATTGGGAGATACTGAAAACAAATCATTGTCGATTGCATTTCGTACAGAATCCGTATTACGTTTCAGATAATCTGACGCGTAAACACATTTGATAGGCTGGGTTTCATCCGCTATATCCTTTCTTAAGAATATGTAGGTATGTTTCGGCAGAGGCAAGTCCAGGATATCTGAATTATGCGTAGTAAAAAATAATTGTTCATTGTCCTTCAAACCTTGTATCATTACATTTAAAAATGCTTTTTCTATTTCACTGTGAATATAAGAAAATTTTTCATCACAGTAATAAAATCCATTTTTATGTGCATAGATGGATGAAACAAAACGCGCAATATCTATCCCTGCTTTTGTACCGCTGGATAAAATATTAGACTTGATTATTTCCCCATCCTGAATAATAATATCCCCTGAATCCATATGTATAATATACGTATTGTCAACCTCTTTTAACTTTTCAACTTTTTTAATCGCCGGATCCAGCGCCTTAAGGGTATACTCCAGCACTTCTGAAAATCCTGGTATTTCCGGGCAGGCGATCGTTCTTTCTAAATCGTCTGCAGGGTATGCGAACAGCCATCCAATCGGTTCGACCTTTGTTAATTCTTCAACATAATTCTGCTGAAATTCAATGGGCATTCTTTCAAGTTTTTCTACGCAAGTCTCATATCTGTCTCTTTTTCCTATATCTATCACCCGAATGCAGACTTCTACTTGGGAATCGACATTCCTTGACTCAGGAAGAACTCTTATATCTATTCGATACATTTTATATTCATTTCCTACAAAATCCATGGTAACAGATTCTTCTTTGGATTTATCGGCAATTCTTTTCCGCAAGTATACTGCTTCTTTTCTATCAATAAAATTACATATCGCCATTAACATCCGGCCAATGGAGGTCTTCCCAGTCGCGTTTCCTCCCATTAAGACATTCACTTTTTTGTATCTAAAATTTTCTCTTTCCTTTTATTTTTCAATAGTTTTAGCATGAATGTATTGAAAAATATGTAGAAATACGAATCGTTCATTTGATTTTACTTCGACACTAGAGCGTGTCTGCTCCAAGTTCTTTTTATGCAACTGTATTATGTTTAACCCTTGGAAAAACCATAATAGCCCAGAGAAATTTTATTTCGCAAAATTATAAAGACTTTCTGCTAGAAATATAGTAAACTGTCATTTAGAAATTAAAACGAAAGCAGGATTACACGACATGAATATTGTATTTGATATTGACGATACCTTATATAACCTGATGCAGCCTTTTCAACTTGCCCATGAGAAATTCTTCGCCGCACAGACGTCTGTGGATGTTACAGAACTCTTTAAAGCTTCCAGACACTATTCTGATATTATTCTGGCTCAGGAAAAGCAAGGTCTGATAACGCCGGAAGATACCTTCCTCAGACGGATCCAGATGACTTACCAGAGCGCGGAACTGTCGGTTTCCAGAGAAGAAGCCCTTCTGTTTGAACAGGAGTACCGTCTCCGGCAGAGGGAAATCACCCTGTTTCCCTGCATGGAGCATTTCCTGAATGCCTGTCAGGCGTCGCAGATTCCTATGGCAATCCTCACCAATGGGAACAGTAAGGGACAGCGGAATAAAATAGCCGCGCTGAAACTGGAACGCTGGTTTGATAACAGCCATATTTTTATTTCGGGAGAAACCGGATATCAGAAACCGGACGTTATGACGTTCCGTAATATCGAAAATAAGCTTGGATACGTACCGGAAGACTCCTGGTACATCGGCGATACCTATGACGTAGATATCGTCAGCGCCCGTCAGGCCGGATGGCACAGCGTCTGGTTCAATCACAGAAAAAGAATCTGCCAGACAGATACGCTGCTGGCAGATATAGAGATTCAGAATACAGAGGATATCCGGAATCTTATTCCGCGTCTGTCTTCTCTCTGAACCTCGTCCCGTCCGCCCTTGCAACAGTGATTCCGGCAAATGCCAGCAGAATTGTCACAAAGGGCATAATCAGATTAAAATAGCAGTAAGGCAGATACTGCGCCGTAGTGACTCCAAGAACGCCTGTCACATACACCGCGCAGGTATTCCAGGGAACAAGCACAGAGGTAATGGTTCCGGAGCTCTCTAACGCGTTGGAAAGAGTCTTCGGGTGAAGCCCCATTTCCCGGTAAGTATCCGCATACATTCTTCCCGGAATCACAATGGAGATATACTGCTCCGGCATTACAACATTACTCAGCAAACAGGTAAATTCCGTTGTAATAACTAGCTGGGCCGGTTTCCTTGCGATACGGATAATCTTCTCCACAACCGCCGCCAGCATACCGGTCTTCTCCATAATTCCTCCAAACATCATGGCAATCATCGTCAGGGATATGGAAAACATCATATTCTCAATCCCTCCCGTACTCAGAAGGCTGTCCAGGGATTCAATTCCGGACTCACAGGTATACCCCTCCATGCCGGCAGTCATAACATCCCCATAAGTAATTCCCTTCTGGAACATGAATCCCATGATTACGCCTGCAAAAATCCCAATCGTGATTCCCGGAATTGCGGGAACCTTCTTCGCGACCGCCAGAATCACAATAACCGGAGGAAGCAAAAGCAACGGGCTGACCCGGAAAAGTCCCGTTATTCCTTCGCTCATCTCCTGAACAGCATTCAGATTCATCCCTCCGCCGGCGCCGTACCGTATTCCCATCACGCCGAAAATAATCAAAGTTATTACATAGGCAAGTCCTGTAGGGAATACCATAAATTTCACATGTGTAAATACATCTGTTCCCGCCATCGCCGGCGCCAGATTGGTTGTATCGGAAAGCGGAGACATCTTATCACCAAAATACGCGCCGGAAATAATCGCTCCGGCTGCTAACGGAGCCGGAATTCCAAGACCGATTGCAATTCCAATCAGCGCCAGTCCCATGGTTCCTACCGTTCCCCACGAAGTCCCTGTCGCCAGCGAAGTAATCGAGCAAATCAGAACAGCCGCCATCAGAAATACCGACGGAGACAGCAGCTTCATTCCATAATAAATCATACTGGGCACCACGCCGCTTAGTATCCACACGCCAACCAGTATACCTACCACAATCAGAATGATCAGCGAAGACATAGCGTTCATAATTCCCTCTACCATAGACTGCTCAATAAACTTCCAGTCAAATCCAAGATGCAGCGCCATCACAGCCGCCGCGCATACGCCGATAAACATTGATATATGCACGCCCGAGTCAAACAGGATAATACTGCATGACATCGCTGTAATTAGAATCGCAAATACAATCACTGCATGAATAACCTTCACCTCTTTTTTCTCTTTCACCTTCATATGCCCGCCTTTCTTTTCTTCAGCTCTTATCAATCACCGATTTTGTATGTAGTATACTCCTGTTTGCGCATTTTTTCCAGCAAAATCCATGGGCAGATTGACAATCACCGCTCCATCAAGTATCATGTACAAATATATACCTTGTGAAACGGCCGCATGGCCATTAGGGATGCCCGGAGGGTATACCTTGTGAAACAGCCGAATGGCCATAATGGGATGCCCGGAGGGCATACGCCCATGACAAAAGCGCGTCCATTAGAAAAAGCGAATCCATTTATCCGGCCTTTCCACGCCGCTCTGTTATCATATGGATTCATTTGCAGATTAGATTATATATTTGAAAGGAATGAACTATAAAAAGTATGAGAAACACTACCGAGAAACTTGCTATTTTATCACTGTCGCTCATGTTGGTATCTACCTATTCTATTGCCGCAATCCTTCCGTCTATGTTTGAATATTACAGCAGCTACTCTCCAAGTCAGGTGGATATTCTGATTTCCATACCTTCCTTTGCTATCATGATTATGATTCTGGTAAATACATGGCTTGCCAGACATATAAACGAACGCCTTATGATTACCGGCGGACTCCTGCTGTTATCTTTCAGCGGCGTTGCTCCGATGTTTACCCAGAATTATACCTTTGTATTCATTTCCAGAATCCTGCTGGGGCTTGGAATCGGTATGATTAATTCCAAAGCGGTCAGCATGATTAGCGAACGATTTACCGGAACTGAGCGGACTGCTCTGCTTGGATACCGGGGCTCCGCAGAGACCCTGGGCAATGCAGTCCTGACTTTTATCGCCGGAAGACTGCTTCTCATCCACTGGACCCGGCCCTTTGCCATCTATGCTTTTGGTTTTGTCATTCTGGTTCTCTATCTGGCCTTTGTTCCGTATAAAACAGGCAGGAACCAGACAGCCCCTGCCCATATTCCGTCACGCACTGCCGCTCCCGCCGCATTTAGCAGACGCCGCGTCCTGATGACTCTGTTCTATGCGGTGTCCGCCGGAACTCTCATCTGCACCAGTTCCTCCATCTCCTTACGCCTCCCTCTTCTTGTTCTAGAAAAAGGCTATGCTGATGAATCACAGGCAAGTACTGTCCTCGGCGTCTTTCTGATGGTTGGCATTATCTCAGGAATCCTCTACAGACGTCTTGTCTCCCTCGCTCATGAGCGCCTGTTTCTATACAGCATACTTGCCTGCTGCGCAGGGCTCCTTACCATGGCCCAGGCCCGAACGCTTCCTGTTCTCGGCATCGGCGCAGTAATCAGCGGACTGGCCCACACCGCCGCTATTACCTCCGTATTCAACGGAGTTCCTTCGCATCTTCCGGTAGGGCTGGTTCATGCCGCCACTTCCATGGTACTGGTAGGATGTAACTTAGGCGCTTCCAGCACCCCATTTGTCACAGGCCTTGCAGAACGGGTCTGTCCCGGCGCCGGGACTGCATTCTATACCTGCTGCGGATTGTTGCTCATTGTCGGGATTTTGAATACAGTATTTAATAAAGTAACGCCGGATCTTGCAATTTCTATATCTAAATAAAGAAATATAGGGAAAGAAGTTTCCTAATTATAATAAAAACCGCCGACTATGACGTCGGCAGTTTTCCAATTCACATATTCTATTTCTCACATTTCCAGATATCTTTGTTATACTCTTCTATCGTCCGGTCAGAGGAGAAGAAGCCGGCATTACTGATGTTATACAACATCTTCTTCGCCCAGGCTTCTCTGTCCTGGTAATCCTTAAGGGCCTGTTCTTTCTTCTCAATATAATCATCCAAATCAAGGAATGTCATAAACCAGTCTTTATTCAGCAGCTCATTCTTTAACCTTGTCAGATGCTCTAAGCTTCCAAGCTTCTGAAGTTCCGGCCCGTCGATAAAGTCCACCGTCTCCTTAATGATCGGATTTTCTTTATAGTAATCCGCCGATACATAGTCCGCCTTTTCATAATGCGCGATAACCTCATCGCTGGACGCACCGAAAATATAGATATTATCGTCTCCCACAAACTGGTGAATCTCCACATTAGCTCCATCCTCCGTTCCAAGGGTTACCGCTCCGTTCAACATGAACTTCATATTGCCGGTACCGCTTGCCTCCTTGGACGCAAGGGAAATCTGCTCGGAAATATCACATGCCGGAATCAGCTTCTCCGCCAGCGTTACATTATAGTTCTCTACCATAACGACATTTAAGTACGGACTTACCTCCGGGTCATTATTAATCAGCTCCTGCAGACAGAGAATCAAGTGAATGATATCCTTCGCAATGGTATATGCCGGCGCTGCCTTTGCTCCGAAAATCACTGTAATCGGAGTTTCCGGACGTTCTCCCTTCTTAATCTGAAGATATTTGTAAATCACATACAGTGCGTTTAACTGCTGCCTCTTATACTCATGCAGACGTTTTACCTGAATATCGAAAATGGAATTCTCGTTCAGCTCAAGCCCCTGCGTCTCTTTCAAATACTCTTTCAGAAGAACTTTATTGTCGTGCTTAATCTTAAGCAGCGCATCCAGCACCTCTGTCTTATCCGCAAATTCCTCCAGTTTCTTAAGCTCCATAGCGTCTTTACGAAATCCTTCGCCAATCCATCCGGTAAGTCCCTCTGTAAGCGCCGGGTTGCAATACAGAAGCCATCTGCGGAAAGTAATACCATTGGTCTTGTTATTAAACTTCTCAGGATAAATCTTATAAAAATTATGCAGCTCAGAGTCTTTTAGTATTTCCGTATGAAGGTAAGCAACGCCATTAACACTGCATCCGTAATGAATATCAATATGGGCCATATGAACCAAATCATTCCTGTCTATGATGGCAACGCTCTCATCCGCATATCTTCTCCGAATCCTGTCGTCCAAAATCTCAATAATCGGAACAAGCTGCGGAACCACTTCCTTTAAGTAATGAATCGGCCATTTTTCCAGCGCCTCCGCCAGAATCGTGTGATTCGTATATGCACAGGTCTTCTTCACCACTTCAATCGCCGCATCCATGGTTAGTCCGCGTTCCATCAGAAGACGAATCAGTTCTGGTATAATCATCGTCGGATGAGTATCGTTAATCTGAATAACCGCATACTCATTCAGGTCATACAAATTACTACCCTTCGCCGCGCACTCATCCAGAATCAGCTGCGCCCCATTGCTCACCATAAAATACTGCTGATAAATGCGAAGCTTCCTTCCGGCCTCATCACTGTCATCTGGATACAGGAACAGCGTAATGTTCTTTGCAATATCCTCTTTATCAAAATTAATGCCGTCCGTAACAATTCCCTCATCTACAGAATCCACATCAAAAAGCCGCAGTTTATTCGTGCGGTTCTCATAACCAGTCACAGCAATCTCATACATCCGGGACTGAAGCGTAAGCTTCCCAAACTGAACCGGATAGGACACATTCGTCTTCTTAAGCCAGGATTTCGACTGAATCCAGGGATTCTTCATCTCCTTCTGCAGATTATCTTCAAATTCCTGTTTGAACAGCCCCAGATGATAATTCAGGCCGATCCCTTCTCCGCAGTATCCGAGGGTAGCAATCGAATCCAGAAAACATGCCGCAAGCCTTCCCAGTCCTCCATTACCAAGCGAAGGCTCCGCCTCCAGCTCTTCAATCTCACAGATATCCTTCCCGTTCTCCGCCAGAAGATCCTTAACCTCTTTGTAAATGCCAAGATTAATCATATTATTAGATAGCAGCTTTCCAATCAGAAATTCTGCAGACACATAATAAATCTTCTTCTTTCCCTCAATGCCTGCCTTCTTCTGTGCCATCTCCTGCACAATCTCCATCAAAGCCCCATACAATTCCTCATTGCTGCAATCCTTCACAGCCTTCCCAAGCCGCGATACCAACATCTCTTCTATCTTCATAACAAACTCCTTTCTCCTCCTCACAGTCTTCCTCCCTCCTGCCCGGCGCGGAATGCAGGAGGAACACTGTATAAACTATTCTTATTTTACATGAGATTATCCCTTTCGTCTTGCACTATAACCTCGTTTTATTGTACAATCCTATCACAAACACTTACCATTTATCTATATACAAAATTTACAAAAAAACATGCGGAAAATAACAATTCAAAGGCAAGTCTGCAAACAGTAACAAAATCCGCTCACGCCTTTTGTGAAGTTAATGACCCGGCACACGCCGCAGAAGAAAGGAATCTTCTCAACATGAAATTATCCTCCGGCCATACCAGCACCAGATACGAAAACAAACAACATGGAAGTACCGAATTTCCCTATGCTGTCTATCGCTCATTAATCCCTGACATTATGCACTCTTACCCGCTTCACTGGCATAATGAGATGGAGATTACCTATATTTTAAACGGTTCCTGTATGATATCGGTAAATGGAACCCCTGTCCGCGCGCTGGCTGGCAATATTATTCTGATTCTCCCCAATCAGCTCCACTCCATCGACCGGGACGAAGACTGCAGCGCTGAATACTATACTTTCGTATTTGACTTGCTGCTTCTTGGTCATGATTCACCTTCTGATACCTGTTTTCGCAAATACTTAAAACCTTATCTGGAAGGCGCCGCCGTACTTCCCTTACGGCTTTTTTCCGAACACACAAACTATTTCTTCATTCGTCAAAGCCTCGAAGAGCTTCTGAAGCTGGAAAGTCCCGAATGCCCAACCGGGCTGGTGCAGGGAAAAGAACTTTTTATCAAAGCCCGGTTATTCGCCATATTCGGCTTCCTTGAACCTTTTCGCAAAAGTACAGACTCCAATAACGGCGCTCTCTCCCAACTTGCCCAGATACAGAAAATGAAGTCTCTGCTTCATTTTATCAACGCGAATTACATGAATTCCCTGACCCTCCAGGAAGCGGCCTCTTTCTGCGGTTACAGCGCGTCCTATTTTATGAAATTTTTTAAAGCCTTTACAAGCTCCACCTTTGTGGAATACTTAAACCACTATCGTCTGGAAAAGGCCGGAGAACTTCTGCGCAGCACAGACCTTACCGTCCTTGAGATATCTGAACATGTAGGCTTTGAAAATCATTCTTATTTCATTCGGATATTCAAACGGCAGTATGGAATTACCCCAAGAAAATACCGCCTTTTGCATAAGGAGCCCCCTGTTTTACCAATGTAATCGTAATTTGCAGAATACTTTACAAAGCCGGAAAAATGTGGCATATTAATTACTATTAACAAATAAGGGGAGTTATGATTATGAAGAAAGTAATATTATTTTTCCTGAAACCGCTTTCTTTTCTGCCGGCATTGTTTATGATGTATATCATTTATAGTTTTTCCGCGCAGAGCGGCGATATTTCCGGAAACTTAAGTTATACTGTCAGCTGTAAGATTGTAGAGATTGGGGACCGGGCGCTGGACGTGGGTCTTGACGAAGAGCAGATTAGCTATTATGCGGCACGAATTGAATATCCTGTGCGCAAGCTTGCGCATATGACGGAATATTTTTGTCTGGCTGTCGCTGTTTCCTTTCCGTTCTATGTATACGGTCTGCGGGGATTCCCGCTGATGCTGGTTGCCGGTTTCATCTGTGTGGGCTTTGCCGCCGGGGACGAATACCACCAGTCCTTTGTCGCCGGGCGCGGACCTTCAAAAAAGGACGTTATGATTGACAGTATCGGTGTATTCGCCGGCATTATCACCGTCCGGATCATCTGCTGGACTTTCTTAACCCCTTTCCGCATCGCAAAGCGCATGGAAAGACGGGCCAAAAGGAGAGAAGAGATGGCAAGCCGCAGACGACGCGAAGAAATGGCAGAACGCAGACGCCATGAAGAGATTGCAGGACGCAGGCGCCATGAAGCGGAATATTCGTCCCAGCGGCGCAGAGTACAGCATTCCAGAGAACCCTGGGATTGATACGGTACTGCAACAGGACGTTTACCGGTAAAATGGAGCATTTAAAAAGGAACTGCCTCCCACATGCGGCAGTTCCTTTTTTACAAGGCATAACTCTGAATATCAGCATGTTAACTCTTGTTTCTGAACAATAATCTTCTTCCAGTCCTTTTCCGGAACATAACCTCTGGATATTCCGTCATCATTGTATAGTACATATTCCACAGACTCTGCCTGCTCTTCGATAAAGCCCAGCCACTCCATATCCGCTTCTGCCATATCTGCTGTCGTTTTCACATCCTTATCCAGCACAGCAAGAGGCAGTACATGATTCTTCTTCACAAATATCACCAGTTCGCTAAGCTCTATTTCCACGTAATGATGACCTTTTCCCAATATTTCACTGGTCCTGTCTTCCAGCGAACGCATCCGTACCATCAGCATCTCCTCCGGCAGGTATACATACCGTCCCTTTGCATTCTGCACGTAAACTGGCGCTATCATAATACTGCCGCCAACCATAAGCTGATCCTCCACCTGGTACGCGAAAGTATCTTCCGGATAGTCAAATGACACTGGTCTGAAATACAACTCACCGGTAAGCGCCGCCTTCATATACTCGCTGTAAATATACGGAAGCAGTCCATATCGCATCCGGATAATATTCCGAAAATCTTCTATACGCCCAAACTGGTAGATTTCCTGTTCTCTGGTTCCCATTGCGGAATGATTGCGCATCAGCGGTGTAAAAATAGCAAATTCCAGCCAGCGCATCAGAAGATCTTCCGTCGTATCACTTGCGAATCCGCCGATATCCGAACCTGTATACAGGATTCCGCACATATTTAAGGAAGGCATCTGCTGCATACTCAGTAAAATGTGACTCCACCATGACTCATTGTCTCCGGTCCAGATACCGCCGTACCGATGCATTCCGACATAGGAAGACCGGGAGAACAGGAGCGTTCTCTTATCAGGCGCTATTTTTTCAAATGCCTCCGCAGCAGCTCTCGTCATATTAAAGCCAAAAAGATTGTGGACCTTATCATGGCGCTTTTTCTCTCCATCCATATTATGGTAAAAACTCTTATAATCCTCCTGATTATTCGACAGTCCCGTCACAATACCTGTCATATGGAAAAAAGAATCTATATCAAGATTCTCATCCTTCAGAGCAATCACCTCGTCCATCACTTTCTCTAGGTTCTTCTCTGAATAGAAAATTGCCGGTTCATTCATATCATTCCAGAAACCGTCAATCCCCTGTTCCATCAGAATCCGGTATTTTCCTCCGAACCATGCTCTTGCCTCCGGATTCAATACGTCGGGAAAATGCACTCTGCCCGGCCACACAGCCGCCACAAAATCCTCTCCATTCTCGTCCTTACAGAAATAATCATTCTGAACGCCTTCCTCATAAATTGAATAACCCTTTTCAATCTTCACTCCCGCGTCAATAATCGGTACAAGATGCACGCCCCGCTTCTTCATCTCTTCTGTAAACGCTTCAAACTCTGGAAATTTCTCCCTGTCTACTGTAAAATCCTTATAATTCTCCATATAATCAATGTCCAGATAAACCGCATCTAAGGGAACGCCCTGTTCATGATGTCTATTTACAACTTCTCTCACATCACCTTCATTCTGATATCCCCAACGGGACTGCTGGTAACCGAAAGCCCACTTAGGCGGAAGATAACTTTGTCCAATCAGTTTCCGGAACTGTTTCACAATATCTTTCAGACCTTCCCCATCAATTACATAAATCACACAATCACTTCCGGCCTGAATCACAAGCTGGTCGTACTTCGTCTCTCCCACGTCAAACGAAACTCTTCCCGGGTCATCCACAAAGATACCAAAAGACTGTCTTTTATTTAAGTCCTTTTCCTGGTTCCTGCGTCCCAAAACCAGAAAATTATGAGCGCCGTACAAAGAGTGCCTGTTCTCCGTATGAATGGAATCATCCTCCGCATAGCTGATATAAGTAAATCCCCGTTTATTCATTCCCCGGACCTGCTCTCCCAGTCCATATACCACGTCGTTCTCTCCCATCTGACAGCATAATCTGACGCCGTCAGATTCTGTTGTCAGTTCCATTGCCGAAAATTTCTCTCCGCATTCAGGAATATCCATTACGACTGCATCTGTAGAAACCGGCTGTCCAATTACATATTTCCGTATCATATTCTCGTCCTCCTGCCCTGTATCCCATAATCCATTTTCTATACCGTATTATACAATAGAACGCTTTGAAATACTTGCAGAATACTTCTCAAAAATAGCACAATATCCTCTTCTTTATAGGACGCGTCCGCCAGCCCATCTGTTCGGATTTTCATTTATCAATGTTAAAAAATATATTTTTTTATAAAGTTTTTGACTTTTGAGTCTGAAACTCTTTATTATTTTGCATTTTAGGGTATAATTAGAACTAGTACAGCGTTCTTGAAAATTCATTCCCGCCACCTGTACGGATAGAAAACTTTAGGAGGTGCGCCATGACCGAACTTATAAACCGCCCTGAGTATCTGACTCAGCTTATACAAAACAAAGATGTAGACTTGGTTAAAATTGTTACAGGTATTCGCCGGTGCGGAAAATCATCCTTACTTGACCTGTTTCATCAATATCTGTCGGACAGCGGGGTCTCTGATTCTCATATTATTCATATGAATCTGGAGTCTCTTCGTTATCGTGAGCTCTCCGACTATCTTACATTCTATGACTATGTCAGCGAACGCATTTCCGGAGACGGGAAGACCTATCTAATCTTCGATGAACTTCAGGTTATCGAACACTGGGAAAAAGCCATCGAATCCTTCCGTCTCGACTTCGATGTGGACATTTATATTACAGGTTCTAACGCCTATTTGCTGTCTACGGAATTTTCTACCCTGCTTTCTGGCAGGTATGTAGAAATCCGCCTGCTGCCTTTGTCTTTCAAAGAATTTTTAACCTTCTATGAATTTGGCCCTGCCATTTCGCAAGAAGAAAAGTTCCAGAAATATCTGCAGTTTGGCGGCATGCCAATCCTCAGAGAATACCGGTTCAGCGAAACAGGAATCAATCAGGCTTTGGAAGGCATCTATTCTACTGTAGTATTGCGCGACATCCTCCAGCGCAATAATCAGGCCGATCAAAGTATGCTGCAGAAAATCGTACTGTTTCTCTGCTCCAATATTGGCAGCATCACCTCTCCAAACCGTATCGGCAGTGTCCTGTCCAGCGAGGGAGTTATTCAGGGCCGGAAAGGAAATAATATCGCCGGCAAGACTGTCGATAAATATATCTCCATGTTACACAGCGCATTCGTCTTCTACCCTGTAGGCCGGTATGACGTAAAAGGAAAGCAGCTATTGAAAACCCTTGGCAAGAACTACATCATTGATATAGGATTCCGCAATATGCTGCTTGGCTATCGTGACGCAGACAGAGGACACATCCTTGAAAATATTGTATTTCTGGAACTGTTCCGCCGCAATTACCGCGTCTATATCGGAAAAGTCGGCGAAACAGAAGTTGACTTTGTTGCGGAAAAACCGAATGATAAGCTGTATATTCAGGTAACAGAAAGTATGCAGTCTCCCGAGACGCGGGAGCGGGAACTGAAGTCTCTGCGCATGATTCCTGACAATTATGAAAAAATCATATTATCTATGGACAGAAATTATATCAATTCTTATGACGGAATTAAGTCTTTATATCTGATTGACTGGCTGTTAGAGCGTGTTTGAAACACGCTCTACTGTCCCAAAACCGTTTTTTTGACGCCGCTCCATTCTTTTCTTACATCCGTAGCATTTTCCATTAATATCCTGATCATCTCCTCTAGTCTATACTTCCATTATAGCAAAAGCGTACACAATGCCAATTGTGTACGCTTATATTTTATGCTCTTATATTGATTCCGGTTATCTCTTCGCCTGCACACCCTCGCTGATTTTCTGATTCATCTTCCTTAAGCTCTTGCGGCATTCTGCTCTTCTGGCTTCCCAGCCTTTGGCTTTCCTGTCCTTCGCATCGCCCGAATCGTCCTGCAGGTAAATCAGCGGATCAACAGCCCTTCCATTCTCTTCCACCTGAAAATGCAGATGATTTCCGGTGGAATTGCCGGTAGTTCCAGATAAGCCAATCTGCTGGCCCTTTTCCACCTTCTGTCCTTCCTCCACATAGATTTCTGAATGATGCATGTATTTGGTCACCATTCCGTCGCCATGATCAATTGTAATCAGATTCCCGCAGGCTCCTGCTTCTCCTGCAAATACAACAACGCCTTCTCTCGCCGCATAGGTCGGAATATGATATGCTCCTGTTCCCAAATCAACTCCTTTGTGGTACGTAGTCGCTCCCGCAATCGGAGCTGTTCTCCTGCCAAACAGACTGGTAATCGTAGAACCCGGACATGGATTGGCAAAGTCGCCCATCATGTCGCTAAATTCATTCAGCGTCAAATCATCCAGACGATAAAGGTCATATTTCTGCATCGTACGAATCAGATGCTTTCCGTACTGCAAGTCTGTAGCCCATCTTCTTCCTATCTTCATGGCAAATGTATTGGCGTCCGTTACATCCTTTGTCAGATCGGAGTACACTTCATCCAGCAGTTTACTCCGATCTTCAATACATTCCGTATAAGTATTATATACCCGGAACCCTGCATAAGTAGAATATGTCTTACCATTTGGCTCCATCTCACTGGTTTTCATGGACACACTTCCTGCTGTTCCGGTTCCCTTAATTCCAAATAAGTTACAGTATTCAAACGCCAGATAGGATAATCCTTTTCCATCTTCTCCGCCGGGGCCGTATTTGCCATAACCAGATTCCTGTATAATCTGAGCGATAGTTACCGACGCCGGATATCCGGTCTCATCCTGGGCCTTCAGCGCGCCTACAATCATTTCCTGGGTGATAAATGACGGAAGTCCCTCGATTGGCACTTCTACATTATACTGAATCCGGTCCCGGACTGCTTTGAACTGCTCAGATGTAAGAAAATACTCTTCTGCTCCTGCCAGTTGAACATCATCCTGCGCGCCAGTCTCTTCCGCAAATTCCTCTGCTCCCGGAATCGCAGCTTCCTCTGCCACATCTGCCGTATCTTCGGTCTCTTCTTCCCCTTCGTCCGAGGTCTGTGCTCCCTGTTCTTCTTCCGGTAAGCTGCCCTCTGTTCCGCCTTCTACCTCTGGAAGCTTCCCAAATCCATCATCTCCTGGTGTAACTATGCCTCCCGGCTGCTCTTCTGCTTCTCCATCCCCTGGATTTTCCGGATTCTTCTCATTTCCCGGCTCTTTACCAGTATCCTCTTCCCCCGGATTTACGGTACTTCCTGGCTGCTCTTCTGCCTCTCCATTCCCTGGATTTTCCGGGTTCTTCTCATTTCCCGGCTCTTTGCCGGTATCCTCTTCCCCCGGATTTCCGGTACTTCCCGGCTGCTCTGCCGCTTCTCCGTCCCCGGAATCCTCTGTCTTCTCTCCATCTCCGGAATTTTCCGGATTCTTCCCATCCTCAGGCTGGCCAGCAGCGCTGTCTTCGCCCGGCGCTGTCGTATCTCCGGATGTATCTGTGTCTTCCGGCTCCCCGGTTTCCTCTGGCGTCTCCGGCGATGCAGGCGCTTCCTCCGGCGGCGCCGAATCTGCCTCTATCACTGGCAGCCCTTCCTCATTCAATATAATATATTCTCCGTCCAGGATATAATGATACCCTGACGGCAGTACATATCCTGTACGCTCTGCATACTCCTGCGGTGTTTCCGCCGTTTCCGAAGCAGACGCCGGCATCGCTACATTCGGCGCCGCCACCGTAATTGCTGTTGCAAGAGCCAGCATTTGCAGCACTTTTGGATATTTCATGTGATTCAACTCCTTCTTTTTTCTGTTTCTTCTTACAAAATCCGGGGATTATTACTCCTCCCCGGATTCTTCTCTCTCATGAGCGCCAACTAAGTTCAGTATCACTCCCAATGTAACAATGCATACTCCAGCAATCTTACCATACAGGGAGGTCAGAACCATCAGCATTTTCCCCATATACGGAATCGCAAGCGTTACTTTACCAATATAATTATCATATGGTACAGGAGTCGGGTCCTCGCTGTCATTCGCGTCTCCCTTCGTCCGGAATGTACCGGACACCACATTATTCTTCACAACCCGGTGCGTAATAATCCCCCTGTCTTCCAGAGAACTGTAGAAAACAATAATATCGTCTTCTTCCGCCTCTTTGGGGTCCCCCTCCTGGATATAAATCAGGCTTCCCACCTTCAGCGCCGGCTCCATACTTCCACTAATTACATGATAAGTCTGGCACCCAAACACTTTCGGTACCACCAGCAGCGAGCACAGCAGGATTACAACAATAATCATTGCCGTCCCCGCTATCTGGCAGGCCGTCTTTGCTCTTCCGCCTGTTTTTCTGTCTTTTGTTATTCTGTCGTCTGTTTCTCGTCTCCGTTTACTCATATCCATCTACTCGTCGTCTCCGATATCGCTAAATTCGCTGATATCGCTGACGTCTTCTAGCAGTTCCGGTATATCTTCAACCCGAACCAATGCGCTCCGACGTTTCTTAAGATAAATTGCCGCCAACAGAAGCGCTGCTGCCGCTGCCGCTCCAATTCCTGCGTAAACCGGAAGATATCCCATTCTGGTTCCCGGCCGTTCCTCATCTAACTTCTGATTCGCCAGCGGCGTTTCATTCTCATCCAAATCTACCAAATCCTCCGGAGTCTGTTCATCCTCTATCGGTACGACTTCCTGCGGTTCTCCCTCCTCCGGAGCGCCCGCGTCTTCTGCTCCAGCTTCGCCCGCTTCTCCGGCCGCTGCTGCTCCCGGCGTTGCTGCTCCTGGAGTCGTTGCCGCTCCCGGCGTTGCAGTCTCAGTTCCGGTCGCCTCCGGAGCCGGCGTCTCGGCTGTAACCGGCGTATATACAAAGTCAAATACATTCTCTGCCGTATTGGATGACAGCGTCTTTACAAGATTATATGCCTGGGGCTGATATCCGTCTACATACCGGGCCGACACATACTGGCGCTCTCCCGGATTCCCATAATACGTATCGCTGTCTAACAGCGCATTACCGTCCGCGTCCACATAATTAATAGTATAGGAAACCATATCTCCCTTAATACCATAGGCTACAACATAGTCTCTGTCGCCTTCCACATCAAAGGCTGAAGCCACATTCTCCGCTTCCGAATTATCTCTTCCGGCCTTTCTTAAGCCTTTTACATAATAGCGTTCATCTTCGGCAGAAGCCATATCTTGAACTGTGATATACACCTTCTCATCATATCTCAGACCGGTAATCTCAACCTGATTTCCGTTACTGGTCATCGACGCGCCTTCCGGTATTGTGATTCCCTTCTCCGTCACCAATCCCTGATTGCCTGCGTACACTCTTACCGTATAAGTATATTCATCTCCTGCGGCAAATGCAGTCTGCCCCAGTCCCGCAATCACCATTGACAGAACCAGAAGAAAGCTCCGTATGCTTTTGAAACACTTCATCTTATCGCTCCCTCCTTCTTGCCATTCTCTGCCGTCTGGTCCCTGCTTCTGTCACCGCCGCTTCTTCTCTCTCGCCGCGTAGTCTCATAATAGCTATGATAAGCAATGTCATTCCCGCCGCAAGCGACAGGATTACATACAGCAGAATCCTCGACTGATCCCCGGTTCTGACTGGTCTGCGGCCTCCGCCGCCTCCGCCAGACTCCGCAACCTCCGTAGCAAAATCCATCTGCAGTTTCGCCAGCGTATTCTGATAGTCATTGCCCTGGGTCTCTCCGTCCAGTCTTACTTTCAGCTTAACCGTCCCTGCTTCACCATTTCCCAGTCTGTCCAGATAGAAAAATTCATCCAGCGTCTTCGTAGCTCCATGAAGTCCTACGCCGTTATATCTTCCCTCTCCTCCAAAATATTCGCTGGAGTAAAGAGTGGTCGTCTCACCCGCGGTATCCGTATAAGTCAGCAGATAATCATAGGCGCCGCCCTCTGCCTTACCGGCGTCCTCCAGAGATTCTAACACCTGATTCCGCATATACCAGTCTGTCTTGCCATTAAAATTACTCTTAAGTGCAATCGTCAGCTCCACGGAATCCCCCGGCTGCATATTATAGATTTCATCATCCATATTCGCAGCGGAAAAATTACTGTTCATATTCTTGCCGTCAAAGATTACCTGCCATCCTTCCGCGCCCTGTCTTTCCTCTGCAAATGCTGTCACAGAGAACGCGAGAACAAAAGTAAGTGTCACGGCAAATGTCAGTATTCTTTTCTTCATTCTCTCATTCCCCCCTTACAGAATCCCAAGCGCCGATGCATCCACGCCCCATGCGCTCTTAATTGCATCCTGCGCGTTGTGCGTCTGCACTGCGTCCACCTCTACGTCCACATGGAACTCTACGCCGTCATATTTATAAATCATAGTGATTACATGCGTCTCTTTGTCTTCATGAATCTCGACTGATTTAGCAAGCTCTCCGTCAATACGGATGGTATCCGCGAACAGCTCCGTTTGCTTACCCGCTGGAAGGATTCCCTTATAATACAACTCGGTACACTCTGCAGAACCAGTCTGCCCCTGAATCCATTTATCCGTATTAATCAGATTCAGATGAATCAAATCCGGAGACAGGGACGTCTCTTTCTTCCCATTCTTATCCATCCAGTATTTGTAAATCCGAACCCGTACATACTCGTCAATATTCCCGCTGTTTTTCACTGCCAGCTCTTCTTTATATGTCTGATTCAGAACCAGTTCTTCGCCCTCCGGTATCATCTCCTGAAGCAGCGCTCCGCTTACCGCGTCTTTCCCTGCGTTGGTCTCTTCCTCCCAGTCGTCCTTATTATAGTCCCTGCGGCTGACCGGCTTATCATTTTCCAGAAGAGTTACGCCAATCTGGGAAACCGTTATCTCCGCCGTATAATTCTCACTGTAATACGTCAGCGCGGCTCTGGTGCTCCCTACCGCGCTTCCAAGAAGCATCACAATTGCCAGCGCCAGAAGCACATACGTTACACGCCTGTTTCCGGAGGCTTTTCTTCTCTTCTTCATCAGTTACCAGCCTCCTCTCCCTGCACATCCTGTTCCTCATAATCTGTATAAACAGTATCCCAGTCGGCATATGGATTGCCATCTGCATCGTAGAGAACCGGCGTACACTCCTGCACAACAATCACATTGAATTTATCCTTGACATACTCTATTCCTGCACTCGCATCGGTTCCCGGTTTCACCAGTCCGGTGGTATCAATAAATGCATCCAGTTGAGACGTCCGTCCTCCTACCGGAAGGATAGGTCTGTAATACCAGTATCCGTCTTCTCCGTCATACCAGTCGCCGTTCCCTTCTACGTCCGTCATAATAACGGAAATCTCCGCGCCGTAAAATACTCTTACTCTAACAAAGCAATCCCCTCTGTCCGAGGTATTTCGCAGAACGATATGCTTCGTCATCTCACTTACGTCCTCGTCAAGCTCTGTTCTTGCCTCTAAGTTCACTACCTGACTGCCCCCGGCAGACACATAGGTTGTAAAATACGCCATCGTACTTTCAACCGTCAGCGCCGCCAGCATCCCGAGAGCTGCAGCAGACATGAAAAATGTCTTCTTATATCTCTGTATTATCTTCATATTTCTCACAGCTCCTTTCTAATCTTCAAGCCCCGGCACTTGCGGACTGGAACTCCATACCCATCCGTCTTCACTATTTGTAAATTCGTTGGTAACGCCATATCCGCTGCGGTTTCCGCCGTCATACCTGTTCCGGAATGATACCTCCGGCGTCTGTATTACCTCGTTACCTGCCATTTCGCCCTCTGCTTCTTCGATTGCCGCGTCGGACCAGATTTTAATATCCTGCCATACATCGCCCACAATCTCATAGCTGGCTCCCGGATAGACCTCTTCTACTCTTACGGTAATCCCTGCCGGAATGTTATCCAGAACAATAGTCTCCGTCGCAAGACTTTCATGAGTCGTGCTGACCACCTCGCTGTATACAAGTCTGTCATCCGCATCTCTGCCCTCTATCTGGAATACGAAGGTCGTTCTCCCCAGCGTCTCGTTGAAGTTATCCAGAATCTTATTAATTCTAAGGCTTCCAAACTGCGGCTCCGCCTCTGGTTTCAGGCCTATCTCAGTATCATAATCCCAGTCGTCGCTGCTTCCTGTATTCCCGACAGGATTGCCTTCCTCGTCATACTGTGTGGTATATGCGCTGGACGGAAGCGCTGTCAGATACGGGGTAAATGTATACCGCACCGTATAATCCGGATTATATGCCGCCTCCGGCGCTACCAGATACAACCCCGGAGTAAGATTCGTGAATCTGGCCGTTCCCGCTGCGGTAACCTGCCGTACCGGCTTTGCCGCCTTTAAATTCTCTTCCTTTGCAGCGTCCGCCGCCATTTTCCGCCAGTCACCCGCAGTTGTCGTACTATGAATCCCGCTTAAGTCCACAGATGTAAAGGGACTCACCGGCGTAAATTTCTGACCTGTCACATCCACATCGGCCACCCGGTACAGATTCACCGGAATACTCATCGCGTTGAAATCCTCCAAGTATTCTTCATTTCCCTGAACATCTCCATTTTTCCCAATTGCCACTGATACTTCAATGCTGCAGTCTGTTCTGCCCAATTCGATTCCTTTCGCCGCATATGTCTGTTCCATAGACAAACCGGTCAGCGTTACCATCGCTGTCAGCACCAGCGCACATCCGGTTTTTCCTTTTCTGCTTATCTTCAACTTTTTCCCTCCTCACAGTTCTTATGTCCTGATTTTCGGTTTCTGCTCTGACTTTAGACTTCCCGTCTTCAGTTTCCGGCTCTCTATTCTTTCCTCTTTGTACATTCCGTCTTCGTGCTCTCTTCCATTTCAGTTAGTCTGGTCGTTTTCTGCTTCCTTGGGCGCCTTATCCGGTGTATCTGCCGCCTCCGGCTGCCTGCTATTTTTCTTTTTCATGATGCGGCGCATCGCAAGAATCATCAGCGCCGTCACGCCAAGTCCGAGAAGCAGATACAGCATATAATAATTCTGAATCGCCTGTACCATAGAATCAACAGGAGTAGATTCCAGTTCCCCGTCATAAGGAACCCGATGCCCTCTTACCAACAGCCGGTGGCTGTTCACTCCATAAGGCGTACAGGTAAATAGTGTTACATAATCCTGACCTTCCTCTATCTTCAGCGCCTCTTCCAGCGCGTCATAATCATCTTTCTCCACCATAGGAAGAATCCGGTCCACTTCGTAAGCCAAGTCCTCATTCAGAATGTGCACATAAAAACGGTCTTTCTCCTTAAGCTGGTCGATATCGGTAAACAGCTTCGCACTCGGCAGTCCTCTGTGAGCAGATAGAACACTGTGATTGCTCTCGCCGCCAATCGGAAGCTTCGTCCCGTTCAGATGGCCGACCCCTGTCTGGAGTACATCCTCGTTCGTACCATGGTAAATGGATAAACGAATGTTAATTTTCGGAATGGTAATGTATCCCATGATACCATCCCCCGCCGCATTCAGCACCTTCCAATACTCCGTATTCTCCAACGAGTCCGATTCCTCAAGGCCAAATACATCACTGCGTATACTATTCTTTTCAAATGTCTGGTTATAACTTCTGGCTGCCGCCCATGCTTCTTCAAAATCCTCCTCCGACATCTCGCCGACTGCCGATTCATAATTAGAAATAAGCTTTGACTGGCGGTAAGTATTCCACTGGTTCGATATGGTTGGATACGCAAGTATCCCAAATCCTGCAAGGAACAGCAGCCCGAATAGAAATGTGGATATTTTTCGCTTCATACCTACGATTCCTCCTGCTCTTCCCCGGCGTCCGCCGTCCCGCTTCGGGCTTCTTCTGCTTCTGACAGCTCATCCTTCGATGCATGGAATCCTTCTGCTGTCGGCAGCCCACCTTCTACTGCATGGAATCCTTCTGCTGCTGACCGCCCTTCTTCTGATTCATGAGTCTCTTCTGTCTCAGGCCGCCCCTCTTTCGACGCCTGAAGCTCTTCTATTCCGGCTTCGCTCCCGGTTATCCCGGCGCTTCCTTCCATCGCTTTTGCCGCTGACTTAGACTTTCTTAATTTCTTCTCCTTTTTATATAGGAAGAAACTGAATATTCCCGTTACCAAAAGTCCTACTACAATCCAGAGTATGTAATTGGTATGCAGGCTCATATTACTTAACGGAATCCCTTCATCCTCAAGCGCCTGCGGGTCATACGGCACTCTGTGCCCTCTGACCAGAAGACGATGGCTGTTCACTCCGTAAGGCGTACAGGTAACCAGCGTTACCAGATCCATCCCGTCCTCCACCGACAGTGCGTCTGTCTCCTTCGGCTCAATCGTCGTTATCTGATCTACTTCATAGCAAAGCGTATCATCTAGGATATGAAGCAGGAAATGGTCGCCCTTCTCCATCTTATCCAAATCCGTAAATAATGCGGCGCTTGGCAGTCCTCTGTGTGCAGTAATGACCGCATGGGTATTCTCCCCGCCTACCGGAAGGGAACTTCCCTCCAGATGTCCCGCCGCCTTCTCTAAGACTTCCTCATCCGTACCATGGAAAATAGGAAGCGTAATCTTAATCTTGGGAATCTCTACTGTCCCCATGATGCCGTCTCCGGCAATATTCAGACTGGACATATAGATATCGTCCTCGCCGGAAGCCTCCGCCACTGCAAAAGCATCCGGAAGAATACTTGGAAGCAGCGCCTGATTATAATTCTCTGCCTTCTGCCACTCTGCGTCATAATCCAGCGTGCCCGCCGCTTCCTTCTCCGCGACTACCTGCTCATAATTGGAGACAAGCTGCTCTTGTCTGTAATTATTCCACTGATTGGCTGCAAATGGATACAGCAGTAAGGACAATCCGGCTAAAAATAGAATCACTATGAAAATTTTACTTGCATGTTTTTTCATCCGAACTCTCCTTGCTGTTGTAACTGTATTATTCTAAATTTGGCATATACCCGAAACAGCATGCCTGCTGTGCCGCTTATATATGCTATGATTTTGGTTCTTGTCTTTGCTGCTCCGGAGCAGGATGCCGCCCCGGAGCTTTATGATAAGTACATTTGTGATTGTAATCACATTCAGCTAAGGCTGAATTGTTTTATGGTATATTGATTAAATTATTTGGATGCTTTTCTGCGGCTTGCGAAGAATAAACTTGGTGCAATAACCATAATCAGGCATCCGCCGATGGTGAAGATTGTAGTACCGATACCACCGGTTGATGGGAGGGAAGCGAGTTTGGTGTTCTTGAAGTTAAACGGATTCAATACTTCTTCATTAACAATCACTTTTCCGTCGCCAGCTTTAGTTCCTGCATCAAATGTATATCCTGCAGCTTTCACGCCATTCATCAGTACATCATAGCTTTCAAGCCGTCCGCTTTCGTTATAATTAGCGTCAAATTCAACTTGCACAGGCTCGCTGTTAATCGTGTATCCGGTAGGCGCCTTTGTCTCAACAAGATAATAAACAATATCACTATCAAGACCATTAATCTCTAAACGTCCATCTGCAGTTGTAGTAAAAGTCTTGTTGCCATTAGCATCTACAAATGCTGGACCCTTTGGACTTCCGACATAAAGCTGGAATTCTGCACCTGCAAGCGTCTCGCCCTCTGTTGTTTCAAATTTCTTCTCACCTTCTACATATTGTACATTTCCCTTTTCATCTACTTTAAAGAATTCACCAGATGCTTCCCAATTTTCTGTATTTCCAGTAATCGTACTATCAATACCGAATGTATAATGCCATGTCTCGTCACTGGCTGATCCTGTCTTATCATGGGTAGAGTAGTCAAGCTTTGCCGTATTGTTAAGTTCATCAACTGTGAGCTTTGCATCACTTGTTACCTGTCCATAGTAAGTGAGAACAATTTCTTTTCCTCTGTTTGCATGAAGGAAATCATCATCACTTAAATCTACGGTAAATGCTTTTTCTCCGTTTACAATAGCTGCTTCTAATACTCCGTTAGCAAATTCGTTCTCTACACTGCCAACTGTGATAGATGGAACATTTTCCGCATCTTTAACCAGCGCCAATCCGGTCAAAGTATCACTAATAGTAAATTTTAATCCTGTCTGGCTCAACGGATAACTCGGAATCGTTGTTTTAATCTGGAAATCAATGATATCGCCATATTGTACGCCATTTACCTCCGGTGTCGTTGCAGTCTTCTCAAATGGTATTGGTGACCTTTTGAGATATACCCCATCAGTAAATGTATCCGTTGCCAGATTCAAAGTACCATAGTCTAATCCATCCGGAGTTTGGCTTACACTTACAATTGCAGGATTATAAACATTCTCTGTTGCACCATTAACAACAATCATCCATGAACCTGCCTCTGCCGGGTTAAAAGTATAGGTGTATGTTCCGTCTGCCTCTGTATAATCTGTAATTTTTACAGGTGTCCCCAACTTATCTAAGTGCTTGTAAAATAAATCCTGAATATTTTTTCCAGTTGGCTTAAGCTGGCCGTTTGTATCTGTATCAATAGAGCCTTCTATAACCGGCACATATTTTCCTACAGGATCATAGTTAATAATCTTGTATGCCAGAACCTCTATATTGTTAGCTTCCCCTTCTTTTGATATGCCGCTAATCGTAATCGCTGTAGCCTTGTCGTCTGCAAATGCCGTCAATGACATCCCCAATACCATTGCCAATGATAAAATCACTGCAAATAACCTTTTAAACTTCTTCATCTTCTTCTCCTTTTCTAATCTTTGTTTTCCTTTAGAGTTACATTTTCTTTACACTGCCGTCTCCAGCGCAAGCTATATGCCCATATTCAGGCGGTGCAAGGACCGCCAAAAAGTTAGTTTCATATTTTAACTTCTCAGCACCCCCCTACGTTTTTTTCTATATGTTATCAGTGTCGCCGTTGTCATTAACAGCAGACCACCAAACATATACCAGTAAGTTCCAGGACCGCCAGTGGATGGGAGTTCATACAGTACATCATCATTAAATACATACTCCAATACCAGCTCGCCATTTGTATCCGTTTCAACTCTATCCTGTCCGATCGCTTCTCCATTGCTGTCCTTAATTGTCGCTCTTCCCAGTTCTTCGACATGAATCTCCCACTGGACATCACTCAGCGTATATCCTACTGGCGCCTTTGTTTCTTTCATAATATAGTCACCAGGTTCCAGCACTGAAACCGGATTGTCATTTCCAATTTCTTTCCACTGAATTACACCATTTGAATCCGACGTGCCTATATATTTCGGTCCCTCTAACGCTCCAACAGAACTCAGCGAGAATACTGCTCCGTCCAGAACAGGGGTATTGGAGTCGGTTCCCTTTTTGATAATTCTAAACTTTGTAAGCAGCGTATTGGTTACCGTCAGTTTTCCTGGATTGTCCTGACTGCTCTGAGTACAATCCGTTGGATCTTCTTCCGGCTTCATCGTTGGACTTGAATAATCAACCTTATATCCGGCTCTCTTGCCAGCCTGGTTGCCATTAATAATACTACCTGCATTATTAGCCGGCTGTAAGTTCCCGTTTTCATCTGTATACATTTCTCTTACGCAATATTTAACCGGAGATGCATCCCACACTTGCTCTGCTTCATTCCATGAATATTGATACTGCGGAAGATTCTCAAATTTTCCTATCCACTTGTTGCCGTCAGCAGGGTCTGCACTTGCAGATGTCAAAATAATATCTTTATATTCTTCTCTCTCGACATTATCTGCACCTACTACTTTATGTTTATACGCTTCATATTCCTTTGTTATTTCATTATAAGTATATAAGCGCAACGTAACGTTATCCGGCCGATACGCTTCCAAACCAGTATCATTCACCCACACTTTTTCAACTTCTAAGCTAACCGGTTTCAACGTATTGGTTAAATTTCCCTTATCGTCAAGAATCGCCTCATAACCAGCCGGAAGATTTATTTCGGTAACCTTGTAACTATACTCATACTCAGTGCCGTTTTTCCCTCCTTTTGCAATCGGCAGACCACTCCATACCTTCTTCCAGTTATTCGATGCATCTAATTTTACATAATCGCTTTCTCCTGTCTGTTCATTAGTACCTTTTTTGCTCTGTACTAACTGCACCGTAATACTTGTTGGTCTGAACATGCTTCCATCATCATCCCAGAATTTTTCTACTTCATATTCTGTAGTTCCCGGCGTTGGAATCGTTACCGGTCTTGACTTCGGCAATGTAAACTGCATATAACAGCAGGAACCTGTAGCGCCTCGCTCCATATAGAATACTTTCAACGAATGCTCGTCATTTTTGTTTTCCTCTGTCAGCATACCGCGCTCTTCCATCCACTGACGTAAATTAAGCGTTTGCCCTAATGCGCTATGAATTCCTCCAAGATCAACTGCAAGTTCTCCGTCAATAAACAACCAGAAATCATCATCCCCTCGGAAATAATACTCCATCGGCCCCGTATAATCTCCTACGGTAAACTTAACCTCATAAGTCATTCCGAAGTACCAGTTATGCACCTCGCTGTCATCACTTTGCTCTTCCCCATCTTTGCCAACTTTCCATCCATTACCATCTTTTTGCAAAAAACCATAATCATGTACGGAATCGTTACCCTGACTATTTCCTTTCCCCATAAGGGGATCCGCTTCACCATTCTTTACTCCATCTAATGGCCAGAAATCATTAGAACTTATCGTTCTCTTCTTATAATATGGATCTAATGAGCCATCATCTTTTTTATGTCCCTTTCTGGTAGTGATCTGTGTATAATCATGATTCGTATCATGATTTACGTATTGCAATGTATACGTATCTCCATTTTGCTTAAACCCAAGATCATATTGGTAAAGCGTTGAGCCATTACCTTTCTGAAACAGATTTGCCGGGACGCTTATTCCATCAGTAAATTGCAAAGTTCCATCTGAGGCTAACGATGATTGCACAATACCAGGTACTACTCCTGCTAGGTTTCCTCCCGTAACATTACCTCCATTCAGCTTATAGTCTCCAAACACATCCGTAACCCACGAACTCATATTACCTGCAGCTTGACCCTGGCCAATACCAAATTTAGCTCCTGAGCCTGTAAATAATGAATTTATCCCCTGATTGTCCGTTTTTAAATATTTATACGTGTTAGTCCTTACAGGACTACTTTCCGTTCCCGTCGAATTCCAATACAAACCATCGCTAATGTCATAATCATAGAAATTCGCCTTAGTAACAACTTTATCATCCTTTTTCTTTGGCTCATACCAAAATCGAATCAGGGCATCCTGCGCTATCTTAATTTCTTTATCTGTTTTGGCAAAGTCACTTAGCTTATATGTGTCATATTCTCCTTCCCACTCTTTTCGCTTCTCATTAGTCATATCCGTACTAACCCAGACTTCTACTGCACTATAGTTCATTTCATCCAGGCCTACCTTACATAACTTACTGATATCATTTATTGACTGATAAGAACCGTTTGGATATGTCTTAACATCCGCAGAATATATTTCCCTGTCTTCTGTCTTAGTCTTTATTCCTTTCTTTTCATTATGTTCGCCATGTTCATATGCCTCATCAGTCTGCTTTACTGCATCCGCCACTCCATCAACCGTCTCAATACCTCTTCCCCAATGCTGAATAGTGAGTGTAGCGTCTCCAAATATATTCGTCGTTTCTACATATACATACACCGAGAAATGCTCCGTCTCAATTACCACTTCCTTTTCTTCTGTCTCCTCAGCTTCCATATCCGTTGTCTCGCCTGTATTCTCATCCACATGAATCACATTAACTTCCGTTGCTTCATTCTCTACAGACTCCTCAACTTCTTTTCCGGAGAACTTCACCGATACCGGACCTAACGGCTGTACCTCTTCTCCATCCACCAGAAGCTTAATATCAAATGCCTGATAGTTTTCTACGGTCTTTTCTTTCTCTTCCGCCATCTTTTCAACAGCTTCCTCGATTGCCTCTATCTTCTCATCATCTTCTTCTATCTTCTCCGCCTGAATACTATAATTCTTATCTTTCTCAAAGGAACTCTCCGGTCCGCTTAAGGTGATGACGGTTCCGTCTACCTCCGTAGTCAGTTCAACCGTTGCCTCCTCCGGAACTTCCTCATTTACCTCTTCCCCGTCAGTCTTCTCGTTCCCTTCCGTCAGTTCATCCTTGTTATTTTCTCCGGTTCCTTCATTATCCCCGTCGGATTCCGCGTCATTCGCATCCGTTTCCGTTCCTTCTTCTCCTTCGTTTCCGCCCGCCGTCTCATCCGGCTCTTCATCCAGCCCCTTATACTCTTCCTCCATATCTGTTATCTTCAGATACTCCGAAATGTGTTCGTCATTTACATCGTATGTATTTTCTTTAACCTGATTATCACTGTTTCCTTCGATAACCTTTAACTCCTGATTCTCTTTATTATAAGAAGAAACAATTCCCATCTGCGTTTCTGTCTCTTCATTTTCTTTCTCAAAGAAAACAATGTCTCCGGCTTCCGGCTCATAATCTTTATCCGCTGTGAGGTAAACGATTTTATTTCCTCCGTCAGCTTCTACGAATTTGTTATACCAGTCGGCTGTATTCATTTCCTCCGGGAACATTTCGGAAGATGCAAGTCCTGCATAGTACATACAGAAGTTTACAAAGGACGCATCCCAGTCTGTATACGGATCTCCTGCAAACTGACCATAGCGGGTATAACCTTTGTGGCTTCCGTCCTCTGCTACCGTATAATTCTCAATACTTTCTTTATAGTCAAGCTGCAGCTGCGCCGCAATTACCAGATCTTCGCCCCAGATCTCTTTCCACTCCACGTCCTCATACTGCGCAGTCCACTGGGATTCTTCTTCTACATCTGCAGACTTGTCGATATAACATTCTTCCTCATGCTGATGTTCTTCTTTTCCACAGGAAAGCTGTTTCGTATAACATTCCTCTCCATGCGTATGACCTTCTGATTCTTCCTGTCCGCAGACTAATACGGATTCCGGCTGATAGCATTCTTCTGTATGCTGATGCTCTTCACTTTCTTCCTGCCCGCAAACCAATACAGATTCTTCCTGCCAGCACGCTTCCGTATGCTGGTGGCCGCCGCCTTCTTCCAGTCCGCAGTTCAAAGCGTCGCTATAGCATTCGTCTGTATGCTGATGGTCTTCCTTTCCGCATTTCGGCTCTCCCGTCGTTGCAATTCCGGCCCTCGACAGTCCCCAGATAACGCCGGCCACTACCATGACTGCAAATACCGCCGTAACAATCCTGAACCTCCTGTGTTTCTTCTGCTTTTTCCCTAACTCATTTAAATATTCTCTCACAAGTTCCTGCATCTTCTCACCTTCTTAATGC
>CATJPU010000228.1 GCA_949742505.1 uncultured Lachnospiraceae bacterium | reverse complement strand
TAATATTGCACATTGATAAAAAATAAACTATAATAGATACATAGCTTATGCGGCTTTGAATTTACTCTTCTTTATCGGGGAAAGAAAGAGCAAACATCAATCAGCATCATTTTGAAGAGAAAAGGAGAGAAAGTTATGATTAATGCTATTATTATGGGTACGATTATTGTATACCTATGCCTGCTGATCGGCGTTGGCGTATACAATGGGAAGAAAAACAGCAATACAGAAGACTTCTACCTTGGCGGAAGAAGGATGGGGCCTCTGGTAGTTGCCATGAGCGCTGAGGCGAGCGATATGTCAAGCTGGCTTCTGATGGGACTTCCGGGAGTTGCTTATGCGACCGGTCTGGCGGATCCTTTCTGGACGGCGGCAGGTCTGGCGCTTGGTACATACTTTAACTGGCTTCTGGTATCGAGAAGGCTGAGAAGGTACTCCTACAAGGTGGATGCGATTACCGTACCGTCGTTCCTGGCAAAGCGTTTCCGGGATAAGAAGAATATCATTACTGCGCTTGCGGCGCTGGTAATCGTTATATTTTTTATCCCTTATACAGCTTCCGGCTTTGCTGCCTGCGGCAAGCTGTTCCATTCCTTATTTGGAATACCGTATATGACCGGCGTGCTGGTTTTTGCAGTGGTTATTGTTGTTTATACTATTATCGGAGGTTTCAGTACCGTTGCTACCAATGACTTTATCCAGAGTGTGGTTATGTCTGTTGCGCTGATTTCCATTACGTTATATGGCGTGACTCACGCAGGAGGCTTTGGCGCCGTTATTGATAATGCTAAGGCCCTTCCTGGATATTTGAATCTGAATCAGAGTTTTGACGCTGTGGCGGGAGCGGCAGTGGAGTATCCGGCGTTAAAGAGCGCGTCCATGCTTGCGTGGGGCTTTGGATATTTTGGTATGCCTCATATTCTGGTAAGATTTATGTCGATTGAAGATGAGAAGAAGCTGAAGCTGTCCAGGCGTATCGGTTCTATCTGGGTGGTGATTGCCATGACGGTTGCAGTATTTATCGGTATTGTAGGTCTGGGAATGACGAATGCAGGCGCAATGGAGAGTCTGGAAGACAGCGAGACGGTTATTGTTGTTATTGCAAGAATGCTCAGTCAGCATGGCGCGCTTCCGGCAATTCTTGGCGGCGTGATTCTGGCAGGTATTCTGGCAGCAACTATGTCTACGGCAGACAGCCAGCTTCTGGTTGCGGCTTCCGGTGTTTCCGAGAACATTATCCAGGACTTCATGGGCATAAAACTTTCTGAGAAGAAGAGCCTTAGCATTGCGCGTATTACAATTCTTGTGATTTCTGTCGTTGGCGTATTTCTTGCAAGAGACCCGAATTCCAGCGTGTTCGGTATCGTGTCCTTTGCATGGGCGGGCTTCGGCGGTTCCTTCGGAGCGACTATGATTTGCGCTTTGTTCTGGAAACGTACGACTCTGCAGGGAGCGCTTGCAGGAATGGTCGCCGGCGGTGCGACAGTATTTATTTGGAAGTATGCGGTTGCTCCGATGGGCGGTTTGCTCAATATTTATGAGCTTCTTCCGGCATTCTTCGTATCACTGGC
This sequence comes from uncultured Lachnospiraceae bacterium, assembly GCA_949742505.1. GTDB lineage: Bacteria > Bacillota > Clostridia > Lachnospirales > Lachnospiraceae > Claveliimonas. The sequence goes on along the minus strand of CATJPU010000228.1, from coordinate 13,910 downwards.
ATTTGTAATTGTAGTAAGTCTGCTGACGAAGGCTCCGGAGCGGGAGATCATCGACGAGTTCGAGTATGCAAGAGCGAAGTCTGAGTAATCGAAAGAGTCCGATAATATAGAGAATATAGAAATTTATCAAAATAAAAAGTCTGTGCTTTGGGGCGCAGACTTTTTTATTTTTTATATTGGCGATGCTTCCCATCGCCCGGATGCCCCGCATGGCAGAATAAGTCCGGTATCGGAGACCGGAAGCCCGATTTCCTGGGATTCGACTGAACCATGAAAGTGCTTAAGCTCTGCGGTAAGCATATAGGTGAGCACTGCCGGAGCCAGACCGGTGGTGTAGGAATTTACCAGAAAGAACAGCGGGGTATCGGAGAGCAGACGGGTGCATAACTTTATAAAAGAATGAATGGAATCTTCAATCTTCCAGATCTCGCCTTTAGGTCCTCTTCCGTAGGAAGGCGGGTCCATAATGATGGCGTCATAATGGTTCCCCCGGCGTATTTCCCGCTCGACAAATTTTACGCAGTCGTCCACCAGCCAGCGAATCGGCGCTTCTTTCAGGCCGGAAGATACGGCGTTTTCCTTAGCCCATCCTACCATGCCTTTGGAAGCGTCTACGTGAGTTACAGCCGCGCCGGCGGCAGCGGCGGCAAGGGTAGCTCCGCCGGTATAGGCGAATAAATTGAGTACCTTTACCGGCCTTCCGGCAGTTCTGATTTTCTCGCAAAACCAGTCCCAGTTAGCGGCCTGCTCCGGGAAAAGTCCTGTATGTTTAAAGTTAAAAGGCTTCAAATTGAAAGTCAGCTCCCGGTACTGAATGGTCCACTGCTTAGGCAAATCAAAAAACTCCCATTCGCCTCCGCCTTTCTTGCTGCGGTGATAGTGGCCGTTGATATGCCGCCAGTCTTTATTCTTCCTGGGAATGTCCCAGATTACCTGCGGGTCCGGACGTATCAGAAGATAGCCGCCCCAGCGTTCTAACTTTTCGCCTTTACTGCAATCAATTATTTCGTAGTCTTTCCATTTATCTGCAATCCACATAATTTATCCTCTTTCCTACTATTTATTGGACTGCTAATGTCCAATATGGTATACCCAAAGGGTAAGTCCATTAGAATACGCGTCCATTGTAACATGACAGAATATAAAAGAAAAGTGTAAAGTAAATTGGAAGTGGTAATAGCTAAGCATTCTGTTGCTGCTCACAACCTAGAAAAAATGCATCCTAAGCTCGTTTGTAGATAATCTCTATAAGAATCGATATATAGACAATTCCTATAAAGTTCCGCGAATATAGGCCGCATCTATTTGAAGAAAACTAAACTGGGTTATATAATATAGGTATAGATAAAATATTTACCTTTGAAGCGTTTAGTGATAGAATATATCTATAAATGCCTGGGTAATACTAAGAAAGGTGGAAGAAATATGGTTACAGTTAACGCAATGGGTGATAATTGCCCAATTCCGGTAATTAAGACAAAGAAAGCAATGCAGGCATTGACAGGGCCCGAGACGATTGAAGTACTGGTAGATAATGAGATTGCAGTCCAGAATGTGACAAAGATGGCGTCTACATCTGGCGGCAAAGTTACTTCTGAAAAATTAGGTGAGAAAGAATATAAGATTACGATTGTCATGGAGGGCGCTCCGGCGGCAGCGGAAGATGACGCGGCATGTATCCCGGATATAAGGGAGAATACGGTTGTGGTTGTATCCTCTGACCGTATGGGAACCGGTAATGACAAATTGGGAAAAGTGCTGATTAAAGGGTTTATTTTTGCAGTTACCCAGCTTGATACACTGCCAAAGACCATGCTGTTCTATAACGGAGGCGCAACAATTACCTGCGAAGGCTCGGATTCATTGGAGGATCTGAAGTCTCTGGAGGCTCAGGGCGTCGAGATATTAACCTGCGGGACATGCCTTGATTATTATGGCCTGAAGGAGAAGCTTGCGGTAGGTTCTGTGACGAATATGTACAGTATCGTAGAGAAAATGGCGGGAGCAGGTAAGATATTAAAGCCCTAAACAGGCGTAATAAGGCGCAGAGCCAGTACAATTCAGCTGAATGAACGTAAAGTAGGCCGTAGGCTGAACTGTTACGAATGAACCATATGTTTTGCTGGCCTGTTTTTCCGATAGCGCATTAAGATAGATTCCTGCAGCTTTTGGCCGCAGGAATTGTAAATTAACGAGGATTTTGAAGGAGATTGTATGATGAAGACGGATGTGAAGCTGACAAGCTTAAGCAAAACGGCAGGCTGAGCGGCAAAGATAGGTCCGAAGACCCTTGCTCAGGTTCTGAGTAAGCTGCCGAAATTCCAGGATGACAGGCTGTTGGTAGGAATCGAGACTTCCGACGACGCGGCTATTTACAAGGTGACGGATGATATCGCCATGATTCATACGGTGGATTTCTTCACGCCGATTGTGGATGACCCTTATATGTTCGGACAGATTGCAGCGGCCAATTCCTTAAGCGATGTATGGGCCATGGGCGGCGAGCCGGCGGTGGCATTAAATATTGTGGGGTTCCCCAACTGCCTTGACCCTGCGATTCTGGGAGAGATTCTTGCAGGAGGAGCAGATAAGGTGAAGGAAGCCGGGGCAGTCCTTGTAGGAGGTCATTCTGTGCAGGATGACGAGCCCAAATATGGTCTGTGTGTGTCTGGTTTTGTGCATCCGGATAAGATATTTAAGAATTACGGCTGCAGACCGGGGGATGTACTGGTCCTGACGAAGCAGATTGGAAGCGGCATTGTGAATACGGCAATCAAGGCGGATTTTGCCTCGCCTGCCGCAATCAGGGAAGCTCAGATGGTGATGGCGTCGCTGAATAAGAAGGGGAAGCAGATTGTGGAGAAGTATGATGTGTCAGCTTGTACCGATATTACCGGTTTTGGACTTTTGGGACATTGTGTGGAGATGGCGTCTGCCAGCGAGGTAACCTTTGAATTGAAAGTAAAAGACATTGCATATCTTGCCGATGCGATTGACTATGCGAAGATGGGGCTGGTTCCTGCGGGAGCTTACAAGAACCGGCGGTATTCTATTAATCAGGTAGAGACGGGCAGCGTAGAAGAACATTATCTGGATTTGTTATATGATCCCCAGACTTCCGGAGGTCTGCTGATTAGTGTCAGTCCGGGGCGTCTTGGAGAGATGCTTGCAGATTTTGAGAAAGCAGGGATGGATACGGCGGTATCTGTGATTGGACGCGTATCAGAGAAGAGTAATAAGCTGATACGTTTATATTAGTATTCTGATGTGGAGTAATCATTCTTTGATAATATGAAAGGCAGGAGAATATGAATAAAAATATATTATATCGCAGCATACCAAAGGTTGATTTGCTGTTGGAAGATAAGCGGATTCAGGAGATGATGGGGCAGTATGGCCGTAATGCAGTTATGGAGTGCATTCATATAGAAACGGACAGGCTGCGGAAGTTTATTGCAGAGTGTGAGGATGAAGAAGAGGCGGAGAAACATATCCGGCAGTTGATAAATTGTATTGTAAAAACGGCAGAGAAGATGCATACGCCGAATATGAGGAAGGTGATTAACGGCACCGGAACGATTCTGCATACGAATCTGGGACGCGCGCCCATTGGCAGAGCGCATATGGAGAAGGCTGCGGAGCTTGTATGCGGATATTCTAATCTTGAGTATAATCTGGAGCAGGGAAAGCGGGGAGAACGGTATTCTCATTTTGAGGAGTTATTGTGTAAAATTACCGGCGCTGAAGCGGCGATGGCGGTAAATAATAACGCTTCATCAGTGCTTCTAATCTTAAGTTCCCTAGCGAAAGGCGGCGAAGTGATTGTATCCAGAGGAGAGCTGATTGAGATTGGCGGGAAATTCCGGATTCCGGATGTGATGGAGCAGAGCGGCGCGTCTCTGGTTGAGGTGGGAACTACCAATAAGACGCATTACAGTGATTATGAGGAGCATATTACAGAAGAGACGAAGGCTCTTCTCAAGGTACATACCAGCAATTACCGGATTGTAGGTTTTACCGAGTCCGTAACCATTGAGGAATTGGTTCCCCTTGCGAGAGAGAGGGAGATTCCGGTGATTGAAGACCTGGGCAGCGGCGTGCTGATTGATTTATCCAAATATGGGCTGAGCTATGAGCCTACGGTACAGGAGTCCATTGCCAAGGGTGCGGACGTGGTGTGTTTTAGCGGGGATAAATTATTCGGCGGCCCTCAGGCCGGGATTATTATCGGCAGAAAGAAATACATTGATAAGATGAAGAAGAATCAGCTTACCAGAGCTTTGCGGATTGATAAATTTACTGCGGCGGCATTAGAGCTGGTATTGCAGGAATATTTGTCTGAGGAAAAAGCAATTCAGAATATTCCGGTGCTTCGGATGATTACGGAGCCCTTGGATGAAGCGGCGAAGCGGGCGAGAAGCCTTGCCAGAACAATAAGGGGAACCGGGATTTTGGCCAAAGTGGATGTGGTATCCTGTGAATCCCAGATTGGAGGCGGTTCTCTTCCCTTAGAGCGGATTCCCAGCATGGCGGTAGCCATCCGGCCGGAGAAGATTCGTGTACCGGAATTGGAAGAGCGGATGCACAGGCTTTCGATTCCCATTATTCCGAGAACGATTCATGATGCGGTAATGCTGGACGTACGAACGATAGAAAATGATGACTTTAAGCTGATTGCTGCCGGGCTGCAGGATTTGATGGATGTGGAGAGCTAGGAGATGAAGAATGTAATTATTGGAACCGCAGGACATATCGACCATGGAAAAACTACGCTGATTAAGGCGCTGACCGGGCGGAATACGGACAGGTGGGAGGAAGAACAGAAACGAGGGATTACCATAGACCTTGGATTTACCTGGTTTGATCTGCCCAGCGGGAACCGGGCGGGAATTATTGATGTACCGGGACATGAGAGGTTTATCAACAATATGGCGGCCGGCGTAGTAGGCATGGACCTGGTCATGCTGGTGATTGCCGCAGACGAAGGGGTTATGCCGCAGACCAGAGAACATATGGATATTCTCGGACTCTTGGGAATTGAGAAGAGCATCATTGTGTTGAATAAGTGTGATTTGGTAGAGGAAGACTGGCTGGAGCTTGTGGAAGAAGAGGTGAAAGAGGAGCTTGCGGGGACGTTTTTAGAGCAGGCGCCTGTGGCGAAGGTATCGGCGGCAACCGGAGAGGGACTTGACGAGCTGGTCAGGCTGATTGACTATATGATGAAGGAAGAAGTATCGGGGAAGGATATTGCAACCATACCAAGGCTTCCGATAGACCGGGTATTTTCTCTGTCTGGTTTTGGAACGATTATTACAGGAACACTGCTTTCCGGAACGATTTCAAAAGAAGATATTCTGGCGGTATACCCGGTGGGAAAGACCAGTAAAATCCGGAGCATTCAGGTGCATGGAGAGGACAAAGACAGGTGCTATGCAGGACAGAGGGTGGCGATTAATCTGTCCGGGGTTAAGAAGCGCGAGCTGTTCAGGGGATGTGTTCTTGCTCCGCCGGACAGCATGAAGAATACAGATCTTCTGGACGTGAAGATGGATATTCTGAAATCTTCCATGCGGGTGCTGACCAATCATACCAGACTGCATCTTTTTACCGGAACCAGCGAAGTTTTATGCCGGGCGGTTTTGTTGAATCAGGATGAAATCGGACCGGGAGAAAGCGGCTATGTGCAGCTAAGGCTCGAGGAAGAGCTTGCGCTGAGACGGGGCGATAAGTTTGTAGTTCGTTTCTATTCACCGATGGAGACTATTGGAGGCGGCGTGGTACTGGAGCCGAATCCGCCGATTCACCGGAGATTTCAGGAAACGGTTATCGAGGATTTGAAGCGTAAGGAATCCGGTTCCTCCGCTGATATTATTGAGATGCATATCAGAGAGCATGGAGATGCTCTGGCGACTCAGGCAGAACTTGCGAAACTGACAGCGCTGTCTTCGGAAGAGGTTACAGAAGATCTTCAGAGATTAAAGAGTTCGGGAGAGATTTTATTATTTTCCACGAGAAAAGACGTGTATGCATGGCATGCTGGTCTGGAGCGGCTTGCAAGGCAGAAGATTCTGGATGCGCTTATATCCTATGAGGAGAAGTATCCTTATCGTTACGGAATGAAGAAGGCGGAAGTACAGGTAACATTTTTAAAGAAGATGAAACCAGTGGTATTTGACCAGTATGTAGAATACTTAGTACAGGAAGGAGCCGTTAAACGGGTGGAAGAGTACTTATGTACGGCGGGGTATCAGGTTCGGAAGGATGAGCTTTACCGGCAGATTTCAGAGAAGATTCTGGATACGGTAAAGAAGGCCGGGTATGATTTTATTCGTTATTCGGACATGTCATTTACAGAAGGGTCAAGAGAAATAGCAGATGACATCCTGAATATTCTGTTGGAAGAGCGGCAAATTGTAAAGGTATCAGACGACCTTTATACGCTGACCGGATATATGGAGCAGGCAAAGCGTATGATACAGGAAGAATTTACAAAAAGGCCGGTTATTACAACGGCGGAGGTTCGGGATTTGTTCCAGACCAGCCGCAAAAGCGCCAAGCCGATTATTGAGTATATGGACAGTATTAAAGTAACAAAAAGAGCAGGAGCAGAGAGTGAAAGGGTAGCATACTGATGAATCTGAAGCAGTTAGAGGCATTTGTGGAGGTCGCAGAAGGGGGGAGCTTCTCAAAAGCAGCCAAGAATCTGTACCTGACACAGCCAACAATCAGCGCGCATATATCGACCTTGGAGAAAGAGCTGGAAGTGCGTCTGTTTGTTAGAAATACAAAGGAAGTGAGCCTGTCGGTAGAAGGGCAGACTCTGTATAAATATGCCAGTCAGATGGTGGATTTGGAGAAGCGAATCGAGGAAGAGTTCGGAGAGAGGAGGAAACTGGGCAAGCGGTGTATTACCATTGCCGCTTCTACGATTCCGTCCCAGTATCTTTTGCCGAGGATTCTTGCGAGATTTAATGAGAAATATCCGGGCGAACAGATTAAGATGATTGAATCTGACAGCGCCCGGGTGGTAAATCAGGTTGTGGAGCATATGGTAGATATTGGATTTACCGGAACGGTTCTGGAAAAGAAGCACTGCAAATATGTTCCGTTTTATCGGGATGAGTTGGTGATTATTACACCGAATACAGAAGAATACCAGAGGCGGGCAGAGACTCCGGAGGATATTTCCTGGGTTATCGAGGAACCGGTTATTATGAGAGAAGAAGGTTCCGGAACAAAAAAGGAGGCGGAAAAGCAGCTCCGCAGCGCAGGGATTCGGCCAGAACAGATGAATGTGATTGCGAGTATCGAGAATCAGGAAGCAATTAAGAATTCTGTGTGCCGGGGGATGGGGATTTCCATTTTGTCAAAGCTTGCAGCGGCAGACAGAATTGGGGATGGAAGCGTATTGGCATTTTCCATTCCTGGTGCGGACAGGGGGCGGAATATTAACGTGGTTTATAATAAGAATAACCAGCTTTCGGTGTCGGCGGAACGTTTCCTAAAAATTGTACAGGAAGTTTATCCGGTATAATTATCCTGCCTGGAAGGTATATAAGTTGAGATAAGCAGAGGGAAAAATAATGATATATATGGATAATGCTGCAACCACGATGCGTAAGCCAAAGCAAGTGGTTCAGGCGGTGGGCGAGGCTATGGAGTCCATGGGAAATGCGGGAAGAGGAGCACATGGCGCTTCCCTGAGCGCATCCAGGACGATTTATAATACCAGGGAACTGGTCTGTAATCTGTTTGGCGGGACGAATCCCAGGCAGGTGGTATTTACGAGTAATTCTACAGAGAGTTTAAATATTGCAATCAAGGGATTGCTGGAGCCGGGCGCTCATGTGATTACTACCATGATGGAGCATAATTCAGTGCTGAGGCCGCTCTATGAGATGTGTGAAAAAGGGATAGAATTATCAATTGTGAAATGTGACAAAAAGGGAGTTTTCCGTATTTCGGATATGGAAGAACTGATTGAGCCCCAAACAAAAGCGATTATATGTACCGGAGGCTCTAATCTGACTGGCAATTGTGTGGACCTTGAAAAGATTGGTCAAATTGCCAGAGAGCATGGACTTTTGTTTATTGTGGATGCATCTCAGACGGCAGGAGTATTTCCGATTGATGTACAGAAGATGCATATTGATGTGCTGTGCTTTACCGGACATAAAAGTTTGCTTGGACCACAGGGAACGGGCGGCATGTATGTAAGAGAAGGTCTTTCTGTGCGTCCTCTAAAGAGCGGGGGAAGCGGAGTGCAGACATATAGCAGAAGTCATCCGAAGGAGATGCCTACTGCATTGGAGGCTGGAACCCTGAACGGACATGGGATTGCAGGGCTTCATGCGGCGCTGGAATACTTGAATGAAGAGGGTATCGACTGGATTAGGAAGAGAGAACAGGAGCTGATGCGGCGATTCTACAAGGGGGTAAAAGAGATTCCAGGAGTGAAGATTTATGGTGATTTTAGCGCCATGGAAAGATGCCCGATTGTGGCGCTGAACATCAGGGATTATGATTCCTCTGAGGTTAGTGATGCATTGCTGCTGGACTATGAGATATCTACCAGGCCGGGAGCGCACTGTGCTCCGCTGATGCATGAAGCGTTGGGGACGGTAGAACAGGGAGCAGTCCGGTTTAGCTTTTCGCATTATAATACAGAAGAAGAGATTGATACGGCGATTTGTGCGGTGAAGGAGCTGGCAAAAGAAGAATAGAATGGGGAAAGATACGGAAAGAATAAGGAGAAGTATGCAGGTATGAGAAAGAAAGAGTTGAAGCTGGTAGTAACTTTTCACACCACAACGGATGCTATGGCGATGGAAAAGGGGTGTAAGAAGCAAGGGACGCCAGGGCGGCTGATTCCTGTGCCCAGAGAAATCTCGGCGGGCTGCGGACTGGCTTGGTGTGCGGGACTTGACGATAGGGAACTTATTCGGAAAGTAATGGATGATATCGGAGTGCAGGAACAGGATATGCATGAGGTAATGATCTGAGCCGTTAATCAAAAGCGCCTTTCTCGTTTGGAAAAAGGCGTTTTTGGTTGCTAAAATCCATTAATAAATCCTTCTAAGACGTGTGGCAGCAGTCTGCTGCTGTATTCAGACAGGGAGTATTTTCCCTTGAATAAAGACCAGTCATACAAAAGCGCCCGCTCGAACATAGCGTAAATATTCATGAGATCTTCGGCTGTGGCAGTATCCATAAATTCGCCGCTGTCCAGTCCGTCCTGCATAATCTCGGTAAGCCATGAGAAATAGAACCGTTTATGGTCAGAGAGAGAGCGTTTGTCCTTGGTAACAAGCTGTGCGGAATACAAATAAGCAATTAGTTCCACATCAATACTGGTTTCTATCATATAGAACAATTCGTGATTCAGGAAAATAAGTTTGTCATAGGCGGACAGCTTCGGGTCTATAATTCCGGCAAGCTCTTCGTACTTCTCGTCGAAGAGGTAAGACAAGGTGTTCAGCAGTCCCTCTTTGCTCTTAAAATAATGATAAAATGTCCCCTTAGATGTCTTAGAGGCTGAAATAATATCTTCGACTGTTGTCTCGTCATATCCGTTCTTATAAAATAGATTCCATGCAGCTTTGATAATACGGCTTTTGGTTGATTGGCGTTTTCTTGGCATAATCATCATTCCCTTCATTCGTTGGTACAGCGAGTTTGGGGGATGGTCTGAGTTTCGATCTGAGTCAGACGGCGGCAGCGATATCACTGTACGATAACAGAATTTATTCAAAAAAGGCAGGCTCAAATAGAACCCGCCCTTGTTTTCTGTATAGTAGTATATCACAGATTAGCCTATTAAGAAACCATATTTTAAAGAATCGTCCGGATCAATCAGGTATGTGCCTACGCCTGTCAGGTACGCAGAACCTGTAATCATAGGAATTACTGCATCGTAGTCGCCGATCTTGGTCTCTTCCTTGATAACTCCCTTGAAAGTTGTTCCGATAAAACTCTCGTAAATAAATTCCTCGCCTACTGCAAGCTCGCCCCATCCATGCAGAGTTGCAAGCTTCGCGCTTGTACCGGTTCCGCATGGGGAACGGTCTGCCTGCGCGTCGCCGAATACAACAACATTTCTCATGGTAGCCTTATCCGGATTCGGGGTCGGGCCGTAGAATTCAACCAGGTCAACTTCCGTAATATCCAGCGTCGGGTGCTGAATCTCAACCTGCTCATTGATTAAAGCGCGCATCTTCATTCCCAGCTCTGTGTAAGCCGGAACGGTCTTGGCATTAATCTCGCCGATATCAAGCTTGGTTGTATCAACCAGTGCGAAGAAGCTTCCTCCGAAGGAAATCGTGTAAGGAATCTCCTTGCCGTCTACAGTCACAGTCAGGTTGTCCTTGTAAATGAATGCCGGAACATTGGTCAGTGTAACGCCGGTTACCTTGCCGTCTTTAACGGTAGCCGTCGTGCGGATAATTCCTGCGGGCGCTTCTAACACTACGGTATTCTCGCCTTCGTGGGATTCAACAAGTCCTGCCTCGATTGCAACAGTAACACCGCCGATGGTACAGTGGCCGCACATGTTCAGATAGCCGCCGGTATCCATGAAGATGATACCAAGGTCTGCCTCGTCGCTGACGGGCTTGCAGAAGAAAGCGCCGAACATATCATGATGTCCTCTTGGCTCTAGCATAAGAGCGGTACGAACATGGTCGTAATTCTCCTCTAACCATTTCTTCTTTTCGATCATCGTGTTTCCTTCTGGTTCCGGAAATCCGCCAATAACCATACGGCAGAACTCTCCGACTGTGTGAGCGTCAACTACCTGAAGCTTCTCTTCAAAGCGGTCAAAATTCACGTTTGCTTTTAATTCCATAGCATTGTCCTCCTTTTAATAATGATTTATAGATAACTCCTATAAATTCTTCCTGAAAATATATAAAGAATATTGATGCAATCTATATCAGACATCTATTGCTTTCCTAAAATACGACAATCTGTTAACAAATAGACTGCATTCTAGACCGCAGTCTAGAACATGTTCTAGTACCGGGTTCATTTTCATATCCTTATTATGCGTTAAAAACCTTGAAAAGTCAATGCTTTTTTGATATTATAAAAACAAAGAAAAAGGTGTTGAAAAATAAAGAATAATGTGCTATTGTTAAGGAACGTTAAAGAAATTATGGGGGTAGTTGGGTAACTGGTGTGCCTCCTGGTCTTCAAAACCAGTGTGGGGCGTTAGGAGCGTCCTGGGTGGGTTCGATTCCCACATACCTCCGCCAGAGAAAACCGACAGAATTGACAAAAAATCGACAATTTTTTAATATAGAAATTTTCTATAAATAAGTAGACGGAATAGTGAGTAATATTTCGTTTTTTACTTAGAATAAAAGTATGAAGAAAAGGAGATGTATATGTCATGGGAAATGTACAGATTTTACTGCGTCAACATGTAGGCGCGCCATGCGCTCCCTGTGTTGAGGTTGGGGATGAAGTAAAAAAGGGTACGCTTATCGCTACGCCGACAGGCTTGGGCGCGAATATTTTCGCCAGTGTGTACGGTAAAGTGACTGAGATTACAGACGACCGGATCGTCATCGAGCCTGCCCCGGAGCAGCCGGATGAATTTGTTCCAATCGACGTACCGGAAGGCGCTTCCAAGCTTGACATGGTAAAAGCGGCCGGAGTTGTCGGCCTTGGAGGAGCAGGATTCCCCACAGGAATTAAGCTTGGCATTAATCTGGATGAGCAGGAGATGGGAGAGCTTGATGCGGAGATTAATCCGGAGCTTCCGAAGGATTTTAAGCTTGACTGCGAGAGAGGTTTTATCCTTATTAATGCGGCTGAGTGCGAGCCGGGACTTGCCCACAATATTAAGCAGATTGAGGATGAGTGTGACAAGGTAATCCGCGGAATCAAGTATTCTATGGAGATTACCAATGCGGATAAGGCGATTATTGCTATCAAGAAGAAGAATCAAGGAGCGATTAAGACTTTGCAGAAGGCTCTGGAGAGCGAGCCGGCGATTAAGATGCATTTGATGCCGGATATTTACCCGATGGGGGAGGAACGTGCAGTCGTAAGGGAGTGCCTTGGCGTGAACCTTACTACGACGCAGCTTCCTTCCGCGGCAAAGTCTGTTGTAATTAATCTGGAGACGGCCTGTAAGATAGCGGGGGCGATTGACGAGAAGAAGCCATGTATTAGCAAGAACCTGACTGTCCGCGGACGGATTAAGGGCGGCAACGAAGCTCATGTATTTATGGATGTTCCGGTTGGGACAAGCGTTGGCGACCTGATTCAGAGAGCCGGCGGCCTAGAGGAAACCTTCGGCGAGATTATCATGGGAGGAGCCTTTACCGGTAAGGCGACGGAACTGGATGCGCCGATTACCAAGACGACGGGCGGTATTATCGTTACGGTTGAGTTCCCGGATTTGCATGGCGCGAACGTAGGTATCCTTGTATGTGCCTGCGGCGGTAATGAAGAGCGTATGCGCGATATTGCGGCGAAGATGAACGGCAAGGTGGTGTCTGTGTGCAAGTGTAAGCAGGCGATTGAGAACAAGCCGGGCGCTCCGCTGAAGTGTTTGCGGCCTGGCAACTGTCCGGGACAGGTTAAGAATAACATGCAGTTCAAGAAAGATAAATGTGAGTACATTATTATCGGTAACTGCTCTGACTGTTCCAACACCGTTATGGCTTCAGGTCCGAAGATGGGTCTTAAGGTATTCCATCAGACCGACCACGCTATGAGAGCTGTCGGACATGCCCTGTACAGAACCTTGAAGGTGTCAAAGCAGGTAAGCCAGGATATTGATTTTTAAGTTTTATGAGGATTCTATTTTAAGGTATTACTGCTGCGGATAAAAAGCCGAAAGGATACCCCCGATTTTCCCGGAGGCTTAAGGGTTTAGGGAGCCCGGTTTATCCTGCGGCTGTATATATACTTTCCGATATCCCGTAAAAGGATACCGGAGCAAACCATATAAGGAGGGAAATAATATGTCAATCACAGCTGAAACAGCTAAAGCACATGCTCATGATCCAGCGGTACTTTGTTGTAGGGCCGAAGCAGGCATTACAATTGAGCCGGCCAATCTGGAAGATCCGGCGATCTTCGACGATTTGGTAGATTCCGGATTATTGAACCTTGACGGCTGCTTAACGATCGAGGAGGTTTTGGGAGCAAAACTTACAAAAACTTGTGATTCTCTCGCACCGCTGACTGCTGATGTTCTGGACGGCGTAAATGCGCCGAGCACACCTGCAGCAGAGGAGGCGCCGGCAGAGGCAGAGGAGGCGTCTGCGGTAGCGGCGGCACCTGTAGCAGCACCGGCAACAGGCGGAATTCTTAAGATCCACATTGGAGAAGGCAAGGACATTGATCTTCAGATCCCTGTTGGCGCTCTTGGCGGAGCCGCAGCAGCAGTGGAGGTTCCGACAGCGGCGGCGCCTGCAGCGGCAGATGCGGCAGCACCGGAAGCAGAGGCAGAAGAGAAGGTTGTAAGAACTTTAACAAGAAAACATTTTAACATCACAGAGGTAAAGAGAGGACCGGAGACAAAGATCGAGGGAACGACGCTTACCATTCGTGAAGGAATCGAAGCAGATGTTATCGCTGATCAGGAATTGGTTAAGGACTTCCATCTGGAGATTATTACTCCTGATAAGTACCATACCTATTCTGAGACGATTATGGACGTACAGCCAATCGCTACCAAAGAGGGTGAAAGCGGAATCGGCGAAGGCGTTACCAGAGTGCTTGACGGCGTTGTTATGATGCTGACAGGTGTGGATGAAGGCGGCGTTCAGATCGGTGAGTTCGGTTCTTCCGAAGGATACCTTGACGAGAACATTATGTGGGGCCGTCCGGGATGCCCGGATAAAGGCGAGATCTTTATCAAAGGTAACATCGTAGTTCAGGAGAAGACGAACATG
>CATJPU010000227.1 GCA_949742505.1 uncultured Lachnospiraceae bacterium | reverse complement strand
TCCTGCCAAACGGCATTTTTTCGTAGGACTAAATCAGCGAAACCCTTTGTTTTTACTGGGTTCTTGCTAACTTGGCAATATAATAACACGTTCCCCCCATTCCATCAACAACGCTGCGCTTCCCGTAACAAAAGGCGCAGCAAAAGAAGTTCCTGTAAATTCCGCATATCCGCCCCCGGCCGCAACTGTGGTCACTCTCACTCCCGGCGCGACAATATCCGGCTTCGATAATTCCCAGAAATCCGGCTCCACCATCGGCCCCCTCCCGGAAAAATCTGCATAGGTAAGCGTCAATGCATCATATGCTCCCACAGTTATCACTCTGGACGCTGTAGACGGAATCGTTATTGTTACTTCCGGATTTGGGTAAGTGAACCCGGTTCCTGAATTCAGGGCACCCGTTACCGGAAGCCACAAATCATATCTTCCGGTAACCACTTCACCCGCATTTAGTACAATCTGCCAGATTCCAGGCGCTATATAGGTTTCCCTTGGAAGAAAGTCAATAAAGATTTCCTGTCTGGTACTGTAGGGACTAGGCTTTCCATAATATAATAAAATCTCCGTTTGACCAACTGTAAATCTCTGCGTCCCCAATATCTCCTGAAACGGTCCAACCCTTACTCCAGAGGGGTTAATCAGCGAAATCTGCATTGTATCCGTATAAGCCTTCCATACCTGCACATTCAGTCCTGTTTCCCGTTCCTGCACCGCCAGCTCTATACTCTGCTCCCCACCGGACTGCAGCACTCCGGCCGTATGACCCGCTCCCTTTCCTTCATTTCCCGCTCCGACACAAATGCAAATACGCCCAAGCCCTGCCACGCTGTCTAAATACCGTTCCAACAGCGACTGTCCATTATGAGCCCCATAAGAATTCCCAAAACTAATATTAATCGCCATTGGCATTCTCAATTCTATCGCCTTGCGCACTGCATAATCTACTCCCAGCATCAGTTCCGTAGTCCTTGGAAATCCTTCCTGCCTTGGAGCCCCCAGCTTCACCACAATCAGTTCACTTTCCGGTGCAACTCCTGCATATGTACCAAACTGTTGTCTACCCGTTTCCCCTTCCGCAAGTCTCCCCCTGCCATTCCCGGCTGCAATACCCGCCACTGCTGTTCCATGCCCGGAAGTGTCTACACTTGGCACCAGTTCCCTGCGCCTTTCCGGCGTCTGCGCCCGAAGCGCCTCATTAATCAACTCTGCTGAATACTCGACGCCTGGCAAATCCCCAGGCGCCGACTGATCCCATAGATACCGTATCCGCGTACTCCCGTCTGCATTTCGAAAATCAGGCAATGTAAAATCAATTCCCGAATCAATCACCGCCACTAAAGTTCCCTGTCCATATAACTGAAAACGGGTCCCCTGTACGCTGTCGATACAGGAAACCCTTCTTCCATTCGCAACTTGAAAATACAACCGCTTCGGCTTTTCCACATATTCTACCTGTGGAAGCGCGGAAAGCCTGTCAATCAACGACTCTCTGATTGTAATGATTGCATATTCATTCAATAATTCCCTTACCCGGACGGCTATTTCACGCACCTCTTCCAAATTCCCGGAATATTTAATAATTAAATCCCATTCCCTGTCAATCGGATTGTATCCTACCTCCAGAATCTGGGATTTCTCCCTTTCTTCTTCCGTAGCATCTATTGCCAGATTTAAGAGATTCTCTAATTTCTGATTCTCCATAGACACTCCGCTTTCTTTGCTCTTTCTACTATTTTACTTTTCTTCCGGCAATTTCAGAACAGGTATATGGCGCAAGTTCCAATGGAATGAAATATCCCTTGTCATGGTGACATACCGGACAGCTTCCCGGCGCTTTACCGCCTTCGTGGATATATCCGCAGTTCAGACACATCCAGACGCCCTTTCCGGACTGTTCAAAATATTCATTTTTTTCTAAAAGCTCCTTAATATAACGGAAACGCTCCGCATGTACATGCTCAACCTCTGCAATCTGGTAAAAGGCTGACGCCGCTTCGTAGAACCCCTCCTCTTTCGCCGTATCTCCAAACGCCTGATACACGTCCTCATATTCCTCTGTCTCATTATGCTCCGCCGCCTTAACAAGCTCCAACAATGAATCAAATGTATCTACCGGAAATCCGCCGCAGATATCAATGTTTGTTCCCTCTGATTTCTTTAACAGATCATAGTACACTTCCGCATGTGCTCTTTCTTGCTCCGCTGTAAACAGAAATATCTTCTCAATCGCCTGCATTCCCTGTTTTCTCGCTGTTTCAGCAGCAATCGTATATCTGTTTCTTGCCTGGCTTTCTCCTGCAAATGCTTTCATCAGATTCTCTTTGGTTTTACTGGAATTAAAATTAACCGCCATGATGCACACTCCTCTTTTTTGATTTAGTATGCCTCAGAGCGGTTGAAATATACACTTATTCCATTATTTCTCAATATGTTAGACAAATACAAGCTTAACAGCAGGAATTTTTAGTTAGTTAAATCCTATAATCTTCCTTGCCATTAAGTATGCCAGTGATGACATTCTGCGCCCCGACCTGCCCGGCAGGTTCATACTCTGACCAAGAATCCCATGACGGATATGGAAAAATGTCTTCTTATCCTTCTGCTTCAGATACTGCCATAATTCCTTTTTCTTCTCCAAATTCTCCGCATCTTTGGAACGAATACAGAGAATCGAGGAAACCGTCATCATAATCGCCAGATATTTCTGCATATAAGAGCGAAGCTTTTTATTGGTAACCTCTCGCATCTGATACATATCAATCATCCGTTTTGTCACAAAAATCTGCTGATCAATCCGCTTAATCATCACTTTTTCATTTACTGACTGATCTTCTCTTCCAATATAATAACGATAAAAATCCTCATCCATGTAATACAATTTTCTTACATGAGGCAGCGGATAGTATACATAGATATTATCAACATAAAAAGTATGCTTTGGCAACTCCAACTGACAGAGCTTCAACAAATCCGTCCGATAAATAACCGAATGCATCAGTATATACTGATCCAGACGGAAATGCCCTACATCCGACCATCGAAATATGGTATCCTGCGGCAGCGCATTTCGATAATGAATCACCTTCTTATGGGCGGCCCCCTCCTTCTCATACACATAATTAGCAATTAACATATCTACTTCCTTCTCTTCTCTCTCCATTTTACGAAGAACCGATAGAATATTCTGAAGGGATTCCTCCCTTACCCAGTCATCACTGTCTACCACCTTAAAATATTTGCCGGAAGCTCTCTTAAGTCCATAGTTGACCGCATCCCCATGGCCGCCGTTTTCCTTATCTATTACCCGAATAATCTCTGGATATTTCTTTTCATATTCTCTTGCTATCTTTAAAGTATTATCCTTTGAACCGTCATTTACAATAATAATCTCCACGTCCTCGCCCCCGGGAAGAATGCTCTCAATGGCATGAGCCATATATTCCTGAGAATTGTAACATGGAATTGCAAATGAAATGTACTTCATAATTTTATCCTCCTGCTGTGCAGAATATTCTGTGTCTTGTTTCTCTTAAAATCGTATTAAAATATTACGTTCTGTCAGTTGAATAACATAGTCTAGTATATATCATTCTATTTTATTTTCCAACTTAAAATTTTTTAAACATTGATCATTATTATTTTGGAGGCAAAATTACTTGTTTACAATTTGTTCATTTTATTTTTAAAAAACCTTCATCTATTCAACATTCTTTCTTCACAGGTGTAACGTATACTAATATCATCAACAAAACAAAGAAACACAAATATCGACGTTAAGTATTTCATACTTTAGAATAAGCTTTTTCATAATACGTGCCGGGCATCGCGGAAGCGGTGACCCGGCATCCTCCCTTTCTATAAGCTTTTTATCAGGCTCTTATTTTCCCTTTCCTCCATCTTTCAGAATTTGACACAACTTTTGACACAACTCCTAGAATAGATTAGCTATCTTCTGCATTTCATCCACCTTTGTATCTGGTAATACATGGCTGTATAGGTCCATTGTCATAGCCAGCGAGCTGTGCCCGAGGATGGTCTTTAAGACCTGTGGCTGCATTCCATTCTCGATACACCGGGTTGCAAAAGTATGTCTAAGTCGTGAAACTTGATTTTTGATTTATATTTCATTATTTATTATATTTTTGAAATAAATTCAAGAAAAAGTACTCTTCTAATGTCAATATTGATGATATACTGAAAATAGATTTTTGCTATTGAGGTATATGAAATGCTTCCCTATACAGGAGACTATATTGAGCATATTGATG
>CATJPU010000226.1 GCA_949742505.1 uncultured Lachnospiraceae bacterium | reverse complement strand
TATCAAACGTATCTATCCGCTCTATTCAGTTGTCAAAGAACAGGTAAACCAAATTACACTATCTCAACTTCAAATTTCAGAATCATTTCCATCATGGCAGCTCTGATTCTTCCTTTCAGTTCCGTATCCACGGCTATGTAGATATCGCCGTATTCGTCGTACAACGGGCGCAAGCTGGCTTTCGAGATATAAGCGTCATAGTGCTTTCGGTATATTCTCTACGGTCAACAAATACCGCTTTCGTTGTACCTTTGAACACGCCACATTGCGTTGCTACATGAAGTCCTCCATTGCCAATCAAAATAGCAAAAGCATTGGACGGATAATCTTTTCCATCTCGCTCAATCAAAACGCCCCATGAACGCAACTGCTGTCTGCCAACATTTTTGATAGATGCTTTCTGCTCCTCATTGCTACCACTGTTCCCAGTTCTTTCGGCAAGGATTCCCTGACAGCAAGCACCCACTGGTGCGTTCCATATTTTTCTGTGAAACATTTCTTCTCTACCGGGCGGGAAGTATTGATATACATAATGTTCATCGTTCCATTCCCGATATCAGCCAGCATATTGATACCTTTAAAATCCTGTAAGCGATAAAAAGCTGCCGCAAATCCCTGTGGATAAATGTCAGCTTCTACAAACTCCACATGATATTCTTTATTGTGAAATACGAAGTCCACACTGTCATTCTGGAGAAGGTATTTCTGGAAATCTTCTTTCTGTGCAGCCACCCAGGTAAGAGGACGTCCGGCTGCAATATGCACCTTCGCCTGGTTCATTCCTTTCCCGTCAAGCTGCCTTGCAATGGCTGCCAGCGTCCTTTCTTTTCTCATCGAACACTATTAATACTTAAGCGAATTGATAAGATAGATATTTTATTAACTGGTTATTTTATAATTCATACTTGATAACATATATTATTTATTGCCTTGGAAAAACCGATATTGGATTTTCCAACACTGGTTTTCCGTTGGGCTGAAGTACCCATATCGGTTTCCCGTTGGACTGATTTTCCAATATGGACTACTCATTTTTCTGTCCGATTGAATTTCCCAGATAATATATTCCGTATCTGTAAAAAGCCCATATTCATTTCTGATCATATTTCGCTTCACATACCCATAATGTTCCAGTTCTTTAATTGCTGACCGGACAGAATCTACACGAAAGACTTTTGCCATTCTATCTCACTTCCTCTCCAGACAGAAAAAGACGCAAGCCACATTCCCATGACTCACGCCTTTCTCTGCTTTTATTCATTTTTCAATGCTTATTAGTTTCAATTTGCTACGCAGTGCGTAGCCTTTTAGGACTTTCTTTTAAACATAAATCAATTCCTTGAGAATAATCTCTTCCGCAATTGCTCTGTGCTGGTTAGCAGCTCTTACCCATGCAATCTGATCTGCCTCTTTATCCGGCAATGGTTCTTTTTCTTCTAACTGCTTCAAAATTACTTCTTCTTTTTCTCTGGCTGCCTTATCCACTTCCAGAAGATGTTCTCCGATGGTGTCCTGCAGAAGCATGACCTGATACAGAGAATTTTTACGGTTCTACAGATAATCTCTGCGTAAGAATCCATACTTGCCAAGCTGTTCCATCTGTTCACCGGATTTATAAGTAAGATTCGGAATCAGGTATCCATTTTAAAAAACATCCATCGGCGTTCCGACTTCTATCAAGTTCCCGTCCAAATCATAGAAGCGGATGACCTTCTGTCCCCAGTCATGCTCCATAAGCCTGTTCACATACTGAATCGGCTCATGATAATTCTCAAGCTTTTCGGCAAAGGCTTCTATATCGGATTCTTCAAAATATAATTCTGAAGCATGATTCCCCGGAATGATATCCTTTTTGATAAAGCTCTCCCAAACTGCCCGTTCCTGAAGAACCAGCCCCTCCGTCATAATCACGTTTCCATTCTGGTCCAGAACAACCTCCAACCCAAACAACTCTTTATAAAATGCAATTGATTTCTCAATATCCTTCACAACAATTAATACATTTTTAAGCTTCATTACAATCGCCTCTTTTCTGACATCTTGGTTACACTTCTATCCGTATATTTTATAATATACCATCCATTCTAACAAGCGGCAATTGGAACCTTAGAAAGTGTAAAGCTTTCTGAAAATGGGTATGTTGACAATGAAGTTTTTATTTCCGAAGAATATTATTGAAAAAAACCCATACTTTCCATTCGAAGAATCCGTTTTCCATTCCGCAATCGCCTTATTTCGTCCTTTCTCCGTCCTGCTTCCTTTGGACTGTCTGATATGGTCTGTTTTCCGTTGGCAGCAATCCATTTCTTTTGAGTAATTTTATTCTCTGAATCCTTCCAAAATTTATTGCGAAAAAAGCACCAGTCTCCTGGTGCCCTTCACACATTTTTAATCTATTTATTGACGTGATTCTTCTTTTTTTACGAAACCAGCCTTCGCCAGTCCAACAAAAGCAACGAAACCAACTGCCATAAGCACCGCTCCGCAGATATATGGGATCCGGTAGCTTCCTGTAATTCCATAGAATGCCGCAAAGAACGCAGGTCCCACCGCTCCGACAATCTGGATAATCGGCTGTATCACTCCATATCCATTTGCAAAGCTGTCGCCAAATTCCTCAATGCACAGAGACGCCGGCCAGTTTGCGGCTCCGCCGACAACCATACCGATCATGACAAGGGATGCCCACACGCCGATTGTCGTACCTGTAAGGTTCAAAAGCATTGCCGCAACGCCGAATATATAAGTTGTGCAGGCTGCTTTTCTTGCTCCGACTTTCGAATCAATCAACCCGCAGATATAGGAACCCGGCAGCGCAAGAAGTCCGGATGCCAGCATCATCATACCTGCCTGTCCAGGATCAAAACCAATCTCAAGAAGTCTTGGGAACAACTGAACCATCAAACCGCTTGCAAACAGAAGCTGTATTCCCAATGTAACTCCATGAATCCAGACCTGCGGGGTTGTAAGAAGTTTCTTCGTCGTCCAGATACTTTCTTTATTGATTCCTTTTTCTTCCTCTATGCCTTCTACAATTGCTCCGTTGTCCGGTACATAGCCTTTATCCGCCGGATTATCCGCAAGGCAGGCAATCATCATAAGTGCTGACACGACTGCGATTGCAATAAACGGAAGGAATCCGCCCAGCGCCCCCATGGAAGCATAGCCGGCCTGATAGATCATAGTTGCCACGCCTGAGCAGAGCGGAATACCCATTGTCGCAATTCCCATGACTACGCCCTTCCTCTTAGGAAACCATCGGGAAATCAATACCGGTGAAAGCTGATAACCGATACCGGATGAAATCCCGTTCGCAAGAATCAGGCAGACAGCAAAGATTACAAAATTGCCTGTTACGCCAAGCCCAATCATTACCACCGTATAAATTGCAAAACAGATAAGACTGAGCTTTTTTGCTGAATACTTTACAGACAACTTGCCAAGTACAAAGGCAGCAACAATATTTGCAAGCGAGCCTGCTGAAATCAGGCTGGTAAGAACTGCAGCGTTCCATCCATGAAGCTCTGCTAAAGTTCCGGAAGCAGCATTCATCGCACTTCCCACAGCAGTGGCCGTAAAATAAGCCAAAAATGCATAAATAATCAGCAACCAGCCTTTTCCATAACCTTTTTTAACTTTTTCCATTTGTTCATCCTCTTTTCTTATTCTTCCTGTTTACTTGTTGCTTGTTTTCTAAGTTCTTCACGTTCCGGTCCGTTTATTTTACTTACAGCCTTACTATAACCTCTGCCTCTGTTTCTCTCAATTCCCTTATTTCCTAATTTTTTAGGAAAAACTCGGTATGTCAGTCCATATACAAAACCATATAATAAAATCATCAATTATACGAAGGAGGTACTCTATGAAAACAATCCATGTGCTTCTGGTATCCGGTCTTGTTACCATTGAACATCAGAGCAGAAAATTAAATGAAAGGCTCCGGGAACTCCTTGAAGCAACCGGGCGTTTTCAGGTAGTCATCGTTGAAGAGTTCCGTAATATCACGCCGGAATTTCTCAAGCCTTATGATCTCTTACTGATAAACTACGACGGAAAGCTTTTACCAACACAGCCTGCCAGACGTTTTGGCGAAAAAACAGAGCAGGCAGTCTATCACTTTGCAGCGCAGGGAAAGGGAATCGTCTTCTATCATTCCAGCATTTGGCTAGACGCCCACTGGCCGGACGAATGGCGTAAACTTCTCGGCGGATACTGCGCAATGGATCAGGGATGCCGCCGCTGTCCCAAGGATGATCATATGGTAAAAACCATCGATTCGGAGCATCCGATCACGAAAGGCATTGATGCAGAATGGATGAATGTTTTTGATGATCTGTTCACGCATCTGATCATTCATCCTGAAGCGAAGATGCACGTATTAGCTTCTATCTATGACAACGTCAATTTTTATCGTGTCCCCGGTTTTCCTCCGGCACATCATCCGGTAGAGATTCCAGACGGAGATCTCTCGAAGATGCCTGGTGTAAACCAGTATACTCCGGTAATCTGGACCAATGAATACGGAAAAGGCCGCGTATTTGCAACATCCATCGGCCATTGGGAAGCTTTGGACCGTTTTAATTTCATTACCATGTTTGTCCGGGGATGCGAGTGGGCCGCGACTGGCGAAGTGACTCTTGAAAAGCCGGACCGCAGCGGCGACAACCGTTTAAAGCTGTTTCCATATTATTAGAATCACCAGCGGCTGCATCAAGCACCTGGCTCTTATAGTTTCTTCCAGATGTTACAGCATTTAAAAATATTACGGCATCGGCCAGCATAATGTTTGCTGCCGATGCCGTTACATCTTTATTGTATTATTTGGACGCCGCCGCACGTATAACCAGCATTGCAACATTTCCAAGCATCTCATCTACCGGAGCGCTTCTGGAAAAATCACAGACCGGCTTTGCAAATCCCTGGAGAACCGGACCGTAAGCATTGGCATGACCGAAGATCTGAATCAGCTTTACGCCAATATTTCCGGCGTGGAGGTTGGGGAAAATCAAAATATTCGCTTTCCCGGCAACCTCGCTTTCCCGTTTTACCTTATGTTCCGCCACCTTTGGAATAATCGCGGAATCCAGCTGGAATTCCCCATCGCACTTAATCTCCGGGCGCAGCTCATGCACCCGTTTCACTGCTTCTCTTACTACGTCTATCGTCTCATGCTCCGCACTTCCGGCAGTAGAAAATGCCAGCATCGCAATCCTCGGCTCCCATCCAAGAAGCGTCCTTGCCGTATCCGCAGAGGAAATTGCAATTCCTGCAAGAGCTCCCGCATCCGGCTGTGCGGTTACCGCGCAGTCCGCAAGGCCAAGCATCTGTCCCTGCGGACCGTCAAAACCCGGAATATCCGCAATTCCGAGGCTGGACGGGCTCTCCACGCCTTCCGCAAGTCCTACGCCCTGCATTGCTTCCATAATCACATCGCCTGTGGAATATTCTTTTCCGGCCGCCACACAGTCCACATATCCCATATTCAGAAGAAACATTCCGCAGCGTACCGGATCGTTCGTCAGCTTCTTTACTGTCGGTTTCTTGCGTTTTCCTTCATTTTTGGCAATATAATCCTCTGCAAATCCATCTATAAATTCTGCGTCCGTCGTATCAAAATATTCAAATCCCGATACAGATACCTTATGCTCTGCGGCAAGCTTTTCTATATCCGTCCTGCTGCCGAGCAGAACCGGCGTGCCAATCCCGGTGCGAATTACTTCCTCCGCCGTCCTTAAGATATCCACACTGTAGGACTCCGGAAAACATACCCTCTGCGGAGCCTTTTTCGCTTTCTCAACCATACCTTCTATAAATTGATTCATATTCTTCTCCTTATCAAATCCACATTTTCAAAAAGCTCCGAACATATCTCGGAGCTTTTTGAGCAGACACTCATCATTTCCTGGTATAACCCAATCGGACAGTACTAATCTTCATCCAGTTCAAAAAACAAAGTCGTATACCTTCCCATATCGTAAAATACCGGGCGTACGCGTATCGGAAGCTGTCCCTGAATCGTTTTTGCTTTCTTTCTGTTAATTCCCAGAATAACTGCATTGATTGCCGGGCCTTCATCTAATTCCACTTCGCCGCATACATATTTCAGTCCTCTGTCCTCAAGCTCAAGCCTTGCATTTAAAACGCCTGTAAATACAAAGCTCTTGAGGACGCCTGTTCCTTTCAGCGTTGTCCACTCTGTTTCATGGTAACCGCAGGTATTGCAGGCATGATGCGGCGGAAATTCAATCGCTCCGCATTCCTTACACTTTTTTGCATAAACGATTCCGTCCTTTAAACCATTCCAGAATTTTTCAACTACATGCTCTCTGTTCCAGAATTCCTCTGTTTTTACTGTAATTCTTTCTGTGCTCATGACCGCCCTCCTTTAAAAACCGGCTCTGAGGATCGTAGCCCGGACATTCTGCGCACCGCCGAATCCTCTTAAAAATGTGTATTTCGGCTGCTTCTTCACCTGACGTTCTCCTGCCTCGCCGCGCATCTGTGTTACTGCTTCAAAAATATCTGCCATTCCAGAAGCGCCAAATGCATGTCCATACGAGGTACGGCCTCCGTTTGTATTCATCGGCTTATCTCCGTCATAGGCAAGTCTTCCGTCAAGTGCATATTTCCATCCTTCTCCCTTTGGCAGATAACCGATTTCCTCTGCCGCAAGGAATGCGGAAGAACCGATAAAATCATTTACAAATACCAAATCCATATCGTCTGCGGTAAGTCCCGTCATCTCAAATACCTGGCGCGCCGCTTCGGCAGTCGCCTTTTTTTCCAAATGAGGCACAATCGCATCTAATACAGAAGCTCCGGTTCCTAATACCTCAACCGGCTTCACATGAAACTTATGCGCAATCTCAGTCGGGACTACGATGCATGCGGCGGCTCCGTCCGCGACACAGGAATCACTGGACGTTCTAAGATACTGGGACATCTTTGGATTATGCGGCGACTTCATAAACTCCCATACGTTATCAAATCCTGCTTCCTTTGCCATCTCTTCATATGGAGTCCTCCGAATTGCCCGCGAGCAGAGGGTTGCATTTCTTCTGAAATGATAAGCCTGATGATTCAGTACATCATCCACCTGCTCTGGCGTCAATCCATTCTCATGTGCATAATAATTAATCCAGTCATCATGGTTCATCCCCGGGCCTCCGCCTAAGTATCTTCCATAAGCACGATCAAAGATAGAATCCAAATCCGGGAAAAGAACCTCGGAAGTAAGAACTGTTCTCATATGGTCCGGAGTATTTCCGTCCGGCATTCCAGTCCCCTGCTCGCTGCAGCCGCTGAGTACGATATCATAAGCTCCGCTCGCTACTGCAAATACAGCTTCTTCCAGTCCGATATAACCGGTACAGCAGCCTTCTGAATGAGAAATTGATCCCTTTCCGCGCATTCCGAACCAATCGGCAACCTGAAGATTCGGTGTAATACAGCCATTCAATACATGTGGGTTCGCCGACCCATGGAAGAAATACTGCACATCTCTTGGCTCCACGCCCGCATCCGCCATTGCGTCCAGCGCTGCATAGCCAAAAAGCTCTCCATTCGTCAATCCTTTATAAGCAGGGTTCTCTACACCGTTAAAGAATGGTGTTGCTCCAACACCTACGATGGAAACACTCCGCATATTCTTTCCAAGCTTTACATTTGTCAACATAGCCCTCTCCTTACATTTCCTCCATAACGTGATCTACAAGGTCTCCAATCGTTTCAAACTGACCGATTCTTGCTACCGGAATCATAACGTCATATTCATTCTCAATGGATGCGCTCAGCGCCACACGCTGCATAGAGCGCACGCCAAGCTCCTCTGATATTTTGGTATTCTCTCTAATTTCAGCCGCCGGCTTCTCATATGCTCTTGAAGCAAATTCGATCATGTTTGCTAATACTTCATTTCTTTCCATAATTTTCTTCTCCTTTTCACTTTTCCAGGATCCCGAAATCTCTAAGCCCCTATTCCCGCCGCTTCCGGAAGTCCTTTTTATTTTAATATGGCTGGATAATTTTTCTGCTGTCTGCTATACTGCCTGATCTGCTGCAATCAATGCCTGCATTGCCTTTACCGCTTCCTCCGGCATCGGCTCATAGGTTCCCAGCGTCTTCGCAATAACCGTCGTCTGTGCCATTTCTTCCGTATAAACGGTTGCATGCATCGCGCCTTTCATATCCTTTCCGCAAGAGAACATTCCATGGTTCTTGATTAAGCAGACTCTTCCAGACTCGCCGATGATATCCGCCACCTTATCTGCAACAGCATTCGAACCCGGCATGGTGAAGCTTACGATTCCTACCGGAGTAAATTCACACTGTGGAGGCGTAATTGGAAGGAGCTCAGGATTTTCTCCCATTGCACAGATCGTTGCATACATGCTGTGCGTATGTACCGTTGCGTTTACATCCTTTCTTGCGCGCATCACAGCCGTATGCATAGGAACCTCAGAAGACGGCTTGTAATTGCCCTCAATCCACTCATTCGTCCCATCCTCTTTCATTTGAACTACCGCGATATCTTCCGGTGTCATTCCGGCATAGGAAATACCGCTTGGCGTAATACATACGATATTCGGGTTCTCCGGCGTCCTCATTGCAATGTTGCCGGAGGTTCCGTTGATCAGCTTCTGCTCAACTGCTTCCATAATTGCGTCAAGAACAATTTTTCTGGTACTTTCGTAATTCATAATTAAACTCCTTTCGTTCTTTTTCCTGATTTTCTTACCTTGCTTTTTCACAATCATTTTAAGCTTGATTTCAGTATAAATAACTATGTACCGTCCCTCAAACCTACCATTTCCTATTTATTTAGGAAAAATCAAATTATACCTTCAGCGCCGCATAATATGCTTGATTTGTTGCATGGCAGATCTGCCCGACATTCCTGCAGTCACCGATAATATAATATTCATCTGCTTCATTACAAAGTGCATCCACTTTGTCGTAGGGCGCGCGGAACCCAAGCGCGCAGACAACGGAGTCCGCTTCTATTACAAATTCCTTCCCGTCCTTTTCGACTCTGACGCCCTCTGGAACAATCTCCAGCACCTTAGTCGAGGTATAGCTTACCGCCGCTTTTTCAATCTCAGGCATCAATCCGCCCCGGTAGAATGAGTTAACCTCCATAGCAATCGCAGGCTTCATCTCAATAATTGATACTTCATGCCCCTCATGATGGAAGGAAACCGCCGCCTCGCCGCCGACAAGGCCGCCGCCCATGATTGCAACCTTCTTTCCAAGCTTCTCCGGGTGCAGTTCTGCATCTATCGCCATCATTACATGAGAAAGATCCATTCCTTTGATCGGAGGACAGAGTTCATTCGAACCAATTGCCACAAACAACGTATCCGGGTCAAACTCACGTACATATTCCGGCGTCACTTCCGTATTAAGGATTACTTCAATATCTGCCCCGGCAACACGCTTTTTCAGAACTCCGCACAGTTTCCTGATATCCTCTTTGAAATATGCCGCGCCTGCCGGATACAGATTTCCGCCAAGTTTATCGGATTTCTCCACTAATGTGACGGCATGTCCCCTTGCAGCAAGAGTAATCGCCGCTTCCATACCTGCCGGACCGCCGCCCGCAACCAGAACTTTCTTAGACTTCCCCGGCTTCTCTGCCGCATACTTTGCTGAAAGCTGCTGTCCCATAAGCGGATTGACGGTACATTTTACAGCTTCACTTTTCATTGTTTCCCCAAAACACTCATAACACCGAAGGCAAGGTGTAATATCATCCGCTTTATCGTGAAGAGCCTTGTCCGGGATATACGGATCTGCAAGCAGCGCGCGTCCAATCTCAACAATATCCGCCTGACCGGATGCAATGATTTCTTCCATCTGTGCCGGATCATTCAGCGAACCTACGCAGGCAACCGGTTTCCTTACATGCTTTTTGATATTTTCAGCCAGATATACATTTACGCCGCGCGGGTAAAATGCCGACGGATGGGTACGGCAGAACAGATCCGGATCCTCATGGTTTCCGCAGGATACCTGGAATAAGTCTACTTTATCTTCAATCATTTTCGCAACTTCAACACATCCGTCCATATCAAGTCCGGCTTCCGTAAGATCGTCTCCTGAGATACGGCATTCAATCGGGAATCTCGGTCCCACCGCATTTCTTACCGCGTCCAGTGACATCATCAGAAATCTTGCGCGGTTTTCAAGGCTCCCGCCGAACTCATCCGTTCTCCTGTTCAATACCGGTGAAAGAAACTGTGAAAACAGCCAGCCATGGGCTGCATGAACCTGCACCATATCAAATCCACAATCCTGGCAGATTTTAGCCGCCTTTCCGTAGGCTTCCGCGATTTCATAGATCATTTCCTTCGGCATCTCCTTTACAGAGCCTGCCGGGGTTACCTCATCGCTTACCCCCCATGCCTCGGCACAGGTATCCTGATCACCGCCGACGCTGGTAAGACCGCCATACTTCCCCCCATGGGAAAGCTGGATATTCGCATATGCACCCGCATTATGGATTGCTCTGGCCGCATTGCCAAGTCCCTGTCTCACGCCAAAAGAATCCAGCTGCAGCTGCTTATTATGGGATTTTCCCGTCGCCGAATGTACGATTGCCTCTCCATAGGTCACGACTGAGGCTCCTCCCTTTGCCTTTTCTTCAAGATACGCAACCATTTCCGGCGTAAAATGCCCTTCCGTAGTAATCATGCTGGGACTTGTCGGAGCCGCTATAATACGGTTCTTCAATCTGATATTGCCAATTCTAATTGGCTCAAAAAGATGTGGATATTTCTCTTTTCCTTTGCAAAATCTAGCTCCCATTTTTTATTCCTCCGAATCCTGTTCTTTTTCTTTTATTGTTATCTTCTAAGCTTCCACAGATATTTTCTCGGCTCGCCCTTAAGGTAAGCAATCACCTCGTCGCCCATCATCTTTCCCGACCATCCGTCAACATCCGTTGTCAGTCCGGCCATATGCGGGGTGCAGATTACATTTCTCATAGAGAGAAGCGGATGATTCGCCGGTACCGGCTCCTTCCAGTAAACATCAATAGCCGCGCCGCCGATTGTCTTATTCTGCAAAGCCTCTACCAGATCTTTCTGGTTGATCACATATGCCCTTGCCGTATTAATTACAATAGCAGCCGGTTTCATCTTACCGAACCACTCTTTATTCACCGTACCTTTTGTTGCCGGAATAACCGGAAGATGGATGCTGACGATATCACTCTCGGAAAGCATCGTGTCAAGGTCCGCTGGAACTGCGCCGTCTGCTTTGATTTTTTCCGGATTTAGGTATGGATCATAGGCAAGGATTTCCATACCAAACGCCTTTGCACGTACTGCAACCTCACGCCCGATTGCGCCATAACCTGCGATTCCAAGTTTCTTGCCATATAGTTCAAATCCTATACCATAGTCTGAAAACGGATGATTCTCATCCAACGGTCCGAATGTAACATTTTTAATATTCGGTACATCATAGATATCACAGACCTCTCCGGTATGCTCTCCTTTTGAAAGTCCTATCGCGCTTAACGTGATATTTCTGGCCGCCGCAATCATCAGGCCGATGGTATATTCTGCTACGGCAACGCGGTTACGTCCCGGCGTATAAGAAAGCTCCAAACCAGCGTCTGCAATTGCGTCATAATCAACCGTTGCGGGAGTACCCTTAGCAACTCCGAAGAATTTCATGCCTGCTCCCGCCCATTCCCGGATTGTATGAGCACCCGCATACTCATCCCCCAGGACTACCAGTTCGCTTCCCATACATTCTTCTCTTGTCATTTCTTCCGTAACATTGCCTTTCCCATGCTTCAGTTCTCCGCAGATAGTAACTTCACAATATTCCTTGATAAAGTTCAGCTTATCCTCCGGGATCGGTGTACAGAGCGCCATTTTTTTCTTGTCCATTTTCTTTACCTCCATAATTTTTGATAAGATTTTAATATCAGCTCTCCCAAAGCTATTATTAACTTAGTCAGCCTGAGTCTTCTGCCACCAGGTCATTGCCGCCGCTGCGATCAGCATTCCTGCTGCTGACAGGCTATAAACTCCTGTTGTCGTTGTTTCTCCAAAAGCAGCCTTTGATAATCCATTTAGAATCGCAGGGGAAATCAACTGCCCCACATTCATTGCAACCGTAAATGTCGCCGCCGCGAACGCTGTTGCTACCGGAGACACAACATTTGAAATAAAGGTTGACGCTGTCGGAATAAAGATTCCCTGTGAAAACCCGCAAAAGACTGCGCCGGCTGCAAGCAGCGCTGCGTTTTCCGGAAATAGAATCAGAATAACCGCTCCGATAGAAAAGCTTAACATCGCCGCCGACAACGTATATTTCTTTGTTACCTTCGTCAGAGCTCCCAACAAAATCCCAATTACAATCTGGGAACCGGAAAAACAGCCTGTCAGCATTCCAGATACCGATGAATCCCCTGCGATTGCCCCGGAAAGATGCATGGCAATATTCGTAGTAAATGTTATAAGAAATAAAAATTCCAATACTCCAAAGAGATCCATAAGCAATACCTTTTTATTCAGCCGGATCTTTTCCGTATGATTCTGCTTCGAGACTCCGGTCTCGGGAAGACATACCAGAAGAATCAGCATAGAAATAAATCCAATGACATTTACAAAATATGCATTCTGAAATCCGCCCTTCCCCAGCATTCCGGCAGCAGTAGTCGCAACAACCATCCCCGCGCCGACACTGGCCGCCTGCACTCCCATCGCCTTTACTCTCGCATCTCCTTCAAAAAATTCTGCAACGACTGCTACATTCATAGTTGTCGCTATACCAAGACCAATTCCATACAATGTCCTCGCCGCGAACAGTAACGCAAAGCTGTCTGAGAGAAAAGGCATAAATCCTGTAATCCCTGCAATCCCTGCACCAAAAATCAGCATCTGTTTTTTTGTTATCTTAAGAACCAGCCATCCCGATGCCAGCGAAACAATCATAGACAAAAGTCCGGGCGCTGTAATCAACATCTGAATGAGGCTCACATCCGCCTCCGGATAATGTCCTTTGATCTCCCCCAATATCGGAGAGACGCCATACTGCAGTCCCTGTATAAACGAAATTGCAACGATGGATAAATATAATTTCGCCTGATTATATTTCCGCAAAAACACATCTCCTTTCTTCTATCCTGCATTTAATAAGCCTGCTCAAGAATCGCAATGATATCTTCTTTTGTTACGCCCTGACGCGGATTAAATCCAAGAACCGGCTCTTTCAGGACGTCCTCTGCCAGCATATCGAAATCATTCTTTTCAATGCCCTGCTCAGAAAGCGTCTTAATCTTCAGTTTCTTCGTCAGTACAAGAAGCGCATCCGCAAGAAGCAGTCTGTCCTTTTCCATATCCCCGCTTGTTTCAAGACCCGCCGCCTTTGCAAGCTCTGCCATAGCCTCTGGAACAACTTCGGAATTAAAGGCTGTCACATACGGGAGCACACAGGCATTTGCCATACCATGCGCCAGGCCGAAATGCGCGCTCAGAGTATGTGCAATTGCATGTACCAGGCCGAGGTTTGCATTCGAAAATCCAAATCCGGTAATGATGCATCCAAGCATCATCTGTTCTCTTGCTTCCATGTCGTTTCCATCTTCCACCACGCGTTCTACATGACGGTAAAGAATCTCAAGGCCTTTCAGGGAATTATATTTTGTAAGCGGGGAGGACATATTGGATATATAACTTTCCACCGCATGGGTAATCGCATCCATTCCTGTCGCGGCTGTAACGCCGGCCGGTGCAGTTCTTGTAAATTCCGGATCTGCAATTACATCGGAAGCAACAATGTTATTATCAATCACAACATATTTCACGACCTTCTCTGTATCAATCAGGGCGCTTACGTTCGTAATCTCACTGGAGGTCCCGGCTGTAGTCGGAATTGCAATCAATGGCAGACAGGGATTCTTAACCATGTTCATTCCGCCATATTCCCTGATACTTCCCGGATTTGTCATAAGGACATTTACCGCCTTGGCCGTATCGATACTGCTGCCTCCGCCGACTGCTACAAATCCCTCCACATTTTCTGACTTTGCAAGTCCCGCGGCATTCTCAACTACTTCGTTGGTCGGATTTGGAATTACACCGTCAAAAACCACATAAGAAACTCCCGCCGTTTCAATCTGCGCAGTAACTTTTTCGGCAATGCCCGCAGCCTTTACCCCGCCGTCGTAAACAAGCATGACTTTATTTAACTCATACTTTCCAAGCAGCTCCGGCAGTACGGAAACCGCGCCGATTCCAAAATGAATGTTGCTTTTTACAAAAAAATTGTAGCTCATGCTGAACCTCCCAAAATTTATATAATGATTATCTTTGCTGATTTAAAGTTACCATTTCTATCATCCCTTCTCAATTTTTGTTTTTCCTCTTTAAAACGGAAATGGATTATGCTAAACTGAAATTAGTATTATTAACATTCAGTTGGAGGAAATCATCATGGATACCTTATCTTTAACATTAAGACAGAGAAAACTTCTGCACATCCTGCAGAATCATGAGAACCTGATAACCGGAGCAGAACTGGCGTCGCAGCTAAACGCTACCTCCAGAACCATACGGAGCGATGTAGCCGCCATTAATTTAGAGCTGAATCCCTTTGACGCTAAGATTGATTCCATCCGAAGCAAAGGGTATTTTTTTACCGCTGAAAACCCAGATAAAATTCGTGAACTAAACCGCATCAACACAGCATTTTTTACTCGTGAAGACCGCATCCGTTATCTCGCTTTCCAGCTGTGCCTGACAGATACCCCCATCAATGTCTATGACCTGGAAGACGAAATGTTCGTAAGCCATACTACGCTGGAAAATGATATTCACACATTGAAATTACTTTACATGCTGAAAAATCCCTTTATTAACATTACCAATGAGCACAGCATGCTGTCCTTTGAACAGGATGAAAGGAAACGGCGTCATATTCTCACCAGTCTGATTCACGAACACTGGAACTACAATTCCCGGGAAAATGCAATCTATGAGAATGAATATGTCAGTGAGGAAAATCTGAATCAAATGATTGATATTGTCTCTCAGTGCCTGCACAAACACCACATCCGCATGGAGGATACGAATATTGTCTGGCTGAACATCGCTTGTACCATCATGTATGAAAGACTCTCATCCGGTTACATGCTCCCCCAGGTTCCGTCCGTATCAAAATCAGATACCGATGCTTTGGCTGCTTCGGATGAAATATTATCCACAATCGAAACGAAATTCTCTGTCTCTATTCCATATCAGGAAAGAGATGTCATCTATTTGTTCATTTCCTCCGCCCATATGCTTGATCCGTCTAAGATCACGCTTGCGAATACTTGCCGTATCTTCGAGCCGTCTGTTCTGGAGATGGCGGCCGAATACATGGATCTGCTCCGGGAATCCTATCATCTTGACTTTTCAACAGACGAGGATTTCTATATTACTCTGCTTCAATACATACGCTATATACTGGCGCCGGTACATCGTTTCAGCTCACAGGAAAATCCTTCCGTCTCGAAAAGCCAGTTAATTACAGAGCTTGAACTTGCATGGGCATTTCAGCGCATCGCCATAAAATATACAGGAAACTATCTAAATGAAGATGAAATTCTGCATCTGGCCTACAGCATATCCGGAGCGCTCGAATTCCATTTTGATCTCCATCCCGAATATAAGCTGAACACTGTGGTCTGCTGCCATGAACATATGACCGTTGCCTGGTCTGTCAAAAGGAAGCTTCTTGGCGCCTTTGAAAAATATCTGAGGGTTACCGCGCTGATCCCTGTTAACCAGGTAAGAAATTATGATTTCTCGGATACTGACCTGATTCTTTTAACCGTACATAAGAAATTTTCGGATAGTATACTTGGCAAAATCATTGAGATTTCTCCGTATATCTCTCCCAATGATATCCGAAAGCTGGAGGCATACCTGCGCACAAAAAGAATTTCCTTTCTGTATCGCGGCATGGCGTCTGTGTTCTCTTTACTGGAAACTGCATATTGGCATGAAGAGTATGAATTCGAGAATATTTTTTCCGCAGTAGAAACACTTGGCAGTGAATTTGTTGATAAAGGAATTATTGGAATCGAATATCTTTCCGCATTGCTGCAGCGGGAATCTCTCTGCAGCAACGCATATTGTTCCGGTCTTCTGTTTCAGTCCGCTATAATACCTGCCGGAAAGACGCAGCTTTCTTTTACAATTCTGCCGCGCAAAATGAACTGGAAAAGTCATAAGATACGGGTTATCGTCACTGCCGCCTTCACATCCGATGACAAAATGCTGCTTTTTAAGCTAAAGCATTTTTTCCACAGGCTGAACAGGCAGTACGATATTGCCAATACTATACATAATAAGGAGGAATTACTTCAACTGCTGGCAGCCCAGCCCGATCTATACATTTAAAATCAAACATATAATCTTTGGAAGCCATTGGACCAGCCGGCCGCAGTTCGCAAAAGCTGCTTTGGATATAATTTATCCTGATGCGAAGTCAGGTAAAAATCAAAGTTCATACTTTGAACCCTGTTAAGCGTTTCATACTGTATCTGCTTTGATAAATGATTTTGAAAATTCAGGCACATAATCGGAGTCAACGCATCCCCTGACAAAAGCAGCCGCAGAGGCGGAATCCATATTCCTATGGAGCCTGCCGTATGACCTCTTAACGGAATAATTTCACACCGCAGATCCCCAAGCTCAAATGAATCAAAGTCCAGCCGCCGGATACACTTCCATTCTCTTGGAGGCATGGAAAATGGCTGTATCGTTTCTTCCGTTAAATCCTTCATCCACCGATTCAGCAGTTCCGTATCATAAGCTTCTATAATTGGAAAATCCATCTCAGAAAGATACACTTCATCAAACTGATCATTCCCTACGATATGGTCAAAATGACCATGGCTGTCAATCACAATCAGCGGAAGCTTTGTAATATTCCTAACTGCCCTTTTCATATCGTCAATCCCGGAACCAGTATCAAAAAGGAGCGCTCTTTCCTTCCCGAGCACAAGATTTGCACAGCAGTCTGTTCTGTCCTTTAGCACATATACATTTTCTAATACTTTCGTTATTGTAATCATATGTCCCAAACCTCCGGTTTCCGCCCCTCTAAATTACCAGTCAAAACCATCCCATACCAGTTTCCCGGTATATTCCTTAAGTTTTTCTTCCCCATTCAGTACGCGGACCGCCCCAGCCGCCATTGCTTCCATCTCAAATTCGCCCGGATAAGCCGTCACCGGCGCGATAAATGAGCAGCTCTCCCTAATCTGAGCCACCAGATCGTCGCTATGTACCATACCGCCGCCAAGAAGAATGCCGTCAACCTTGCCATGTAATACCGCCGCCATAGCGCCGATTCCCTTTTCAATCTGGTAAATCATTGTATTCCACAGCATTTCTGCATATTTATCGCCTTTTGCCGCGCGGGCTGTCAGTTCTATCGCGTCAGAAATGCCCAAATGACTTACAAATCCTCCCTTTCTGGTAAGCAGCCCCTTCATCTCCTTGGGAGATAACTGATTCTCTGCCATATAAGACAGTACACTTGCAACTGAGATATCGCCGCAGCGTGTCGGCGCCATCGGACCTTCCCCGCCCACAATATCATAACCGTCTACCATCTTTCCGGCGCGATGCGCAGAAATCGAAATCCCCCCGCCGATATGGCAGACAATATAATTACATTCCTCATATTTCTTATGCAACACTTTATCGCTGTGACGTATCGCTGTTTCCTTAAGGTTCAGCGCATGTAAATGAATCGCCCTGTATACGCCTTTGATTCCTGTCATTCTTGCCAGGTCCTGCAGCTCGTCCACATCCGGAGGATTGACCACCATAGCCTCTGCCCCATATTCTTCCGCAAATTCATTGGCAAGCTGCGGTCCTAAGGTAGCCGGATGAATAACACCGTTCGCACAAGTTTTCGCATGGTCAAGCACCAGGTCTGTAACTGCATAGATACCGCCCTCCATGGCTAAAAGGCCGCCGCCCCTTCCCACAAATACCTCCACATCCGAAAGACCAAAGCCCGCTTCATCCAAAAGCTCCCGTATCATTTTTTTCCGGTAAGGAAGCTGCTCCGATAGATTCTCATATTTTTCAAGCTCTTCCGCATCATGGGACACGTTTTTAGAAAACAGGCAGGAGTCCCCCTCAAATAATGCGATTTTCGTCGATGTAGAGCCTGGATTGATTGCAAATACTTTATATTTTTTCATTGTCTTTTCCTTTCTTTTTCTTTGGATATTATTATCTTTCTATTTTTATTCGCCAGATTCGGCAATTACAAATGCGCAGGCATACTCCTTTTCATGAGTAAGGGAAATATGAATTCTTTCGACGCCTGCCTCCTCCGTCAGAGCACGGAGCATCGGTGTGAAAACCACATACGGACGGCCGTCATCCCAATTCAATGTCTCAATCTTTCGAAAATCAAAGCTTCTCTCTTTCGTTAAATGTGCAAGCGCTTTAAAAACAGCCTCTTTCGACGCAAACCGGGCCGCCAGATATTCCCATCTGTCCGCTGTCTTAAGCGAGGCTTCTCGTTCCCGTTCCGTAAAGGTTCTCTCTATAAACGCTTCTCCCGATACCTCCGCCAGCCTTCTGACTTCTTTTATTTCTGTCATATCCACTCCGATTCCCCGTATCATGCTCCAGCCTCCTTCCAGCTACGAGCTGTAAACCTTTTCCAGTGTCATCTGCATATTTTTCAGATCCATATCCAGATGCCGATACATGTTCACATAGTATGGATATAGTTCCTCATAAACCTGAACCCATTCCGGATTAGGTTCTATAATTTCCTGAACTTTAATAATCTTCTCCGCTGTCTCCGTAAGGCTTTCAAATACCCCTGTCTTACAGCCTGCAATCATAGCGTCGCCAATGGGTACGTCGCCGGATTCCGGACTGAGCACATAAACCGGCATATCGAGTACGGCAGCCTTAATCTGGTTCCACACCCGGCTCTTTGCGCCGCCTCCGCAGATTCTTAATACCTCGGCCTTTGCGCCTTCCTTCTTCACTGTTTCCATTACGTGCTTTAATGCAAACGCAGTTCCTTCAAACACCGATCTTGCCAACTCATTCCTTCCCATATCCATACGCATC
This sequence comes from uncultured Lachnospiraceae bacterium, assembly GCA_949742505.1. Classification (GTDB taxonomy): domain Bacteria; phylum Bacillota; class Clostridia; order Lachnospirales; family Lachnospiraceae; genus Claveliimonas. Next base: position 2,565 of record CATJPU010000226.1, on the reverse strand, counting down.
CCGATAAACATTCCTCTAGCATAATCATTCCACAGAGGGGCGCGTTCCCCTAACAGATATGGGAAGAATATAAGTCCGTTTGACCCCGGCTTTGCAGTAAATGCCAGTTCATTCAAATATTCATAAATATTCTGCCCGCGCAAAGCTGCATCCTCTGCCTCCTCTTTCGCAAACTTATCAATAAACCACCGGATTGCTGCTCCCGAAGTCTGAATCGGCGCATCAAATACCCAGGGCATTCCTTCCATGGCGCAGGGTCTCGTTACAACCGGTACATCCGGCGCGCTTTTTACGTCGCTTCCTACAAATACAAGCGACGTTGTACCAGACGACTCTCCGCATTCGCCAAGACGGCACATCCCGGTCGCATACATGGCCGCCATCGCATCCGAACAGCCTGCCAGCACCGGAATTCCGGCTGCAAGTCCCGTAACCTTTGCCGCCTCCGGCGTCACATAGCCGATTACCTCATCGATCAGTTTAATTGGCGGCAAGACTTCTTCCAGATTTACTTCAATAGCGTCTCCAATGGTTTTTGACCATTCAAGTGTTCCAATATCCATGCACTGTGTACGGAGCCCCTGATCTATATCCGAAGTCATTTCTCCGGTAAGCTTGTAATTGATATAAGAACTTGCCTGCATAAAATATTTTGTTTTCTGAAACCGTTCCGGTTCATGACGTTTAAACCATAGTATTTTATTTGGAAGAAAAGCGACCGAAGGCTGCCCTCCTACAATCTGCACAAACCGTTCATAACCAATTCTCTCAACAATTTCCCGCAATTCCCCTGCAGCTCTGGCGTCCTGGTAAGTCAGCGCCCTGCAAAGAGGCGCACCGTCCTCTGCAACAGGCAGAAGGGAAACTGTATGGGAACTGATGCAGATACCTTGAATGCGTTCTACGGCATCCCTTCCCATCCGCTCGGTTATGGTATTAAAAATATACTGTACATTCTGCCACCACTCATTTGCGTCCTGTTCATGCATATTCAGTCCGGGATTGTAGAACTTATTTGGAAGACTTGCATCTGCGATAACCTTGCCGTCGTTACTAAGAGCCACAGCCTTAATATTTGTCGTTCCCATATCCATCCCGATTACATATGTGTTTTCCAAACTCACTTTGTCACCTCCGTATTATTTATAGTTTCATTATGCTAATAATCTGCGCTTTACTCAAACCGGGCATTTCCTATAAAAAAAGGAAAAAGACCGGCAAGGCTCTTTCCCTTTCTATGCGGAAATTTTCTGTTTGTTTTCTCCCATGCGTTCCAGTAAGCTAGTGCCAGAAACAAAAATTCAAATAAAAAATTCCACCTGTACGGATGGAAAAAAAATTCGGAGGGATTCAAAATGAAAATGAAAGCGGCGCTTATGTATGCACCAAACGATATTCGTATCGAAGAAACAGAAAAACCAGCATGCCCAAAAGACGGCCTGATTCTCAAGATTATGGCAGTAGGCTTATGCGGCTCTGACATCCGCAACCTGACAACCGATTCCAGAAAGGGAAATTATCCGTTTATCTACGGCCATGAAATCGTGGGAGAGGTATGCGAAACAGGAAATGAGCAGACCAAATATCACATTGGCCAAAGGCTCTTTCTCTTTCCAGGTACTTACTGCATGGAATGTGACGAATGCTTAAGCGGGCACAGTGAGAATTGCTCCAATACCCACGTTGCGAAGCTTGCCGGTACCGGCGGATTCGCACAGTACATCGCTGTAGGCGGAGAAAAAATCAAATACGGAGGAATCTATGAAATTCCAGAAGGAGTCAGCTACGAAGCAGCCTCCCTAGGCGAACCTCTGACCTCCGTATTTGCCTGTTTGGAAAATATTAAAGTGGGATACCCGGATACCTTAGTTATCATCGGCGCAGGTCCAATCGGTGATTTCATGGCTCAGATTTCCAAAATACGGGGCGCGCAGCGCATCATTATGATTGACATTAACCAAAACCGTCTGGAACTGGCAAAACAATTCGGAGTAGATGAGATTATAAATTCTTCCAAAGAAGACCCGGTTGAAGCGGTAATGCGCCTGACAAACGGTAAGGGCGCAGACAAAGTAATCTCTGCAAATCCGGTAAATGCAACTCAAACCCAATCAATCTACATGGTAAAGAAAGGTGGTCTTGTTGTATTTTTCGGCGGTGTTCCGAAAGGCTCCATGACGGAACTTGACTGCAACCTGATCCACTACAATAATATCTGGATCAAAGGGCACTTCGGAGCCTCCTATGACCAGAGCAAACGTGCTTTCAAGCTCGCCACCGCCCCGAACTTTCCAGCTGATAAATTTATTACACATGTTCTTCCTCTTGATAAAATCAACGAAGGTATACAACTGACAAGAAGCGGTGAAGCAGTTAAGGTTGTTCTCCATCCATGGGATTAAATGAAAAATGATAACAGTTCACCCGTCGCCCGCTCCGGCCTGCAAACTGCGACATAGGATGCAAGGCGAGACAACATTTCATCGAACTCCCTGCCAACGTAGTCTAAGAACCTCAGGAATGCCTTCGGTCCTAAGACTACGTAAGCAGCGATTTCGCTTCCAT
>CATJPU010000225.1 GCA_949742505.1 uncultured Lachnospiraceae bacterium | reverse complement strand
CGACAATACTACAGAGGTTCAGGTTGTTTCATGGTATGACAATGAGAATTCTTACACAAGCCAGATGGTAAGAACAATCAAATACTTCTCTGAATTAGCATAAGAGTAAATGAATGCTGTTGTTTGAGTTATCCCGCAGGGATGAACAGCAATACTTGGAGAATATGAGACTCAGGAAGGGTCCGGTCTGACAGGGCCGGATCCTTTTTCTGTTATCATGCATCGGAAGGAGGCCGCCGGCGGCAGGTTCTTGAGGTTATCATGCATCTGGAAAAAGACATGCGAATGTACGGACTGGATGGCAGTTTTCCGGCATGGAGCAGCCTGTGAATCAGAAGCGTCAGGATGTTTTCAGGATTGCGGGAGCATGAAACGCGGAGCAATCCGCGGCATCAAGGGGTCAAAATGCCTTTGATCCCGACATCATAATATTAGGTAAGGAGACAGATATATGCTGAATAAGAAATCGGTAGAAGATATTAGCGTGAAGGGCAAAAGAGTTCTTTGCAGATGTGATTTTAACGTACCTTTGATTGAGGGGAAGATTACGGACGAGAACCGTCTGGTTGCTGCGCTTCCTACAATCAAAAAACTGATTGCAGACGGCGGGAAAGTAATTCTCTGCTCACACCTTGGCAAGCCAAAGGGGGAGCCGAAGCCGGAGCTTTCTCTTGCGCCGGTAGCTAAGAGACTTTCCGAGCTGCTTGATAAAGAAGTAAAGTTCGTTCCAAGCAATGTAGTAGTAGACGACAGCGTAAAGGCTGCCGCAGACGCAATGGAAGACGGCGATGTGATTCTTCTTGAGAATACCCGTTACAGAATTGAAGAAACCAAGAATGGCGAAGCTTTCTCCAAAGATCTGGCGTCTCTTTGCGATGTATTTGTAAATGACGCATTTGGCACCGCCCACAGAGCGCACTGCTCTAACGTAGGCGTGACAGAGTATGTGGATACTGCGGCAGTAGGCTATTTGATGCAGAAAGAGATAGATTTCCTTGGCAATGCCGTAAATAATCCGGAGAGGCCGTTTGTTGCGATCCTCGGCGGCGCAAAGGTTTCCAGCAAGATTTCTGTTATCGAGAACCTTCTTGACAAGGTGGATACCCTGATTATCGGCGGCGGCATGTCCTATACCTTCAGCAAGGCAGAGGGCGGCAGTGTTGGAAAGTCTCTTCTTGAGGCGGATTACTGTGACTATGCATTGAATATGTTAGAGAAGGCAAAGGAGAAGGGCGTGAAACTTCTTCTTCCTGTAGATACAGTAATCGCAGATGATTTCTCCAATGATGCAAATTCCAAGGTTGTAAAAGCCGGCGAGATTCCAGACGGCTGGCAGGGACTTGACATCGGGCCGGAGACTGCGAAGATTTTCTCTGAGGCAGTTAAGGATGCGAAGACGGTTGTATGGAACGGACCGATGGGATGCTTTGAGATGCCGAACTTCGCGGCTGGAACCGAGGCGGTGGCAAAGGCGCTTGCAGATACAGACGCAGTAACTATTATTGGCGGCGGCGATTCTGCGGCGGCAGTAAACCAGCTTGGCTTCGGCGATAAGATGACGCATATTTCAACAGGCGGCGGCGCTTCCCTTGAATTCTTAGAAGGCAAAGAACTTCCAGGCGTAGCAGCTGCAAATGATAAGTAGAGCACTTGACGAGGTATTTCACGAGTCTAGTGCGAACTTAGTTCTTCGGAACTTAGCGAGGTCTTTTCGGGCTTAGTCCCGAAGAATTCCCTTGAGAATTAGGAGCCTGGAGAAGCGAAAATACCTGAATGAGATAGAGATATGGAAAAAGGAGAATGGAAAATGGCAAGAAGAAAAATTGTTGCAGGTAACTGGAAAATGAATAAAACCCCCAGCGAGGCGGTTGCGCTGGTGGAGGAGCTGAAACCGCTGGTAGCAAGCGATGACGTAGACGTAGTATTCTGCGTTCCGGCAATTGATATCATCCCCGTTGCAGAGGCAGTGAAGGGAACCAATATCGCAGTTGGCGCTGAGAATATGTATTTTGAGGAGAAGGGCGCATATACAGGCGAGATTTCCCCTGCTATGCTGGTAGATGCAGGCGTGAAATATGTTGTACTGGGACACTCTGAGAGAAGAGAGTATTTTGCCGAGACCAATGAGACCGTAAATAAAAAGGTGCTGAAGGCATTCGAGCATGGAATTACTCCGATTATGTGCTGCGGCGAGTCTTTAGAGCAGAGAGAGCAGGGCGTAACCATGGACTTTATCCGTCAGCAGGTTAAAGTTGGCCTTCAGAATGTAACGGCTGATCAGGCTAAGACAATGGTAATTGCTTACGAGCCAATCTGGGCAATCGGAACAGGCAAGACAGCTACAACCGAGCAGGCGCAGGAAGTGTGCGCGGGCATCCGCGCTTGTATTGCAGAGGTTTATGACGATGCGACAGCAGAGGCAATCCGCATTCAGTACGGCGGTTCTGTGAATGCAGCTACAGCTCCGGAGTTATTTACACAGGCAGATATTGACGGCGGGCTGGTAGGCGGCGCAGCGCTGAAACCAGATTTTGGCAAGATTGTAAATTATAAATAAGTAATAGAATCAGGCAGAAGGAAGACAGGCTGTATGGCTGGTATATGAACCGGCTGTACAGCCTGTTGGCATTAAATGTTTACTGCTTTGGAATTAAAAGAAGAAAATGAGGAATTTATACAATGGACAGTTATGTAAATGGATTCAACAATTTTAAAACAGCATTAAAAAGAACAGCGCCGGAATATTTTTATGCTGAAGGTAACGGATCTTTATTTTGTGGAGATAGTTTGCATATTTAAAAAAAATTTAGAGATTCCTCGATTGACATGATTTTTGCTGATCCGCCTTATTCTTTAAAAAAGCAGATTGGGATACCTTCAAAAATCAGGAAGACTACATAAAGTTTTCGACTAAATGGATAAGGGAAGCCAGCCGTATACTAACGGACACCGATACGCCGCATTTTGCAATTTTTTTGTATGATGTGCAGAGAGCCGGGAGGGAACCGAATTATAAGGTTGTCAGACATTTTTAACAGGATGTTTTAAAGCATACACGATAGGTTTGAATCCATTAGACGGTGTATATTATTGTGACTTGCGTCCATTAATGAAATCAGATCAATTGCTGCAAAAGCATATTAAATCATTGGATTATTTACTATGCGAAGATATATGGACATATATCAGATAAATTCATTTGGAATTTGTTGTAAGGCGAATGTGTGAAGAAAATACATGAACGTATCTGCAAGATGAAACTGAATGAAAAACAGGGGAAAATATATGCAGGCTTGGGAAGAAAATATTATGAACGCGAGGAAGGATGCAGGTATAATTTGAAGTTTTTGATTAAAAAGAAGCTTGCTAAAGGTAAATTAATTGCAGAGATTTGCGGATACACTGAAAGAAAGCGTGGATTCGATTGAAGAGCTGATAAAGGAGATGGAAGCGGAAGAGTTTTAGCTTTGCAATTTGGTAATTTTGGAGTATAATAGAAAAGTGAAAAAACGCTGTGTGAAAGCGTATATAAGGAGATATAACAATGAGCAAGAAACCAACAGTACTTATGATCTTAGACGGCTACGGCCTGAATGACGAGACGAAGGGCAATGCGGTGGCACAGGCAAAGCGGCCTGTGATGGACAGGCTGATGAAAGAGTGTCCTTTCGTGAAGGGAAATGCCAGCGGACTTGCAGTAGGTCTTCCTGACGGACAGATGGGTAATT
>CATJPU010000224.1 GCA_949742505.1 uncultured Lachnospiraceae bacterium | reverse complement strand
TGAATACAGTCTGCAATCCTTGCAAGGATTCCCACTTCTTTCCCCGCCAGCAGCGACAGATTGAGAAAGACTCTCAGGTACTCTGAATAATCAAAAGTTACATTTTTCGTATTATCTCCTCCGCCAGTCGCCCATGTGGATGAATCTTTAAATATAGTAACTCCATATCCCTGTTTCAGCTTCGAGATGTCATTGGCCGTCTCCACCCCTGCGAATCCAAGCTTGATTACAATCTCTACAATCGGTATCAAATAGGGCGCCGCTCCCGCAATTGACGCAGCCATCGTAGTCGCTGCTTCATTGATTGCCACATCTGTAAATGCAAAAAATGAATTAAACAAAAGCCGTATCCCAAAAATCATCATAACCGTACTTTTTATATTATCCTGAGACTTCTCTTTTCCCCACAGAATATACTCGCATTCTGCCTGATAAGCTTTGTGTTCCTTGAGACTGTAACCGCTGATCCCGATAATCTCTCCCTCCGCTTTTGCGGCTCCGTTGTTCTTATTTACGTTATAATAAGAAAACATCTGCATCGCATACTCTGCGACATATAAGTTTTCCGCCCCGTCGGCCACGATTCGGTCAACTGCATCCAAAAAAGAATTTGCCGCGCGGATAGATTCCTTAAATTTCGACAATACGTTCTTCCGATTACTCTTTACATTACCGGAAGTATTCAAATCCGTAAGTTTGTCCTTTGCTTTCGACGCATTCTCTTCACTCTCTCTTAACTTAACAGAGGGAAGCGTACCATCCGCCGAAGACCAGTTAAATGTCGGATAACTGTCTGCCTTTTTCGCCTCTTCTCCCGCCGTCTTGCTTTGATTCAGTCTGTCATTTGCCTCGCTTTGTTCCTGCTGCGACTGGGAATCATCCGGTTCCTGACAATATTCCTGCAGCTTGATATAGAAGGGCTGATTATGAATGGGTTTCAGGCTATACGGATTGGACGCGTCAGTATGCTCATAATTTGAAATGTACGTTCCTCTCGCCGTTTCCAGCGAAGAATACTGAGCTTCCACCCCTGATACAGCTTGTTCGGCCTCGCCTCTGTACTTGTTAACCTGATTCACCGAATCAACTTTCGCTATAGACTGTCCAAAGAATTTCTCTTTTTCCAGAATGTCTTTCCATTTGTCAAAATAACTCTTATCTTCCTGCACGTCGTTTATCAGCTTCTCTAATTCTTCCAGATTCGATTTGCCCTCCCCGGCGCTGTCAAAGAAGAATTCCCTGTAATGCTCCACCCCTTTATCCATCTCGCCCGATTTTCCAGCCGACTTTAACGCCTCGTTCTTTTCCTCCCAGACAGTGAACTTTTCCTGCGCTTTCTTTAACTTTTCCCGAACCTTCTTCAGCTTATCATTCGCAGCCCTTGCCGCCTGCGTGGCTGTATCGGCCGTATTCCAGTAACCGCTCAGAGCGCCGGAATGACTGTCCACATAATTCTTAGCCGTAGAAAGAAGCGTATTGCTGTAGCCATCAATTCTGGTTTTCTGCTCATTATAATTCTTTACAATGTCCTCCAGATTTTCCCGTTCCTCACTCCCAGAACCGCTTCCTTCTCCTCCTGTCTGCTCTTCCTGTCCCTCCTGTTCTCCCTCCGATTCTCCTTCGCCGGATAAATTGTCCTGCTCTGCCTGCGCCGCGTCATAGTCCTGTAAGAGCTTATCAATCCCGCCTAATGCTTCCACCGTATTCCTGTAATACATGCTGCTGATATATTTATTAAAAGACACAGAACTATAAGGCGTTGTCAAATCTACGGCTTTTGCCGCTCTGATAAACTGTTCCGCCATCTCTTTCATATCTGTATCCGTTGATTTCTGATCATATTTCTGAATTGCCGCCCGCATAAGCAGACATTTTGATACAATCTCTTTGTAGTCCTTTTCTGTATTTGACAGCTCCGTTTTTATCGTCTCAGAAGACGGAAAACTATTAATGGCTCTGTCCAATACGTCCAATGCATCTTTTGCGCCCTGAAACTCATTCTGACAATCCTCCATGGCTTCGCTAAATTCCATCTCCGCTTCCATGGCCTCCGTCATCTTCTTCGTATCTTTTAATTCCTTTATCTTCTTGATAACCAATTCTGTCAGGCAAACCGGCGCCCTGTATTTCATATATTCCAGAATTTGCTGTTTCTCCACTTCCGTCTGGTAAATCTCCGACCCCTCTACATTCATCGCCTCAAAATTCTTCGTCAGCAAATCCAGAATCCTCTTATATTCCCCTGTGCCGGGCATTCCTGTCCCATTCAGAGAGCCATTAAAAAAGGCTTCCAAATCATCTTCCATATCCTCCGGCGATTTTTCCATAACTAACAATCCATACTCGTCATGCAGTTTCTCATTATACTGTGCAAGCCCCGCATTCATCGCCATTTCTCCCGCATCTGAGATAACCGCCTTCGACATCCAGATGCGGGACGCGTCCACCGTCATTCCTCCCACCAGCAGAACCGGAAGAAGTATCAGCGTCAAAAATACGGATATGGTTCCTTTGTTTTTATAAAATATTCCTAACATCTTTCCTCCTGCCTGCATTGGCTGGGAATCCTGCTGCCTGTGCGGATGGACTTTGCGCCCGGCGGGCCTGTAAGCAGCCCCCTTGCTTATGCAAAGCTGGGTAACACTCTCATCCTAATTTAAAGTATCAAATCAAGAATCTCATTTGTCTTACTCAAAAAATCGTTATAATTCTTGGATAGCCTAAATTTATCCATTATGTACGACATCAAATCCGCCGCCAAATCTACATTTCTCACGAACTCGCCGGGATTGACGGAATAGGTGTAGGCCGCCGCCCGGATTGTACTGCCGCCATGATAATCCAGATATTTCAGAACCCCGGGCACCGGCAGGGAATGGGTGATTGTCACCTTAACTTCTGTTCCCAGAAGTCCTGCATCCACTTCAACTTCCGGGTTGCTGATACTCCCAAGTACAATCAGGGCCGATTCTCTTGCCGCATTAGAAAATCTGGAAGAATAATCGGATCTCGCACTGCCTGACAACCCTCTTCCAATCTCCCGGTACAAGTCTGACATCCCTGTGTGATGAGCCTCATAATACGCCGTTACTGTTTCTTTAGACGGCGTGTTTCCCTCTCCCCAGGCAAAATCAATCTCCTTGCCGCGCCCCATGCCGAATTTTTCGTATCCCAGATAGGCCTCCTCGCGGGCTGCCACTGCCGCAACTTTTTGAACCTGATACATCAGCATATATTCCTGCATGTTGAATAATGCCAGATATAATAACGCCATTACAGTACAGAGTACCAGAGGCATGTATATGGTCGCCTCTACCATGATGGCGCCATTTTCATCTTTTATCTTTTTCATTTGTTGTCCATTTTCTTCTGGGCTGTTACACAAAATATAATATGTCCTTTATAAAATTCTTTCAGATTAACTTACAAGTTTTTACTGCAAATGCAACAGCCCAAGAAACACTATGCTTATTGTTCTATAAAACCTGTTAACTTACTAAACACTGCATCAACCGCATCCTCCAAATTGTCCCTAAAAACGGCCCCCACCGCAATTACAATCACAATTAATACAACAACCGCAACCATATTAGAGTCACCCTCTTCATTCATTAAAAAATTTTCCACTGTACTTTCCATATAAACTTTACAATTCCACATCATACTTTCCACTTTTTCTCTCATGGCATTTTCTCCTTTTTCTTACATAGTGCATTTATCATATATTGAATACCACAAATTTTATTTGGTTTTCCTCACACTGATAAATATCCTTATTTTTTGACATATATTCTATTTCTTCTTATATATTTTTTTGTGAAGAATAAAAGTATCTTTTGACAAATAATAATAATCACTATCATCAAGAGCTTTTTCCTGATCTTCTGCACTTTCATATCTAATGGGTCCATCCCATTCCATCGTAAAAATAAGCATTCCATCCTTCTGAAGTTTATAAGATACTGCATCTGCACTTGTACGTGTTTTGACCGGTGTATCAAAGCAAGTTCCATCTTCATAAAATTCCATACTCACCTCTCTACCGCTATCTTCCGTATAAATCCATGTTCCAACAATTGGATTTTTAGGAGAACACCCCACTATAATCCCTGTAACAAATAAAACAAATAAAAATATTCCGCAAAATCTTTTAAAAATTTTTAAAATATCCATAATCACCTACTCCTTTTCTCCTTCTTCATACTGTAGATCGATTTTTTCACCTGTCGAAAAATCTACCTTTTCAAATAGCAATTCGCCATTCTTATTAATATATCTCCATTCGGGAGACATCATATTAATACCTGCTACTTCAACCGGACTTGCTATTTCTGAATTTGAATTTGACACATTACTAATTGAAGCGCTACTTGCTGTCGAATCCACTACACGTGCAACGCCATCCTGATACGGTGTTATTCCATAATATTCCAAATCAGACATGGAAAAAGCTTCTTTTCCTTTTTCATCATATACTCGAATCTTCTTTTTATAAGCTCCAGAGTTTTCTACTTGCCCATACACAGTAATAATCATCCTGTTTTCTGAAAAAACACAGCCCTCTGCTTTAATCGGCTCTCCAATTATATTCCAGGATGTATCAAATAGCGCCACATAATTTTCATCATCATTTCCTTTTAACCGCAATACTGTTACATTATCCTGATATATTAATTCATCTGAAAGCGCATCAAACCAAACCTTTTCTGCGTATTCGTTTTCCATTTTTTTAAACTGTTTATTAGAAACATCGTAATTTACCAAGCACTCTGAAACGCTAGTGTGTCCCTCCAGTATACAATAATCTCCAGAAATATAATTTTCTTCTGGCCAATCCCAGCCTAGATCCGCACTTATTGATACTTCCTCGAAAACTCCCTCTGAACTCATTAAATGCATTTTCGCTCTGTATCCAGTTTCTTCCGGATCTTCGTATGTTATTCCAATCACAGATTCATCTTCAATGAATTTAATTCCATGTTCTCCATATGCAACAATAGAATCTACCCATTTATCATTATTTGCGCAATAAAATCGTTGAACATATTTTTCACTACTGTCTTCTGTATCATACCCCCAAACATTTCTTCCGTAATAATATATTTTTTCAAGACACTCTGTTCCTTCATACTTAAATTCTGTTAAAGTATTCCCACCGGCATCATATAAAATATATTTATAATATGCTTCATCAAATCCCGCTACCTCTTCCTCCATCCAAACATATCCATCCGCATATGAAACTGCTCTTTTATCATTCCACTTTGCATTTGGATAGGTTTGTACTACTGTACCTTCTTTATCAATCACATAAAGAACATCTGATTTTGCTATGTATGCATAACCATTTGAAAATGATGTTAATTTATCTGAATTAATATTAAAATCCTCCATGTAAAATAACATAGTTCCATCTTTATCAATTATTCCATAATTCCATTTACCGCCTTCCCCATCGCGAAAAATAATCCATGCTCTGTCCTCACTATAATCATCTGTAAACTCTAACAAAAAATTTGAATACGCCTCTTTAGATACTTCTTCCTCGTTTGTTATATTTTCTTCAGTACCATCCTCCTTTATATTATCCTTAACATTTTTCTCCTGACTTTGTTTACTACAACCAACTATGCTTACAGTAACTAACAGCATAATAATTGAGCTTTTTCTAATTAATTTATACATTTTCTTCCTCTCTTCTTCTGTATACTAAAAACATATCCTCAATACTTCTTCTTGCTATTCCATTTAATTTTCCCCCAATTAAAAATTC
>CATJPU010000223.1 GCA_949742505.1 uncultured Lachnospiraceae bacterium | reverse complement strand
ATTGTTGGCGTAATCAGAAGACTTGAGGAAGCCGGCGAACTGATTATTGTTAAGAGCGGAAAGGATGAGATCATTGCCTAGGATTATGAAGGAACCGGATAAAGGGCAGGATATTAAGCCTTTTGATTTCTTTGCCGGGTTTAAGATCCATGAAGAGAAGCCGGAAGAAGAGCCGATAGAAGAGGCGCCGGAGCCGGATGAAGAGGAAGAGGCGGCAAAGGCCATAAGCGCAATGGAGGAAGAGATTCTGGCGCAGGCCAGAATGCAGGCGGATAAGATTCTTGCCGATGCGCGTGAACAGGCTGAGATACTGCGTGAGCAGGGTTACAGAGAGGGCTTGGAAACCGGAAAGACAGATGGTTACCGGGCGGCTTACGAGGAGCAGAAGCGGATTCATGACGCCGAGATTCAGGAGCTTGAGCGCAATATCCGGGAGGTTGTAACAGATGTCTCTATTGAGAAAGAGAAGCTTTTGGAGCAGTATGTGGATGATTTGAAACGGGTTTCTCTGGCTGTAGCGGAGAAGATTATCCAGACCAGTCTTCAGTCAAGCGGAGATATTGTTAAGCGGATGATTATATCCGCTACCGATAAGATGCAGAGGAAGCAATGGGCAAAAATCTATGTCACAAAGTGTGAGACCGGCATATCTATGGAAGTAGATACAGAGTTTTTGGATGCGTTGTCGAAGCTGTCGGATAATATTAAGCTCATTACGATGGATAACGGAGAGCCGGGAACCTGCATTATAGAACTTCCGGATGAGATTATAGACGCCAGCGTCGGTACACAGCTGGAGAATATCAAAGACATATTGAACAACGTTAGAGTATAGCTGAGGTGGAGAGGTATGTTTTCAAAGCTGCCGGAGTTAATCCAGAAGTCAGAGACGGTGAGTTACATAGGTAAAATTGAAAATGTTGTCGGAATGGCCATGGAATCCTCGGGGAATCGTGCCAGTATCGGCGATATTGCCATGATATATAATGAAGAAAAGCACAGACAGATACCGGTGGAGGTTGTGGGGTTCCGGGGAGATAAGATGCAGCTCATGGCGTATGAGAATATCAGCGGCGTTGCGGCAGGAAGCTTTGTAAGGAATACCAAACGCCGGTTAAAGATACCGGTAGGAGAATTCCTGCGGGGAAGGATTATTGATGCGACAGGGAATCCCATGGATGATTTGGGACCATTTCCGTCTCCGAGATACTATTATGTTGAGAATACATATATTAATCCTCTTAAGCGTCCTCCTATTACGGATATGCTGGAGTTTGGAGTCAAGGCGATTGACGGACTGAACACGATTGGTAAGGGACAGCGTATCGGTATTTTTGCAGGCAGCGGCGTGGGTAAGAGTACCCTGCTTGGAATGATTGCAAAGAATGTAAAGGCAGATATTAATGTGATTGCGCTGGTAGGAGAACGAGGCAGAGAGGTTCTGGAATTTGTCGAGAAGGATTTGGGTCCGGAGGGCTTAAAGAGAAGCGTTCTTGTGGTGGCTACCTCAGACCAGCCGGCTATGCTTCGTATGAAGTGTCCCCTGGTTGCGACGACGATTGCGGAATATTTCAAAGACCAGGGCAAAGATGTATTGCTTATGATGGATTCCCTTACCCGGTTTGCCATGGCACAGCGCGAGATTGGACTTGCAACCGGAGAGCCGCCGGTTGCAAGAGGATATACCCCTTCGATTTATGCGGAATTTCCGAAGCTTTTGGAGCGCAGCGGGAATTTTGAGAAGGGTTCGATTACCGGCGTTTATACAGTGTTGGTAGAGGGTGATGATACCAATGAGCCAATCGCGGATACGGTCCGAGGTATTCTGGACGGACATATTGTGTTATCCAGAAAGCTTGCCAATGAGAACCATTTCCCGGCCATTGATGTGAATGCAAGTATTTCCCGTCTTATGACGAATATTGTCTCGGATGAGCACCGGGCGGCAGCGGCATGGATGAGGGATACGCTGAGCGTTTATTCGAAGAATGAAGATTTGATTTCCATAGGAGCCTATAAGTCGGGGACGAATCCCAGATTGGACCGGGCGGTAGGTAAAATCGACAGGGTGAATGAATTCCTGATGCAGAAGATAGATGAAAGCTTCTCTATAGGAGAATCCGTAGAGATGATGAAGAGGATAATGAAGTGAAGAAATTCTATTTTGCATTAGATACGGTGCTCAGATATAAGGAACAGGTATTGGACGGCCTGAAGGCGGAACATGCAAGAATCCTTGCAAAGGTCAGGGAATGTGAGCGTGCGATTGAAGAGCTGGAGCTTCTTCATCAGCAATGTACCGATGAGTTCCGGCAGAATAAGACGGATGGCATTACGATTCGGGAGATTCATACGTATGAGAATTATCTGGAATCACTTGGACTGCAGATTAGGCGGAAGAAAGAGCAGCTGGAACAGCTTCGGAAGAAAGAGGAAGCCAAGAGGAATGAAGTGGTGGAAGCGAAGAAGGAGACGTCTTCTATCGACAAGCTGAAGGAGAAGAAGCTGGATGCTTACAACAAAGAAGTTCAGAAGGAAGACGAGAGGTTTATCGAGGAATTTGTAGCTACAAAAAGGGCTATGGCGAAGCTTGGCGTTTGATTGCCGATTTGGGCGAAGCTGCGGTTTGATATATACGGCGGCGCTATATGATAATGGGTAATCCTGCAATAGCAGATTACTATAGATATTAATTTGGAGAAAGGAGGAGAATACGATGGACAAAATCAGCGTAAAGATGTCGTCAGACGTCAGCACGCGTCAGACAGACGGAGTAAAGTCTGCGGGTCAGACCAGAGAAGTTAACGGTGATTTTAAGAAGCTTCTTCAGGATCAGAGTGAGAACAGCAGTAAGGACGTGTCGAAGGAGACTAAGACAGAGAAGCAGCCGGAAGCTGTGAAGGAGCAGACCAAGGAAGAGCCGAAGGAAGTGAACGGCGCTAAGGAAGAAGTTGAAGAAGCTGCGCCGGAAGAGAACGCTCAGACGAAGGGGTTGCTCACAGCATATCAGATGGCTCAGAATTTCAGGCCGGAGATGATTCAGGCAGAACCTGAGACGGATGTTGTAGAGAGCATGCCGGAAGTAATGCCGGTTGAGGAGCTGATGCCGGAGGAGGCAATGCTGCCGGCGGCCGCAGAGCAGGAAGTTACAGCGGGTATACCGGTGCAGGCAGCTGCAGCACAGGTGGAAGAGAGCATTCAGGTGCAGCCGGAAAAGGCTGTGTCAGCGGAAGTGAAGCCGCAGCCAGAGAGTCCTCAGCAGACAGTACAGACGGTGGACCAACCTGAGGCAGCGCCGGTTCAGCAGAAGGCTGATACATCCGGTCAGGAAAGTATGTCACAGCAGGAAGACAATCATCTTGCAGAACAGGCTGTACAGATTCAGGCTCCAGAGCCTTCCGTAAAGGTGGAAACCCAGGAAATGAAGCCCCAGGAGCCAGTAAGAATACAGGTTCCGCAGCCAGAGGAACTGCCAGAGAAGGTAACGGAGCAGCTTATGACAAAGATTTCCGAAGGAATCAAGGAATTCGAGATACATATCGAGCCGGCTAATCTTGGAAAAATTGCAGTGAAGATTCTCTATCAGGCAGGACAGACAACGGTATCTATTATGTGTACCGAGAAGCGTGCGCTTGACATTTTAGGCCGCAATGCGGGCGAGATTGGTCAGATTATTGACAAAAATCTGGGCGGAACGACCACGATTATTGTGGATAAGCAGGAGAGCGATTATCTGAATCAGACGAGAGATGAGAATCAGCAGAACGGTCAGAACGGCGAACAGGAGCAAAAAAACGGGAAGAAGGAACAGAGCGCCGATGACGCGCAGGATTTTCTTCAGAAGCTCAGGCTTGGTCTGGCAGGATAGAATCAGAGATTGAGAAAAGGAGACTGGTAAAATGGCAGTAGATGCAACAAGCACATTGATGAGTGATGCGGCGAAATATATCTATGATGAAGCCAAAGCGACACAGGCGGCTTCCACATCCAGCAACACTCTGACATCGGATGATTACTGGAAGCTTATGGCAGCACAGCTTCAGTATCAGGATATGACGAACCCCATGGACAACAGCGAGATGATGAATCAGATGACACAGATGTCTTCCATGAGCGCAATGTCAAAACTGACGGAGGCGGTTGCAAACTTTTCAACGGTAACAAATAATCTTTCAACAGTTACGTTGACAACGTACTCTACAGGACTTCTCGGCAAGGAAGTTACGGTTGCGGTTCCAGACCCGAACGGAGAGAAGGACAAGGACGGGAATGTGAAGATGACCTATAAGAAGGGTACCGTAACAGGCGTGGACTTAACGGGAGCTACTTCCGTATATGTGGACGGTAAGAAGTATGAATTGTCGCAGGTAATGTCTGTAGGCGATGTTCCGCAGGAGAACAATGAGAATAAAGAAGAAGAAGGCGGAGGCAGCGCCGGAAGTACGGAAGCGGACAAAGAAACCACATAGGACAGGAAGTAAGAGCATAGAGTTAAAGGCGGTGTGTCATTGATGAGCAATGTGAATCAGATTACAAATGCCGGCATACTTAAGCTGCAGCATGCACAGACTGCGCTGCAGACAAAAGCAAATACTGGTAATACGGTACAATTTGCAGAAATTCTGCAAAAAGAATCGGATAAAGCGCAGTCCGTTCAATTCTCCAAACATGCGGCACAGAGGGTGCGGCAGCGGGGAATCGAGGTGACAGATACTCTGATGCAGAACTTAAATCAGGCAGTAAGGAAGGCGCAGGAAAAAGGTGCAAAAGATGTGGTTGTCATCGGTGAGAGCGGAGCCTTTATCGTGAACGTTCCCAATAATATCGTGGTAACGACGATGTCGGGGGCAGAGATGAAAGATAATATTTTTACGAATATCGACAGCGCTGTCTTAATGTAAGCCGGACCATTTCAGGAGGTTTTGGTATCTGTGCGACTCACAGATACCGTCAGACAGCAGATGAAGAATAGAAAGGGAGTAATAAAAAATGGTCAGATCAATGGTTGCAGCAGTCGCAGGACTGAAGACCCATCAGTCAAAGATGGATGTAATTGGTAACAATATTGCAAATGTAAATACCTGGGGATACAAATCATACAGCTTCAACTTCCAGGATTCCATGTATGCCAATTCAATTAATGGTTCGGGAGGAAGTACAGAGGCCGGAGCGGCCGGTGGACGTAACGCGTCTCAGGTTGGTTATGGTTCTACCCTTTCTTCTATCACGAACGAATTTGGAACGGGCGCTCCGTCGCCGTCGTCCAATCCTCTGGATTGTATGATTGACGGTACCGGATTCTTCCTGGTAGGTAATATGATTAATGGAACCTTTACCAATATCGAAAGTTCCGGATTGTATTTATCAAGAGTAGGTATTTTCCGGGTGGATAACAACGGATATTTGGTAGACGACCAGAGAAGTTATGTATATGGATACTCTGTAGTAGAGGGTACTGGAACTCCGGAAGTACCGGCAACACAGGCGAAGTACGCTTTTGAAGGAGTTCAGATGACTATTACAAATGGAACAAATGCAGGCGATCCGACTACAATTCGTATCGGTAGTGTTGAGGTTACAACAACACTCTATAAAAAAGAGGATTTCCTGAATGATCCAGAAGCATATAAAGCAGTAATGAAAGATTGGGTAAAGAAAGCGGAGGAGGATCCGGCTTTTGTAGATTACCGCATCAATTTTGACGGTGTGGGTAGTACGCTTTCGGCGGCTGGCGCGAACGATGCTACTGTAAAGATTTCGCTGACAGCGAAGACACCGGGGGCTGCTGCAAATGCAGCACTTGAAGCATTTGCCGGATTTAATCCGTCACCTAATTTAACTCGTAAGCAGACTGTAGCGGGAGCGGACTGGGTTCCGGCAGTTCCGGCGGAATATGCAGAGAATTTATCCACCATCAGTATCCCAATCGATCCGGATACCGGAGTGCAGTATGAGATTCAGAGTTATAAAATTAATGAGGATGGAACTATCATCGGCGTAGATAAAGAGAATCGTACTATCGCAATCGGTCAGCTCGCGCTGGTTACGGTAGAGAATCCGAACGGTCTGGAGAAGGCGGACGGATATTACTATACGCCGGGCGGCAATGCGGGAGACGTTGCGGCAATGAAGCCGAACGGCGGACCGTCAGGTAAGATTCTGGGGGGATATCTTGAGATGGCGAACGTAGACCTGGCGAATGAGTTCTCGAATATGATTACCTGTCAGAGAGGCTTTCAGGCCAATTCCAAGATTATCACAGTAACGGATGAGATGCTGTCAGAGCTTGTTAATATGAAGCGGTAATGATAATCGAAAACTAGAAATAATCCTATGCGTACCGGGATATAACCGAATATCCCGGTTACGCTTGAAATATGTGAGGAAGTGTATTATGATAGTGCTGACTAAGTTGAATAACCAGCCGGTTCTGCTGAACTGTATGCAGATTGAAGCAGTGGAGCTGATTCCCGAATCGAAAGTGGTTATGATGAACGGGAAGTTCTACCTTGTAAAGGAGAGTGCGGAAGAGATAATAGAGAAAACAATTGAGTACAATGGTAAGATCCATTGTTACGATGCAGATAGATAAAAAGGTTAAGGCGGTGAAGATAACGTGGATGTTACAAGTATTGTAGGTTTGGTCATAGGAGTTGTGCTGGTGGTATTTGTCGGAATTACGCCTGCTAAACTGGGGAAT
>CATJPU010000222.1 GCA_949742505.1 uncultured Lachnospiraceae bacterium | reverse complement strand
CGAAACATCTCCGAAAGAAGAAATGAATTTGCAAACGCAAGCAATGACACCCCAATCAGGCTCCAGACAACCGCTCCAACCAGAATTGTCGCCTCATTCAGACAGGTAAGCGCTACACACATCCCTGTCAAAGCTATAATCAATACCATAAACGGAAGCCGCGCCGCAGGAATCAGTATGGCATTTTTCATCATGTTTACGGTTGTATTCTCAAATTTTGCAATCAGAGGAAATACAAAGATGACTTCTATCAGATAAAGAAAGGCCGCCGCGCCTGTCAGCACATTTCCCACGAACGCAAGTTTCCCCGGTATCCGTCGGATAATCATAAAATCCATCCCGAGCGCCATCCCGACTGCCAGAAGTATCAGCCATATAACGGCGCTCTGCTTTAAATTTTTCCGAAAAGCATCCAGAAATCCGCGTAAAATATAACCCTCTTCATTTGTAACAATCTTTAATGTCACCGCATACAGCGCCGTAGTAGACGCCCCAATTGTAACAACCGGTAACGAACAGATAAGCCATAATACATTCAGTAACATCAAATCAAAAATACGCGCCAGCACCCGTACAATTATATGATCCATTATCATTCTGCGACCTCCCGATGTATCATTTCTTTCCCATGCTGCAATACAAACTACCGCCCGTCATGCGTTCCCCGCAGCAGTCAGCCGGACTTTACACATAACAGACGGTGTTCCTCTGATATTATTTTAGTATTCTACCTTCCACATATAACGGCGGGTAGTATAATCAATCCCGGTGGCCCTGGACAATGCCTTCATATATACATTATTCAATACCGGCGTAAATAACAGATGGTTGAAATACTCGGATACCGAATCCTTCAAATTATCCAACCCCAGCTCCTTCGCATCCAGTATGTATACTTTCTCCCCGGCATATTTCTTCATAAATGTAATGGCTCTCTCGTCCGCTTTTCTGGTTCTTCCATCGGCAATCAGCAAGAAAAACGGCTGATTCTTGTCCGTTATCTCAAACGGGCCATGGAAGAAATCGCAGCTATTGAACGTGGGAGACTGAATCTGAAGCATCTCCAGAATATTGCAGGTTGAGAAAATCCGTCCGGAACCATATGCCGGGCCGCTTGCCAGTACGGTAATACAGGTTTCATTCTTCATTTCCTCCGCCCATTTTGCCGCAAGCGGCGCACAGTATTCCCTGGCCTTTACGTATGCCGGCTGCACCCTGGTAAACGCATCCATAGCGTCTGCATAATTCTCATACCCCTCTGCGATATCTACGATTGCCATAGCCATACGCAGCGCATTCCCGGCGTTCGTCCTGCTCTGGTCCTTATCATCCTCCCAGATGCTTCCGTACTGCACATTGTAGTCGCAAACTTCCGTAAGCCCGGATTCCTCTACATACTGGCTGATTGTTACAGCCCCCAGCTTCTTTGCAACCTTCGCTGCTTCAATGGTTTCCTTCGTTCCTCTCATGGAAGTAGCCACCACGATTGTGTTCTTTCCCACTCGTTTCGGCGGCGCATATACAAACTCATTACTGGTAATCATCTGGGAACGGACAACGCTGGATTCATGATCCATAAAATACTGCGCCGCATAGTGGCCGTCATGAGAACCGCCCGCCGCTACCCATACCACGCTCTGAAGGCCGCCTTTCGCTTCCATGCCTTTGATAATTTTCTCCATAAGTTCTCTGATTTCCATTGTAACACTCTCCTTTAAATATTGATATATTCTTTCAGCTTTCGATAAGAAATCTCTATTGCCTTCTCCGGCTCTCTCATATACCTGTCATTCAGTATTTCCAGGCTTAAAAATCCTTCGTATCCGCTCTCGTCAAGCTCCTCCAGCATTTTCGGAAGATTTAAATTCCCTTCTCCCGGAATCAGATGTCCGTTCGGCACGCCGTCCGCAACATGCACGTGTCTTAGATTCCCTTCCAAATCCCCGATTGCCTGTCTCATGGTTTCCCCGGAATAGCCAAGGGTCGCTGTATCAATCATTCCTTTGATTGCCGACGAGCCAACCTCCCTTATCATGCGAACCACGTCTCTGGAATTGTGAGTCGTGGTATATTCTCTTGGAGAGGTTTCCAGCACCAGCGTTACCCCGCACCCTGCGGCAGCGTCCCCCAGAATCCCCAGCGACTCCACAGATCTGGCCCATGCGAATCTCTCGTCCTCATCCAGCGTTCCGTAGCCAGCCAGAACCACCACGTATTCCGCCCCCAATTCCGCGCCGTAAAGAATCGACTTTTTGAACACGTCAAGGCTTCTCTTTCTTGCATTTACATTCTTTGCCGCAATATTTACCGGATACAGACACTGTTCCGGCGTAAAGCATTCCACCTTTAACCCGCGGTCTTTCAACTTACGTTTCAGCGCTTTCAAGTCGCTGTACTCTGCGTCGTCTATATGAAAATGCGGAAAACAGGCATAGAACTCCATCTTTTCTCCGCCGATGCGCTGAAGGGAATCCAGCGCATAATCCAGCGAATACCTACCGTACGGATAATTCGATGTTAAAATCTGCGATTCCTTTAAATTCTTCATATCTGTTACCCCTTTACACTTCCCGCCGTAAGGCCCCGTACAAACTGCCGCTGCAGCGCTAAAAACGCAATCATCAACGGAAGAGAAGCGATTACCATACTGGCAACCACCAGCGTCCAGTTGGTCGTCGTCATGCCCTGGAAATTCATAAGCCCCACCGGAACCGTCTTCTTCGCCGTACTCTGCAGCATAATATTTGCAAACATCAGCTCATTCCATACCGCCCGGAAAGAAACAATTGCACAGGATGCAATAATCGGCTTACTTAAGGGCACAATAATTTTACAGAAAATCTGCCAGGTCGTCGCCCCGTCAATGTATGCGGACTCATCCAGACTATAACTGATGCTTTTGTAAAATGTCATAATCAGAAACGTCGCAAAGGGAATCCGAAATGCCGCGTCAATCAGCACCAGTGATGTCTGTGTATCGTACAGGCCTGCTATCTTAACCATTTTAAACAGCGAGATTACCGATGACTGGGGCGCTAACATCAGACCTCCCAGAATCAGGTATACCCACACCTTTTTACTCTTAAAATTCAGTCTCGCCAGAGGATACGCCGCCAGACAGCTCACAAATGTGGAAAGCGTCGTTGCAAGAACCGTAATCACTACGCTGTTTTTCAGATAAATGCCGATTCCCTGGTTCCACGCATCCACATAGTTCTGCCACACCCATTTCTCCGGCAGCGAGAAGGGCGCAAGAAACATCTCCTGATTGGTCTTAAATCCGGTTACGGCCATCCAGATTAACGGCAGAATAATGATTACTGCAAAAAGAATAAACAATACATACGCAATGACATGCAATATTTTCTTCTTCATAACCGCGTCCTCCTAGTTCTGTTCATCCAGATTGTAGCCCTTCATCTGCAGCAGACCGATAATAAAAGTCACAAGGAAGATGAAAAATGCGAGGGCCGATGCATAACCCATCTGGTCGTTCCGAAATCCAACCTTATACAGATATGTCGCCAGCGTTTCTGTCGCATGTCCCGGCCCGCCGTTGGTTGTGACAAATACCTCGTCATATTCGCGAATGGAACCGGTCACCGTAATAATCGTATTAATCAAAATCGTATCTTTGATTTCAGGAAGCGTAATATACATAAATTTTTTCACCGCACCTGCACCGTCAATATCCGCCGCCTCGTACAAATCCTCCGGGATATTCTGAATCGCTACGATAAACAAGATTACCGTATATCCGATATACTGCCACTGGGACATTGCCGCAATGGTATAGGTCGCCGTACCCGCGCTGCCCAGCAAATCAAGATTGGACACGTCCATCCCGATTTTCTCCAGCATCGGATTCAGCACTCCAATCGAAGGACTGACAATCATCTTGCAGGTAATTCCCACAACCGTCACCATCAAAAGGGAAGGGATAAAGTAAATCGTCCTGAAAAAGTTCTGGGACTTTCTCATAAATTTTGATTCCAGCACGCTTGCGATAATCAGGGAAATCCCAATCTGGCAGACCACCGACATAACCGTAAAAATCAGATTATTTTTCATCGCCACATAGAAAATCTCGTCCTGAAACATCTTCAGGTAATTGTCGATACCTACAAACGTATGCTTCGTACTCATAGCCCCCCATTTAAAGAAGCTCTCATACAAATTGATAAATATCGGAAGATACAGTATCACAATCACCATAGCCATGGCCGGAAGCAGATAGATTCCAATTGTTTTCTGATTCTTTTTTCTCATGACAGGCTGCCTCACTGATTACTCATTTGCTTCCGCTACTTCTTTTGCCGCTGCCTGAACGTCTTTCAGAATATCTTCTGCACTCTTCCCGTCCAGACCTTCCTGAAGACTTGCCATGTAGGTATTTGCTACATTGCCGTCCACACACTGATCCAGCCATTCTGCGATAGCCGTATAGTCTTCTGCCGTCACGTAAGCGTCCGCAATCATTTTTCCCGCGTTATCTTCTGTAATACCGCCGATTACAGCATTTGGAAGACCGGTTTCCTTGGTCTGCTTCATAGCCTGTTCTTTCTCCGTCATAAACTTTAAGAACTTCACTGCCATATCCGGATTCTCACACTCTGCAGAAATCGCATAGTTCTCGGAACCGCCGGTTACAATACTGTCTGCCTCGTCGCCTGCCGCGTCAGACGGAACCGGAATCTTAAAGTAGCCGTACGCATCGTCGCCCATCGAATCGGTATAGAAGGAAAACTGGCTGGTTGCGTCCAGAATCAGTCCGTATTTGCCTGCGGCAAACTCTTCACGCACCTGATAGTAATCCTTGGAATTTACATTCTCCCCAAAATATCCCGCGTCATTGATATCCAGCAAAGTCTGAATCGACTTCAAATATCCCTCATCCGTAAATGCTCCGGAAGCCGGGTTGTAATCTTCCGTCCGAACGGCCTGATCTACATAATTCGCGTTAAACTGTCCAACATACCACATGGTATACCACTGGTCAGAGTTACCAAATGCAATCGGAGTCATATCCGCTGCTTTCAGAGTATCGCATACCTCGATGAACTCGTCCCATGTCGTGGGAACTTCCAGCTTATTATCCTCAAATACCTTCTTGTTATACAGCCAGTAAAGTACGGAACTTCTGTAAGGTACTGCATAGTTCTTGCCGTCCAGAACACTGCTGCTTAAGAATGACGGCAGGAAGCTGTCTTTCCACTCTGAGTCCTCCCCCATATACGGAGTCAGATCCAAAAGGCGCCCTGCTCTTGAGAAACGGTTCAGACATTCGCCGCCCCATGCAAAGAAAATATCCGGTAAATCGCCGCCTGACGCCAGCACCGCAAGCTTCTCCTTAATTGCCTGATCGCTGATATTCTCATATTCAATATGCACGCCCGGATTTGCCTCCTCGAAATCAGCAATCGCATCTTCAAAATATCCCTTGTACTCTTCCTCCGGGTGCTTGTCAAGAAATGTCAGTGTAATCTCATCTCCATCCGACTTACTGCCGCCATCACTGCTGCCGCCGGAGCAGCCAACTGCAAGCGAAACCGTCATGGCCGCCATAAGCATAATTGCCAAAATTCTTTTTTTCATAATAACTTCCTTCCTTTCATAAATAATCCTCGATGCAATTCAGACAAGCTGTTCTGCCGCTAATCCTTTACATATGAATTAAATCGGACAGGCGGTCTAAGTCGACGTCATAACCTACACCCAACGCCCCGTCCTTTACTACCACTGTCGCCGCATATTCCGCGGCTTTTTTCAGTGAAGCAGTTATCTTATCACCGGCCCCGGACTCGTCAGCCCCGGCCGATAAATAATTCGTTAAAAATGAACTGATAAAGGAATCCCCCGCCCCCATGGTATCTTTTACTTTTACCTTAACGATATCATGACTGTAGTAGTTCTCCCCGTCATAGGCAATCGTTGCATCATGCCCTCTGGTAGCTACCGCAAGTCTGCATCCCTTCTCCACACATTTCCTGAGAATCTCCCCCGCCTCATCCTCGGAAATATGGCTGCCAGAAAAGAACCCGTATCGGATATAAGGAGAAATCCGTTCGATATCCTCATCCGTAAAATTATCATAAAAATCATAGCAGACGGCGACTCCCGCCTCCGAAAGCTTCTGAATCTTCTCTGCCGTCACTCTTGCGCCCCAGCTGATGCAGGCCGCGTCAAAGGTCTGAATATACTGGATTTCCTCCTCCGTAAATGTAAAGGGATACAAATCCGTAACTCCTTTCTTATTCCAGTCCAGAAATACCCGGTCGCCCTCCGCCAAATCAACCAGTGCGTACCCGCTGGACCCGGATTCATGATGGGAATGGCTGGTATCAATCCCCGCATCTTCTAACGTCTGTTCTAAAATCCATCCTGCATGGTCATCTGCAAAAATTCCCATAAATCCCGCGTCTGCGCCCTGCTGCTTTGCATGATACGCAATATTATACTCATTTCCTCCGGGATACATCCTGCTTTGGTGGAGGTAAATATCCATGGTTGCAATCCCGATTCCAATAATCCGTACTTTTTTCATACGCTGCCCTGCCTTGTTTTATCTCGTATTAACTCGTCTTAAAATAAGAATAGTTGCTAAATGTATTTTTGTCAATACATTTCCATTTAAGAAAATCATTTTAGTCATTTTATACAAATTCTCACTTACATTTTTGTTAAAAAAAGAGACGCTTTCCGAAAAACGTCTCCTTCATTAGTTGTCTCAACTTATATTATATCTACTTTTCTTACTCCTATACCTGATTCTCCAATGCGCGGCTCAAATATCCGTCATGCCCCGCAAACCGCGCTTTCTGAGTTCATCGGGCCCTGTCCGCTCCAGAGCCGCTACACATACCACTTCAAAAACCTGTCGTTATCCCCTCTCACGATATCTTTCACCGTATGAATCGGCTCTCCATTCATATCATATACGCACATCTCCGATTCAATTACCGGCGTTCCAATTGATAATTCCAGCTGTTCTGCAATCTCTTCCGTAGCAAAAATAATCTTCACACTACGCCTTCCCTTATTAGAAGGAATCATGTGATATTTATTAATCAGAATGTCATATAATGATTGGGTTAAATCCTCATGCTCCAGCCCTTGCAGTCCAGCAGACAGATGATTCTCCTCTATGGTGAGCGGAACCCCGTTGGCATACCGGATTCTCTTAACGCACATAACCGCATCCCCCTCCCGCAGTCTGAAAAACTCTCTGTCCATCTTAGAAACCGCTGTTTTCAATCCAGCTTCCAAAACCTTAGAACGAAAGTCAACTCCCTGCATTCTGGCGTCCTCAGTAAAGCTCGTCACGCCAATGGGAAGCCTCAGCATATCTGACTGCGCCACAAAGCTCCCTTTCCCCTGAACCTTAATAATATATCCCTCCACTTCCAGTTCTGCCATAGCATTGCGGACCGTCACCCGGCTCATGCCATATTCCTTCTGCATCTGGGTCTCAGAAGGAATCTTATCCCCCGGTTTCAATATCCCTGTACGAATCTCTTTCTTAATCTTATTCTTTAGCTGCAAATACAATGGTGTCGAGTTCGTCTTTTCAATTCCACTCATTTCCATCCTCCGAAACTTGTATTAAAACACGTATTACTATAAATTCATAATAAACCATCTTTTATAAAAATGCAATGGTTTATATTTCCCGGATATTGACAGATCTTTTAAATTGTATTAAGATGTCTTGTAATATTTAGTTTTTTATCTGGAAATTCCGGTAGGAGGCAAAACGTATGAGCAGAAAACACGTATTTCCCATCTTTACAGCATGCATGGTACTTTACTATTTTTCCTATGCCTCCATCATTGGATTCGCAACATTATATCTACAGCGAAACGGATTCACCAATACAGAAATCGGTATCTTTTACGCGCTGTCTTCTGCAATCTGCGTCGGCGCGCAGGTATTTTGCGGCTCTTTCCTTGACCGCCATCCTTCCCTGTCAGCCAGATCTCTGATTACCGCTGCTGCCATCTGCGCAAGCGCAGCTGCAGTTATCCTGTATTTTGCCGCCGCGCAGTGGCTGATATTTACCTGCTATGTAATTGTCAATATGCTTATGCTGCTGAATTCCTCTCTGTTTAACGCCTTTGGAATGGAATATATCAATGCCAGGCTTCCACTGAATTATTCTTTAAGCAGGGGGGTCGGTTCTGTGTTCTATGCTCTCTCCGCATTCCTAATGGGACATATCATAAGCCGGTTCCCAATCACCAGTACCGTATTTATTATTTTCCAATGCCTGCTTCTGGCGGGACTTCATTTTTTACAGACAAACGTAGGCAGCAGCGGAAGCACCTCTGCGTCTTATGCCTCTAAAGATAAAACAACATCCGGCACTCCCGCTTCCGACGGATTCTTTCATTTCTTAAGAAGAAATCCCCGATTGTCCCTGCTATTCGCCAGTATACTACTGATCTACATCAGTTATACCTCCGGCAATGCACAGTAATCCTCTGTTGTGTACTCCCCCTGCCTCTTTGCCAAAAGCCTTCCCAGCGCCAAATCTCCCTTCGACTGATACGCTGCCTAAAGGACTAGCTACGCGTCGCAGCCAGTGTTCCGCGCGCGTTGCTGCGCATCTTCCCGGAGAGTTTTATTATATAGGGAACGAAGTTTCCAAATATAATAAAAAGAAGAGACACCCCGCTTATTCTAGGTATCTCTCCCGTTCTATTCTTCCATCCAATTTTCCCCGGTTGTATAATCAATCTCTACGCCCGGCTGCACATTATAGCAGTACACATTAAACCGTATGCTTTTGCCGTCGTCTTCCACCGACTCGGCTTCCATCTGCACGCCTGATGCTACCAGGTTCTTTCCGTCATAAACCGGCGTCACCCGAAAGAGCACATGATTCCCCGTCTCCCGCACATATTCCGCCACTTGATTTTCAAAAGGCAGCATGCCTTCTACATTCATATATCTTGTACCGGTAATCAGATTCTTTTCATTGGCATTTTCCCCGGCAAGCTGATAACCGATCAGATGACAGCGGTTATATACATACCCGCCATCCACAAAATCATAGTATTCATTCTCCCATCCGCTGGGTTTCACTTCTCTGATGCTGCCCCTCTCTTCCGTCGGCATCAAATCCTCCCCCACGTTAGCACAGGCCTCCCTGCATCTTCCCAGACGGTCCAGTTCACTGTATTCTTCAAAGGATTCCTCTGTCTTCTCCTCCTCGGAAAAATCCGGCTCATTCCCCTCCACCACGATGTATGGCTCACCGGAAAATTCCGGAATGTCTTCCAGCGATACGGACGGTTCATTCCCGTCTCCCGACAGGATATCCGCTAAACCTTCCAGCCCTTTTGCACAGTCCTCCACTGCAGCTATAAATTTCTCCGGAAATTCCGAATCTACAAAATAAGTATAGCATCCTCCAAAGATACCCAGTACAATAAGCAGCAGAAGCAGCTTATTTCCCAAGCGCTTCTGCTGTCTTTTATTCTTCTTCATTGCTTCCGTCTTCCCTATATCCTATCCTTTATCCACTGGTACAAATCTTCATACACCTGTTCTCTATTCGATTCATTCAGTATCTCATGACGGCCTTTCGGATATAGCTTCATCTCCACATCCTGAATACCTGCCTTCTCATATCTGTGAAATACTCTGGCTACGCCTTCTCCATTAGAGCCAACCGGGTCTTCCGCCCCCGATACGAAAAATACCGAAAGACTCCCCGGGATCTTATCCATTGCTCTCTTCTTTGTCAGCGTCTTCATACCTTCAAACATCTGATAATATCCATTTACCGTAAATAAAAAACTGCACAGAGGATCTGCTTCATATTTCCTCCGCATCTCCTCATCAGAGGTTATCCAGTCTTTGGTACTTTCGCTTGGCTCAAACTGCTTATTATAACCGCCCATTCCAAGCTGATTCACAAATTCACTTCTGTACTTCCAGCCTTTCACTGCTGCAATTGACCTGCAGACCATCTGGCCCGCTGCGAGAAGTCCATAAGGCATATAGCCCGTCCCCATAATAATCGCCCCTGCAAGTCCCTCTGCCCTCATCGTAAGATACTGTCGAAGCAGAAAAGACCCCATACTGTGCCCCATCATAAAATACGGTACGCCTGCATAATCCTGTTCCGTCATTCTGCGAAGCTTATGAATATCGGTAATCACATATTTATTTCCATGCGATTCATGGAAGAAACCAAGATGTTCTTCTGACTGCACCGACTTTCCATGTCCCAGGTGATCGTGCCCAACGACACAGACGCCCCGTTCTGCCAAATACTGCGCAAAATCATTATAACGGTCGATGTATTCCACCATACCATGGCAGATCTGCAATACAGCCTTCGCCTGCTTCTCCGGTCTCCATATAATCCCATGAATCTTCGTCTGCCCGTCGCTGGACGGATAATAGAATTCCTGTTTCATTCATGCCACCCCTTATCTGTCTTCCATCGCTATATAATCCCGGTGCGGCGCAAGGGCCTTATAAGCCGGACGGATAATCTTATCCACATTCTTAAGCTCCTCAAGCCGGTGGGCGCTCCATCCCACTATCCTTGCCGCCGCAAAAATCGGCGTGTAGAGAGCCGGCGGAAGATTCAGCATCTGATATACCAGGCCGCTGTAGAAATCCACATTGGCGTTAACGCCCTTGTACATCCTTCGGCGCTCGCCGATAACTTCCGGCGCCAGACGCTCTACCTTCTCATAAAGAGAATACTCCTTCTCATATCCTTTTTCCGAAGCAAGCTGCTTAACGAAAGACTTGAAAATCTCTGCTCTCGGATCGGATACGGAATAAATCGCATGCCCCATTCCGTAAATCAGCCCCTTCTGATCAAATGCCTTTTTATCCAGCAAATCATACAGATACTGTCTTACCTCTGATTCATCCTCCCAGTCTTGAACCGCCTTTTTCATATCATTAAACATCTTGGTAACCTTAATATTCGCCCCGCCATGCTTCGGCCCTTTCAAAGAGGCCATCGCAGCCGCCATTGTCGAATAGGTATCCGTTCCTGAGGAAGTCACCACATGAGTAGTAAATGTAGAGTTGTTACCTCCGCCATGATCCATATGAAGAACCATCGCCATATCCAGAATCCGCGCCTCCAGCTTAGAATACTGACGGTCTTCTCTAAGCATCATCAGAATATTCTCCGCCATAGACAGCTCCGGCTGCGGCGCGTAAATAAACAAATCTCTTCCTCTCCGATAATTATAAGCATGATATCCATACACCATCAGCATGGGAAACTGGCTAATCAGATTCAGACACTGACGCAGTACATTGGGAATAGAAGTATCATCCGCCTTAGCATCATATGTATACAAATTCAAAATGGACCGGGATAAACTATTCATCATATCCCGGCTGGGAGCTTTCATAATAACATCTCTCACAAAATTCGGCGGAAGGGTTCTCCTGTCCGCCAGCATCTCCCGAAAATTCTCCAGTTCCTTCTTCGTCGGCAGCTCTCCAAACAGCAGCAGATATGCCGTTTCTTCAAACCCATACCGGTCCGCCTTCAAAAATCCCTGTACCAAATCCTTAATATTGTATCCACGGAAATACAAATTCCCGGCGCAGGGCACTTCCTCCCCGTCTACAATCTTCTTCGCGCGTACATCCGAAACATTCGTCAAACCCGCAAGGACTCCCTTTCCATGCATATCGCGCAGTCCCCGCTTCACGTCATATATTCCATATAACTCCTTATCGATTGCGTTGCTCTCTTCACACAGCTCTGCCAAATGGGTAATCTCTGGGGTAATTTCAAATAACATCTTCGGTGAAAAATTACTCATAGCTCTCTCCTTCCTACTACAAAACCGGGTCAGCAAGTTACAGGACCTTACTTTTGTTAGTACACCATTTCATAAATACTCGTATACTAAGCGCCTGATATTTGTGCCAGTGCAAGGCGGCTGAATGAGGCGATGTTGTGACATCGTCAATTGAAGCCAACACAGCAACGGCACAAATAGCGGGTGCTTAGTGTATGGGCATTTATGAAATGGCGTACTATTCATTTATCCGCAACTATTCAGTCGTGAACAACCAAATACGTTACATCTGTTTACAAATATAATTGCTGAGTTCTGCAAATTCTTCCAGAGTCAGGGTCTCCCCCCGCACGCCGGCCTCCTTGCCGATCTTGCGAATACTCTCTATAATTACCTCCTTCGGTATATCAAGGTCCGGGGCATTGTTCAGACCATTTGCCAAAGTCTTCCTTCTCTGGTTAAAGGACGCCCGGATAATCCGAAACATCAGCGCTTCATCTTCTACCCTGACCGGCGGCTCTTCATGACGGCGAAGACAGATAACCGCCGAACCAACCTTAGGTCTCGGCATAAAACAGTTGGGAGGAACATTGGCCGCAATATATGGTCTGGCATAGTACTGCACCGCCAAAGACAGCGCTCCGTAATCCTTCGTACCCGGCCCGGCCTGCATGCGCTCGGCAACCTCTTTCTGAACCATCACAGTAATACTCTCTATCGGAACATGCATTTCAAATAATCCCATAATAATCGGCGTTGTAATATAATAGGGAAGATTCGCCACCACTTTAAACGGTCTCTCCCAGCGTTCCTCTTCAAGCATCTTTTGGATATCCAGTTTCAGAACGTCTGCCTGAATAATCTTTACATTGTTGTACTCCGACAAGGTATCCTCCAGTATCGGAATCAACGCCTTATCAATCTCAACAGCCGCTACTTTTCCTGCCGCCTGAGCCAGATACTGCGTCATCGTCCCAATTCCCGGTCCTATCTCAAGTACAAAATCTTCCTTCCGTATCCCGGCCACGCGAATAATCTTATCAAGCACATGCGTATCAATCAAAAAATTCTGTCCATACTTTTTCTGGAATGTAAAATTATATTTCTTAAGAACTTCTATTGTATTCTGTGGATTCCCCAACACAGGTTCCGCCATACTCCCTCTCCCTTTTCCCTGTATATGCACTGAACTGCACATACAGAATTGCCGAATAGAATTATTATACACTAAAATTCATTTCAAAGATACTAAGTAAAAATTAAATTTCCCGAAATAATTATTAAAATCTTAACACTAAAGCGCGCATCCTCTCGGAAGTCTCTATTATACAAAGCAAAATTTCTGACATTAAAATAAAAAGCGCCGGAACCGCCTTACCGAAGGCATCCGGTACTTTTTATTCAATGCGGATAACAGGACTTGAACCTGCACGTCCGAGACACTAGATCCTAAGTCTAGCGCGTCTGCCAATTCCGCCATATCCGCCTATGAAATGTCCCAAACACTGATTCCCAACATTTCAGGACATTCAGTATCCTACCACAATTTCTTACTCTTGTCAAATCACACCTGCGCTCAATCCGCATATACCTTCAAAACAGCCCGCCTGATACAATCTCTGTAGGCCTTCGCTCCCTCCGGCAGTAAATGCGTCCCGTCTTCATCAAACCATTCTTTCTTTCCTTCACTGGCTTTGTACCAGTCTATCACATAAGTATGCTCTGTTTCCTCCGCAAACTGTCTCATTTCCTGATTATTGGAATCCTCCCATTCTTCATGAGGAGCTCTAATCGTAACTAAAAACAGCGGTTTTTCTCTTCCCATCTTCTCCCTCAGCGCTGGAAGCGTGTCATAAAGAGGCCCGTTAGAACCCAGTGCAAAGATTACGCCGTCTCCGTTCCATCCATTTTCCTGAACGTAGGAATCATATATGTCAACGCTTTCTACTGCGTTTCTCCCAATCTCCGTATCGCTGATACTATCCGCAAAGGTTTCATAATAAACATCTGTCACATCCAGCGCTATGGAATCTCCAATCAGTAAAAGCTTCAAATTTGCAAGCAGTTCCTCCTCGGTCAGATTCTTTTTCTCTTTCTTAGCTTCTGCCCCGGAAGAACCCTTCTCTCCATGTTTTAACTGGGCAGTCTTCTGACTGGTAAGTTCATATGCATTTTCTGCATTCTTCTTCATCTTATCGACATCTCCAAGGGCCCTCTCCCGCGGCACATAAGCTACGCACAGCATGGCGCCAATTCCAATCAGCAAAGCGCCAGACACCACTTCGGCATTCCTCCATATTGTCCGAATTTGCTTTTTCCGCTCCCGGCCTGTCTTTGGCTGGCTTCTCATAATTGCAATATTGCGTCCGATAGCCCCATGGCGGATAGGCGTCTCTATAAAGCGATAGGACAGTGCAGCGCAGACGCCTGTCAGCAGAACTTCAACAAGCATCATCCACCATGCTGCTTTTCTCCCGCCGCTGATTAAAAGCATAACCGGATAATGCCACAGATAGATTCCATACGACCGCTCTCCAATCCAAACAAGCGGGCTGAGGCTGAAAAGTTTATTCAAAACTCCGTTATGATTCAAAACAGCATAAATCATCAGAACTGCAAGCAACGACGCAATACCCTGTCCTCCTTTATACAGAAAAACCGCATATCCATCCACTGCCGCCATCATACCGAGAAGTACGATAAGCGATATAACTCCTGCGATATCACGTAATATCCCCGGTAGCCTCTTCTCTATACCGCCTACGCTCTCTATTTGCGCCAGCAATCCTCCAAATAATAATGAAAATGCTCTTGTATCCGTACCATAATACACTCTGCTTGGGTCCTTTGCCGGGTCAAAGAGAAACCACATCAATCCAAGCGAAGCCGCTGCTAATGCAATCGTCACCCCCGCTAACCAGGCTTTTCTCTTCTTAAATCTGCCAATAACCAGCAGCAATACCGGATATACCAGATAAAATTGCGCTTCAATTGCCAGCGACCAACAGTGAGTCAGCGGCGACGGCGCGCCTGCATTTTCAAAATAAGAAACCTGATTCAATATCTGATGCCAATTATTATAGAAGAAAATAGTCGGCCAGAGATCTTCGCAAGTCTTTGTAAATAACACTCTGTCAAATACAGCGCTCGCAAATATCAGCGCTATTATCATCGTCAGAACAGCCGGTAATAACCTCCGGATACGCTTTACCCAGAAATTCTTCAGATTAACCGTACCTGTACTCACTATTTCCGTTATCAGGATACGGGTAATCAGAAATCCCGATATCACAAAAAATACCGTAACGCCAAGCAGACCGCATCCGGCAAAAGGCAGCTTCAAATGATATGCCAGCACCATCAGTACCGCAACCGCCCTTAACCCGTCAATCCCCCTTATATAATTAGAACCCGTTTTTTCCATTCGTATCTATACACTCCATGCCGCCGAAACTTCCCCGGCAATATATTTAACCATTGACAAACTTTTAAAATTCTTACCTAATCATAACACCCCCTTCCGGCAGGCCGCAATATTTTCTTTCCGCTTTTTATAATTTTATCCATATGGCAGGGCGGACGGCATAGTTATCGCTGTTTACCTTTTCCTGCATAACGATTGCTCCATGGACGGAGACAGCGCAAGGACAGTGTCTTTCCCCCTCATAGCCCCGTCCGCCGGCGCACAGCCACCATCCGCATGCATCATTGTATAGCTTTACATTGGTGTGCTCCCTCGTATATTCTGTGGGATAGCAGAGCCTGGCAGGATCCGATTCCTCACCATAGGTATCATTGATATACTGATAAACCTCTGTATAACTGAGCAGAAATACATAGTCCTGCGTCTCCCGCTCCAGTCTGCCATAATCATTTCCCGGAACGCGCGTATTATACTTTGGAAATCCCTTCGACTCTGACAATAAGATTTTTTCCTGTTCCTCCTCTTTGAAAGCCTCTTCATAAAAATCCTGATTCAGCCACTGACGCAAGGTACAGTCCTCCCATTTGATATCAAGTGAAAAATCTTCATGATACGGCTTTGCATCCAGTCCGTATTCGCTTAGCAGCAGCGCCTTTCCGCTTTCATCATCGGCGTCAATCACGCGCCACTCAATTTCTTCGCCCTGGTAAGTTCCAAACTTCATATGCTCTCCGAGCATTTCAGAGGCGCGGCCGCCGCCAGTCCCCTGACCGCATCCGGGAAGCGCCAGACATACCAGCACAACTGCCATAGTAGTCACAGATAACAAATAACTCTTTTTTCTCATAGTTTACCTCCTCGTATCATTCTCCCAACAATTTTACAAAATCCATTCTCTTATAGTACCAAACTATTTCATCTCTTCCGTCTCGCCATGGATATGCCACAAATCCATTCCCGCATCTCCAAATGTGCATACATAATACTCGCCATCCTGCGTCTTGCACACCGGTAACAGGCCATTGAATGCATAGCCTTTCGTCACAGCAGTCGAAAGCCTCCTAATCTGCGTAATCTCTCCGTCCTGATATTCATAAATACCGGATCTTGTTACACATACCACCGTATCATTCCATACAGCCATAGGCGGCAGAACGCCATCCGTATTTTTCTCATACATCATCCGCACAAATTCCTGTAGTCCTTCCTCCGGCTCCTGTTCCTTCAGCGTTTCTGCATCAATGCAGATATAAATCCCGTCCCCATACAGCAGAAACTGATCCCTGGTTTTCAGCCATCCCTCCCTGCTCGCATTATACGGCAAGCTTTTTACGACTTTTTCTGTATTCGTATCATACAGCAGGCAGTCCTCTGTCCCAATCAGAGCAATCATGTGTTCGTTCACATAGTTCATATTCCACAAAGCATCCGGATACCCTAACCTTGCATACACCTCATCCATGTCATACTCTTTATAGGAATCTGCTGTAATCTGATACACTCGGTTCACGTATCCATCCTCCGCTTCGTTATTCTTTTCCTCCACAAGTACAAGCGCCTCAAGTCCGGCTTCTCCCTCTCTGAGATCGCCGGCAAACAAGTCGAATTCTCCCTCTAACTCATCCGGCAGACACAGAACTTCTTCCCATGTATCCCCTTTGTTCGTACTTTTCCACGCTATGACTTGATGATCCGTCAATGAACCCTTATAATCATTATCCGTAAGAACATACAGCTCGCCAGAATCGCCTGCCAGAAAATCATAATAATAAGACTCTCCCACATCTACCGTCCCGATTCCCTCCAGATATGACTCCTCTTTCTTCGACTCAATGATAATTTTGCGGATAATCATGCCTGCAAATACGGTAACAGAAGAAACCATTACGAGAACTGCGGCAATCATGGCTGCGCTTATCGTTCTCTTTGCCCCTATCACATATGGCGCCCTTTTCCGGGTACCAGCCTTCAAAATATCCTCCAAAATTGCCTGATCGGCCGCATCTGATAATGTTACCTTCTCCATCTGCTCACGATACTTCTTTCTATATTCATCCATCATGACAATTCTCCTTCCAGCTTACTTTTTAAATGCTTCCGGGCCCGCTCCATCCGAGATCTTACTGCCGAAGCAGTAATTTTTAGAATCCCGGCAATCTCTTCCGTTGCATATCCCTCATAATAGTAAAGGTAGATTACCGCTCGTTCTTTTTCTGACAATGACATAACGACATCTAATATATTCGGTGAGCCTGTATCCTCCTGAGGAATATATTCCAATAACTCTTCATTTTTGTGGCGGTTCCAAAATTTCAGCCGGTTCTTACATTCATTCGCTGTCACAGTCAAAAGCCATGCCCGCTCTTTCCCCGGTAAAATGGAAATCTTACGCTCTATCATCCTTATAAATACATCATGGCAGACATCTTCCGCTTCAGCCTGTGAATGCAGGTATGTCAACGCCAGCCGATAAACCGAGTTCTTATTGTCATTGTAGACTTGCGTAATATCCAACATGCTCCCCCCTTCTTGAGTACTCGTATATATAACAACTCAAAAGGTCTTTTTGTCTCATTATTTAAAAGAATTTTCTCCGAATATACTGCATCAACAGGAATGGCTTTATCTCTGAAAGCAATATCAATTTGACTTCCAGAATATAAATGCTGCTTCCGCAGTAGAATCTGCCATAAATTGTTGATACCAAATTAGAAATCATCCCTCTGTGAGACGCGATTGAAACATTTACCTACCATTATTTTCATCTGCTTTACCCCGCTTTTAAAACCACAAAAAAATAGCACAATCCCTTGAAAACAAAGAATTGCGCTATTTCTTAAACCTGAGCGCGCGGGGATTCGAACCTCGGACAACTTGGTTAATATTAAAATCCATGCTATCCTATTTTTACAGTTGGGGCGGTGGCAAGCCCGCCCTTTCTGTGAGTCCTTTTTACTTTTGGTCTTTCGCTGTTGCTATCTTGTCCAACAATTCAACAATTTCTTCGGTTGTATACTCTTTCTTTTCCCCTTGCGTAAAAATCAATCTCAACTCGTACAACGTGGCCATCTTAGTATCTTGTCTTTCTTTCTCTGTCATCTCTATTACCTCCATCTATTTTCCTCCTTTCGGGTTGCCAAGCCTTGCCCTCTTGACAATTATACATTATCGCAATTTTTAGTGATTGCCAATCCTTTTTCTCTAATTTTTGAGATTATTTTTTCTCTATCAGCATCAGTCTCTATATACTTAATAATATCTCTTGGCTGCATCTCCAGTATACAACAAAGCCGATTTAGGTTATCCAATGATATAGAGGTATCTTTATTTCTAAATTTTCTCATTGTCTCTTGCCCGAAAACCCCAGTTTTTCTTGCTACCGTAGTATTTACGCCCACGTTTTCTAATTCCTTGATTATATCAATCTTATATTCCAGCATCTTAAAAACCACCTCTTTTCTTTCTTGATTATATTGTATATTTCCGAGATTAAAAAGTCAAGAAAAATCTCAAATTTTTGTGAAGCAAGCGTTTTTATTCACTAATTTTAGCGATATAGTATAACCATAGCAAGAAACAAAACTTATCAAAGGAACGAAGGATATGGAAAATGAAAAATTACAGATTTAATATTTGAAAAAATCGAAAATTATAATCCGTATAATAGCCGGGCGAAAAGAAACGGTATGGTTACGGAATGGGTCGCAAGAAATGACTGGGGAAATGCCGCAGTATTTGGTTATACAAAGACTGAATGCATGGCTGATGCAAAAAAATATTACAGATATAATTAACTGCACCCACCCGGCGGGGATGCGCCGGAAGAAAGAAGGAAGATATGATTAAATCAAAGGCAAACGCGTTAACATTTTTGAAATCTCATAAAGAATTTTCAGACCAAGACTGGATAGATGGCGTATTTTGGTTAAGATATGACGGAGTAACAGAACCGGAATGTCAGCGGCACGACTATACAATTAACCACGAAACAGAGAGTATTATCGGTGTTATGGAAAAAGAAGCTGTTGACTATGTTTTTAGAAATCGAAAAGGGCTGAATAAATTAGAACAGGCGGTTTTTTTATGTTTTTTTCATTTTAAAGTCTTGTTTTTTTACTTCTAGGCTATACTATGTAAATGTAATAAAAAGTTACATTGTATGAACATACCCCTAGCAGTAGTTCTCTCACTATAAGGGACGTAACGAGACTTGGGGTATTTTTGTTGGAGGAAATAATGAGCAAAGAAAACAAAAGAAAAAATATCGAAAAGCATTCCATTAAGACAGCTATTTTAGTAGATGGAGGGTTTTACCGCAAGCGCGCAAGAGCACTCTAAGGAAACAAATCCTCATCTTAATGTGCAGATGTGCTTAATGATTATTGCTACCGACACCTAAAGGACAACTACGAAAATCGTTATCTTTATCGCGTATTTTATTACAATTGTCCTCCTATCGCGCCAGACTCTGGGACGGTTTTTATAATCCAGATGGTACCAGCACCGCGTAAACCTTCGTACAAAGAAGTGCAGCGGAGCTCTGGAGAAGATGGTAGAACAATTCAGGCGGAATATAGAGTCCCGGAAGCATATCTGAAAAGATGAGATTGCATTTCTCTGCTCTCGAACACGTCAAATTAAGCGATATCGACCGGATACACCTTCAGCTCGTTCTCAATAACACCAAGGGCAAGGAACGGACCCAGCAGCAGATTCATCTCACCTTCAAGCAGGTTCTAAAATCTGCCGTTGCCGATCATCTGTTTCCCTCTAATGTTTTTGAGGATATTTTTGCAAATACAGATGCCATCAAATATACTCCCTCGGAGAAGCGCGCGCTTTATGACTATGAGAAAGCCGCCGTTTTTTCTGCCAAACTGAAAGACAGTGACAAGGCGTTCCTCTACATACTGTACGGATGCGGCCTCAGACGCGGCGAAGCCCTTGCTCTGACTGTTTTTGATGTTAACACGAAACTTCTTACCCTGACTGTAAATAAGGCCCATGAACTGACGAATAACGCCCCGTCAACCAAGGAGCCGAAAAGCAGCAATGGTTACCGGACGCTCCCCATTCCAAGCAAAATCGCTCCCGTCATTGTAAACTATGTTAATGCCCGCCGTTCCAGCGGTAAGACGTATCTGTTCACAATGCACAACGGCAAGCCTGTCACAAAGAGCAGCTATGATAAAATGTGGCGCCGAATTGTCTGTGCGCTTCAGGAAGAATCCAAGGAGTCTATAACCGGTCTTACCGCCCATGTGTTCCGTCATAATTACTGCACTAATCTTTGTTACCAAATACCAGCTATCTCTATTAAGCATATTGCGAAGCTGATGGGCGATACTGAGAAGATGGTTCTGGACGTGTATAACCATATTATACTGGAAAGAGAAGATGCTGCTTCTGCAGTAGAATCCGCTATGAATTTTTGAGACCAAATTGAGACATCATCTCTCTATGCGACGCGATTGAGACATTTACTTCCTATTACTTCCGCTTACTTTCTGCTACTTTTA
Organism: uncultured Lachnospiraceae bacterium; assembly: GCA_949742505.1. Classification (GTDB taxonomy): domain Bacteria; phylum Bacillota; class Clostridia; order Lachnospirales; family Lachnospiraceae; genus Claveliimonas. The sequence goes on along the minus strand of CATJPU010000222.1, from coordinate 151 downwards.
AAATTGCCAAAAATAGCGCAACCCCATGAAAACTAAGGAATTGCGCCATTTCTTACACCTGAGCGTGCGGGGATTCGAACCCCGGACAACTTGATTAAAAGTCAAGTGCTCTACCACCTGAGCTACACGCCCCTATTAACTGGGCTAGTTG
>CATJPU010000221.1 GCA_949742505.1 uncultured Lachnospiraceae bacterium | reverse complement strand
CTTTACTTTCTTTACATTTCTATTATACGCAATAGTACGGATAATATCAATCTTTTTCAGAGTCCATTTCTGTGATTGCTCAGTGACAGAATTTATGCAAGTCACCGCAAGATCGACAAAATCTCGCGCTTTTTACGTCTCATTTTTCCACCCTGATAACTTTGTCCTAATAGGACTGAATTATAGTCAGAGTGATGTGAGACGCCTTCCATCTGTCTTCGTCCTTTTTCATTGAAATTATCCCCTTTGCAGCCGCAACAGAATCTCCTGCCGACGTTTTTAATTCCGCTGAAAAAGAATAACCTTTTTGTTCGCCAGCGCACTGTACTAACTCAATTTCACTGGCTTCAATGGCAGAATTAAACTGCTTAATCAATGCAATACTTTGGTAAAAGGTCCGGTTCATTGCAAGCTCTTCGATACATGCTTCTGTCATGGAATCGCTAAATTGTTCTATAAGGTAATCCTGTAATTTATCATCTTGTGTCAACCCGGTCCCGCCAGCCGCCGCTGATTCCATAACCGCCTGAGTTGTCTCTGCCGCCGCATCAAAATCCTCTGCCTGCTGCAGAGTGCAGGAAAGAAGCTTCTTAAGAGCTGCCCGCGATTGCCGCTCCAAATCGGCGCTGTCCCGCTTGTACCCAATTACTGTAAAAACAATGATAAGTATCAGGATAATTGGAAGGATATATCGAAACCATTTTGCAATTGTCCTTTTTTCCTTTGGCATAGTCATGTTCCCCTCTTATGATGAATCCAAATACATTGCCTTTTCTTCCATTTTGACCTTAATACGCTTATTTTGGCCATAAAAAGTATTGACATAATTTCCTATAAAAGAAATACCAGGCATCGTTTTTTAAAAAAAGAAATACCGTAACATATCACCCGCGCATAATCATCTTTAAATTCTTCCGCATAGTTTCTCGCATCTATCTGCGCAATCGCTTCTTCACAATCCCTGACAAGTTCTTCCTGTTTTCTGGAATATTTCACTTCAAAGACTGCCATACGGTCTCCCACATAATCCTGTACAATAATATCACTGCGGCCTTCTCCATGCTCCCTATTCGATTCCACATTATATCCTGCTCCAGCGAATATCCCTGCAAGAAATGCATGATAAAAATCTTCTCTATAGTCGTGATAGCTGATTGTTTTCCGCAGCAATTTTGTCATCTCTCTGGTCAGTTCCTCTGCATTTTCATTCCATACGGCCGCAAATAAGGCTTTCCGGTCCCATGTCCGGGAACTGTCCTCAAACCATGTCTTTATTGCAGACTCAAAGATTTCTTTCACCTCCAGATTCGGAATCACAAGCGCCATACTATCCTTCGGTATCTCTTTCCCTGCTTCTGTTTCTTCCATCTGTGTCAGATATCCTGTAAGATACAACACGCTCCATAAATTCTCTTCTGAAGAATGAAGATAATCGTAAGTCAAATCATCCTTCACCCGCTGTATAATGTATCCACCGGACAACAAAACTTCCATCTTCTTCGTAATCGCATCACCGGAATAGTCAATAAAAGAGCGGATAACCGCATTATCGCTTGAATTTTTCCAATACCCGGCCGGTTTTGCCTTTGAATCCAGCATTAAATCCTGTACGTAATTCATTACATCCCAGGGACAATATACATTACAATTGCCAAAACGATACCCGTCGTACCATTCCTTCATCTCTCCGGCATGAACTTCCAAATCCGTATCCTGAAGCAGCTTATCAACTTCTCTCTGCGTAAACCCGAAATATTCATTCAGCCTCGTATCGGAAATCGTATCCGCAATCAAATTATTCGTTCCGGTAAAGATGCTTTCTTTTGCAATCCTCAGACATCCCGTAATTATGGCAAATTTTAGCGAATCATTGTCCTTGACAGCCTGTACAATACCTCTGATTACATCAAGCATTTCCGTATAATACCCTTTATCATTTGCTTTGGCAAGTGGAACGTCATACTCGTCAATCAAAAGAATAACCGGTCTTCCATAATGCGCCCTCATTAACTTAGTCAGCAAAAACAGGCTATTTTCTATTTCCTCCCGGCTTGCCCTTTTGGACGCAATTCTGTCGAAAAATGCCTTTTCATACGCATTCACCCTGTCGCTGTTCAGCAAATCAATCTGTTCTGTATAACACTGTGCCACAACAGCCTCCAGTTTTGAATATGCTTTGTCAAAGTTCAGTCCTTCCACGCTTCTAAAAGATAAAAACAAAGTCGGATACTGATTCATCCATTTATCACACAATTCCCGATTATCAAAAACCTTCAGACCTTTAAACAAAGCCGCGCTGTCTTTCTGAATATCGAAAAATTCAGATAACATACTCATCATCAGCGTTTTTCCAAAACGCCGGGGACGGGTTATCAGCGTAACCTGCGCTGCATCTGTTTTAAGCAGCTCCTCAATCAGCGCGCTTTTATCAATAAAATAATAACCGTTTGTCCGTATATCCGCAAAACCCGAACGCCCTACCGGAATTTTTATTTTACCCATATACCTCTCCCTTTCCAGAAAACAATTTGGGGACACGCTCTGGTACATCATTGCATTAATTCAAAAAATAATGCTTCATCTCTTTCTGAAACGAAGAATGCCTCGGGAATTTCCTCTTATATTCTGCAAAAATTTCCTGCTTCGCTCCCGGTGTCCCCATATCCTCTTTTATCTCAGCCACCATTGCCAGCAATTCCGCAGAAGCTCCATAATGATTCCTGTGCTGTCCGTCCACAATTGCATCCGCCCTGCCATACACGATTTTCTCCGCCCATTGCAAATACCGCTTCCGCTCTGCCTGTTCCATCGGATAATATTTCTTCCAGCGCTGAAAATAATTCCAGAACACGCTTACTTCGCATTCGCGGCTCTCTTCTTCTATCTCGCGCTCAAATCTCAAAGCGTATCTTGAGTCTGCTTCGCAGTAAAACCCGCACCCAAGATAGGAAGCAATTCCTGCCGCCGCCTTCGACGGCTGTTTTCTCTCATACAGATACAACAAAATCAGACGAATCCCTTCCCGAATAAATCTG
>CATJPU010000220.1 GCA_949742505.1 uncultured Lachnospiraceae bacterium | reverse complement strand
TTAATGATATCGCCTTCAGATACTTTGTACTGTTTACCACCTGTTGCTATAATTGCGTACATATAGCACCTCCTATTATCATTACTCGCCAATTACGGTGACCGTATCAGAATGATACAGCACTTAAAACCTCATTGTGCGGCATACTCTCTAAATATAACATAGTCATGCAATAAAATCAAGTATTTTTAAGTGAATTTGCCTGAATTTATTGCCTGAATTTAATTATACCCATTAGAATAATACATAATATAATCCGTGGTGAGACTGGATAATAAAAACTATTCAGATAAATATATTATAAAAATTCTCGGTTATAGTAAAATCCATTACAAAAGCTGTATCCCGTGTTCCTCCGCAATTCGATTCATTTCTTCCGGCCAGATGGAAGACTGTACTTCCCCGATATGTGCCTTCCGTAAATAATACATGCAAATCCGGGACTGTCCGATTCCGCCGCCGATGGTAAAGGGCAGTTCCCCGTTCAGCAGAGATTTCTGGAAAGCAAGTTCTCTTCTTTCCTCACATCCTGCCGCTTTCAATTGTCTGGCAAGAGAGGCCTCATCCACGCGAATCCCCATAGAAGACAGCTCCAGCGCAATATCAAGCACCGGATAATATACGATTATATCCCCGTTTAACTCCCAGTCGTCATAGTCCGGCGCTCTTCCGTCATGCTTTTCACCGGAAGAAAGAATCTTTCCTATCTGGGATATAAAGATTGCTCCCTTTGCCTTAGCATACTCATATTCCCGCTCCTTTGCCGTTAAATCCGGATACAAATCCAGAAGCTCCTGGGAAGTAATAAACGTAATATCCTCCGGAAGCTGCGATTCGATGTAATTATATCTTCTCGACATATAATCCTCCGTATCCTTCAGGGCCGCATAGACCTTTCTTACGGTGTACTGCAGGGTCTCCGTATTGCGCTCCTCTCTGGAAATCACCTTCTCCCAGTCCCACTGGTCTACGTAAATGGAATGAATGTTATCCGTATCTTCGTCTCTGCGGATTGCGCTCATATCCGTATACAAACCTTCCCCTGAATGAAAGCCGTATTTCTTCAGCGCAAAACGTTTCCATTTGGCGAGAGAATGCACGATTTCCGCCGTATCATCCTCCTGCTCCTTAATACCGAAAGCTACCGGCCTCTCTACGCCGTTCAGGTTATCATTCAGGCCGCTTTCCGGCTTTACGAATAACGGAGCTGAAACTCTTGTTAAATGCAGGGATTTGGCAAGGGCGCTCTGAAAATGGTCCTTGACCTCCTTAATCGCAACTTCGGTTTCCCGAATAGTAAGAGGCGATACATACCCTTCTGGTGTCATAATCTGTGCCATATTCTCTGTCTCCTTCTTTGTTTCACTATTGATAATCTATAATTCCTCTGTCCGGGCCGAACGCCCGTTACCGTTTACCGGGGTCTGGAGCGCCAGGAAAGCAGGACCCGTTTATTCGGTATCGCAGACCGGAATTTTCATACCAAGCAGCTTTTCTGCATTCGTATGGAATATCATCTGTTTTTCCTCATCCGTCAGCGGCAGATGTTTTACATGTTCTGCAAATGCCGTCTGGTCTCCCCAGGGCGAATCTGTGGCAAAGAGAATCCGGTGAATCCCCTGTTTTCTTGCAATTCGTATAAACTGTCCGTCTGTCATATAGCTAAAGACCATTCCCGTATCAAACCAGGCTGGAATTCCAATCAGGTACTGCTCTACCTCGTCCCATCGGAAGAATCCTCCCATATGTGCCAGAATCAGTTTATCCGGCCGCACCTCATCCACCATATGAACCACTCTTTCCGGAGTGCAATGGGTAAGCTCTTTGTAACCCGGGTCAAAGCCTGCGTGGATGCTGACAATCAGCCCCAGCTCGCTGGCGTAGGAAATGATACGCTTATACTTGATATCATCAATAAAAGTCTGTTGGTAATCGGGGTGAAGCTTGATTCCCTTAAATCCATGTTTTTTTAGATACTGTAATTCTCCCTTATAGTCAGTAGTTTCCGGATGGATTCCTCCAAAGGACAGCAAACGGTCCTCTCCCCGGAATTGTTCCGCAAAACGGTTAAGGGTGATAAACTGTTCCGGTCTGGTTGCCACCGGAAGAATAACGGAGCAGTCGATGCCTGCTTTCTCAGAGGATTCTCTTAAGCCCGCGGCGGTTGCGTCTGTATGGGGATTTGCTTCACATTTTGTACTTAAAACAGCGATTGTGTTTTTCGCTATCTTATTTGGAAATATATGTGTATGAAAATCTATCATAATTTATACCTGCTTATATCTGTATTGTAACAAAAATGTCATAAATTGCCTTGATCGCATTATTAAAATCATGATTGCGCACGCCGATGATAATATTTAATTCGCTGGAACCCTGGTCAATCATACGTACATTCACATTGGCATGCGCCAGCGCGGAAAATATTCTGCCGGAAGTACCTCTTGTCGACTTCATCCCCCGTCCCACTACGGCTATCAGCGCCAAGTCGGATTCCATTTCTACCAAATCCGGCTCCACAGCCCGGTGGATTCCTGCCAGAACCTTCTGCTCCTTCTCTTCAAATTCGTCTTGATGCACCAGAATCGTCATAGTATCAATTCCTGAAGGCATATGCTCAATAGAGATATTATTCTGGGCAAATACATCCAGAACCCGCATACAGAAGCCGACCTCCGCATTCATCATTGCTTTTTCAATCGTGATAGAGGCGAAGTCCTTCTTACCGGCAATTCCGGTAATCACAAACCGGGGCTTTCGGCAGGTAGCTTCTACAATCAGGGTACCTTTATCCTCCGGTGCGTTGGTATTGCGGATATTAATCGGGATTCCTTCTTTTCTGACAGGGAAAATAGCGTCTTCATGCAGGACGGAAGCTCCCATGTAGGACAGCTCTCTGAGTTCCCGATAGGTAATTACATCAATCGCCTTTGGATTCTTCACTACTCCCGGGTCCGCAATCAGGAATCCGGATACGTCAGTCCAGTTCTCATACATATCCGCATGTACCGCCTTGGCAACAATCGAGCCGGTCACGTCCGAGCCTCCTCTGGAAAATGTCCTGATATGGCCGTCCGCCGCCATACCGTAGAAGCCGGGAATAACAGCCTTTTTGGTATGCGCCAGCCGTTTGGACAGAATGCTCTGGGTCTTTTCTGCATCAAAATTCCCATTTTCATCAAAGAAAATCACTTCTGCCGCGTCAATAAATTCATATCCAAGATAATGCGCCATAATCATGCTGTTTAGGTACTCTCCTCTGGAAGCGGCATAATCTCTGCCGATTTTCTTACTGAAATTCTCCCGGATGATTTTAAATTCCCCTTCCAGACTTAGATCCAGCTTCAGACCGTCGATAATTTCCTGAAAACGGGCTTTGATCTCTGCAAGTTCCGCCTCGAATTTCTTCTCCTGAATGGCCAGATGGTAACAGCTATAGAGCATATCGGTAACTTTCGCATCCTTTGGGAACCGTTTCCCCGGTGCGGAAGGGACCACATAGCGTCTCGCTTCCTCCTGGCGGATAATCTTTCCTACTTTCTGAAACTGCTCTGCGCTGGCCAGAGAGCTTCCTCCGAATTTTACAACCTTTTTCATAATACAAACCTCCGTTTCCTTATGTAGGCCCATCTGTTTTGCGAATAACATCGCCGAATGCTGCGTTCGCTGCCTTTAACAAATCAGCCGGAGCAAGACAAAGCTGCATGCCGATTTTGCCGCCGCTCACATAAATCCTCTCAAATCGTCCTGCCGTTTCCTGAACCACCGTAGGGAACTTTTTCTTCATGCCGACAGCGGTACAGCCACCCCGCACATATCCGGTCACCTGTGTCAGCTCTTTTAGCGGCAGCATCTCCAAAGACTTCTCTCCCACTGCTTTTGCGGCTTTCTTAAAGTCAATCTCCTCTTCTATAGGGATGACAAATACATAGTGGGCGCCGCTTTTTCCGGTAGTAACAATAGTTTTAAATACCAGCTCGTGATTGAGGCCCAGAAGATCCGCTGTCTGGATTCCGTCGGTAAATTCATCGCATTCATAGGTCTGATACGTATAAGAAATTTTCAAACGGTCCAGTATGCGCATGGCATTGGTTTTCACTTCTTTTTTGCTCATACATGCTTTCCTCGAATCTATTTCTTCTTCTAGTTCTCTATCATACCACTTTGCTAAAGTACTGCGCAACAAAAAAAGAGCGCTGCCTCAGACAAATTTCGTCCGGTTTGCAGCGCCTTTTCTGACAAAATATACAATTTCCATTCATCCGGCCATTCTAAAGTTAGCTGTAGTGCAAAGACGGTATCTCCCACCCAAGCGCTTCTAAAGACAAATACTCCGGTTCGCCCTCTTCCAGATTCTTTGCGTACAATTCTCTGCGGTGATAATGCAGTTTCTTTCCTTCTTCTTTGATAAAGCCAAGGAAGGTTTCCATCACGAGATCCGGCTTTAAGTTCGCCTCGCTTCCGGCGGCAAGTCTTAAGCAGATTCCATAAGGCTCCAGATGAAAATCATAAATCATTGGTTTGATATCCGCTTCCTTTTCACTGCGCTTGGTCTTTTTCAAAACGATAATCTCTGGCTGGGCCAGAAACGCCTTGATTCCATCTGAAAAAGCCGCAGAAAATAACGGCTGGCTGCTGTTATATTCCCTCAGCGCCGTCGCTTCCGCTTCTCTGGGAACAACCAGATATTCCGCCGCCGCAACAAGGGTCATCCCGCTGCTCTTCTTATCTTCGTTAATCTGACGGAAGCTGACCACGTCAATTCCATCCGCCATGGTCTGATTCAGCCGGTAAAGGGCGTCCGCAGACGAAATCGGTTCCGCCAGCTCGATATCCAGGTATTCAGCCTCGCTGGTAATGCCAAGTCCCAAGGGCTGTGCAAAGGACATAATCATATGGGGACTATATCCGGAGGTAAAGGCAACAGGAATATCCGCCCGCCGCATCGCTTTCTGAAAGAAACGCATCACGTCCAGATGACCGAGAAACTTTAAGACCCCGTATTTGCGGAATTTAATTCTTGCTTTCAACGCAGACCCCTCCTTTCCAGACAGCCGCGCCGCAGCCGGAACACTGCGTCCGGCAGTTTGGCGTAACCTCAGCATTCATAGCCAGCTCCCATTCTTTTCTCAAAAATTCTTTCGTAACGCCGATATCAATAAAATCCCAGGGGAAAATCTCGTCTTCCTCCCGCCGCCTTAAATTGTAAAACCCGATATCGACGCCTGTATTTTCAAAGGCTTTCATCCATTTCTCATTATCAAAACACTCGGTCCAGGAATCATAGATACACCCCAGCCGGTAAGCTTCTTCAATCACTTTTCCGGTATGTCTGTCGCCTCTCGCAAAGACGCCTTCCAGTACGGTTACTTCCGCGTCGTGCCAGTTATATCGGAGACTTTTCTTGTTCAGCTGATTCAAAAAGGCATGCTTTACAATCGCGGCTCTGGCAATATATTCTTCATTGGTCAGCATCTCCGCCCATTGGAAGGGAGTAAAGGGCTTGGGAATGAAGAAAGAAGAACTGGCGGTAATCTGGCATTTCCCAATTCTCTGCTCCTTTGGAATCTCATAATAACGCCTTGCCACCTTGTCTGCAAGAACTGCGATTGCCTCCATATCTTCCTCTGTCTCTGTGGGAAGGCCCAGCATAAAATAAAGCTTTACCTTATTCCATCCGCCTTCAAAAGCCTGCCCCGCCCCATTCAGAATGTCCTCTTCGGTCAGTCCTTTATTGATAACGTTCCGCATTCTCTGAGAACCTGCCTCCGGCGCAAAAGTCAGACTGCTCTTACGGACATCCTGAATACGGCTCATGACATCCAGCGAAAAAGCGTCGATTCTTAAGGAAGGCAGGGATATATTAATCCCTTTTCCCTTAAATTCTTCGATGAGAAATGTTACCAGACTTTTCAGCTCACTGTAATCGCTGGTGCTTAAGGAGCTTAGGGAAATTTCCTCATGTCCGGTACTCTTCAGCATCTGGCGGGCGTATTCCTTTAACTGCGCTACATCCCGTTCTCTGGTGGGACGGTAGAGCATTCCAGCCTGACAGAACCTGCACCCTCTGATGCAGCCTCTCTGCACCTCTAAGACCACCCGGTCCTGGGTAACCTTAATATAAGGGACCAGCGGTTTTTCCGGGTAAACGGTATCCGTTACATCAACGACGACCTGCTTCTTTATGCGGGCGGGGGCCTTGGAATTTACCGGGCAAAATTCGGCAATCGTACCGTCTTCGTTGTACCTGGTCTCATAAAAGGAGGGCACATAGATTCCCTCAATCTGACAGGCGGCCTCCAAAAAATCTTTCCGGCTTCCGCCGGCCTGCCGGTTCGCTTGGTAAGCGTCCAGAAGCTGGTCATATACCGTCTCGCCCTCCCCGATATAGAATAAATCAAAAAACTCTGCCAACGGCTCCGGATTATAAGCACAGGGCCCTCCTCCGATGACAATCGGGTCATTCTCATCCCTCTGGTCCGCGTGGAGCGGAATCCCCGATAAGTCCAGAACCTGCAGAATATTGGTATAACACATCTCATACTGGAGAGTAATCCCCAGAAAATCAAAGTCCTTCACCGGGTCCTGGGATTCCAGCGCAAATAATGGGATTTGCTGTTCCCTCATGATTTTGTCCAAATCCACCCAGGGTGAATACACCCGTTCGCACCAGACGTCCTCTCGGCGGTTGAACATATCGTAGAGGATCTGGATGCCTAAGTGGGACATGCCGATCTCATAGACGTCGGGAAAACACATGGCGAAGCGAATATCCACTTTCTCAGGGTCTTTCATGACGCTGTTGACCTCGCCGCCGATGTAACGGGCAGGTTTCTCGATTTTTAGTAATATTTCATCATTTAAGGCTAGTTTTCTCATAGTTATCCTCTTCAAATCTTTATAATCCATTTTCAATCTCTTGGGAAACAATAGGCTCCTCCGGGTAAAGCCAGCTTCGATGAGCGCCCAGCGCTTTCAATTCTTCTGCTATCTTTTCAGGTGATTGAATAATAATCCGGTTTAAATATTTTGCTGTTGATGTGTTTTTTCTCATATCGGCTATACTGCTTAATTTTTCATCTTTATCGGTTATTAAATTAGGAAAAATAGTAAAAACACCCTGCTGCGCCCTGATACGTTCGGAATGATATGGGTGTATAATTGCTAACGGAGCCAATTTAGAAAATTTGGATTCGGGCTTCCTGGATATCCCTATTCCTTGTCCGTATATTTTATCCAGGATGTAATGCAAAGGATTCGCCAGCCCTCCCATATAAGCCACACTGGGTCTTATTGAGACAATCGACAGCAGTTCTTCGAAATATGCCAAATTAAATAAATAGTTTAGATGCTCATCCTCTTTTTCTTCACTTTCAAAAAAAGTCTTTTTGTATTCCTCGCTGTTTTTCGCATTATCCAGAAAATCCATTATTTCCTTCATCCCACCATCCTCTGTCCCGGGGATAAGTCTCCCAACTGCATTATTCTCTTCACATATTAAAGAAACAGTATCTCTATTCATACGCTGCGGAAACAAACACCAAATACATGGCAGATTATTTTCATTTTTAAATACACCGTCATTTGTAAATTTGTCTTCAAGCGCAAACAATAATGCATGGATAGCTGAGGTAGTCCAATCAAGCAGTCTTGTTTTTACACCATAATGCTGTGCTATGGCCATCCATTCTATCTGATTTAAATTATCATTTTTTAAAAACTGATAGTTTTTGGCGTGATTCTGCTGTTGGCGGATTCCTTCTCTAAGATTCATATTTGTATATCCGCGGTTATCTACAGTCTCATTCCTCCCTGCGCCTCTATAAAGGGAAGGGATCAAAGACCATTCATAATTTCTGTGTCCCCGAAACCATAGAACATCGTTTCCGGCTTCCAGGTTTTCATTTTTCTTTATCCTCATAATTTCTTCAATATATTGGGCGAATGAATTTACATATATTTCACGTTTAACCATTCTTATGTTTCTCCTTCCATATACCGTTTTCTATTCTTGTAATAATATTTCATTACAAATTGAATCTCGTTTTTCAGAATCTCCATCTCGGTATATTCTTCCGTTATATTAAAGCTTTTTGCAAAATGATAATTTAAATGCATTTTAGTTTTCGCCATATTAATCCCATATAAGATTCTTTCATTTAAATATTCTGCCTTTCCTTCCATCAACAACCGACGCACAATATTCACTTCGCCTTCAAAGTTGTTAACAGGTTCTCCAAATTTATATGCAGCTATATCATTTAAAGTCATCAAGATTTCATCCGCTGCTTCTATTCTTGCAGAGATATGGTATCGTCCGCTTAATATACTGCATCTGCAATTATTCTGCCATTTTCCCAAATACTTTCCCTCTAAGCCGTTCCGATAACTGTCCTTAGTTCTGATTCTTGCTATCAAGGCATGCTGTTCTGAAAATTCTTCTTCTACTAATTTTTCATCAAAATCTTTATGTAATCCTATATTCTCATATATCGTAAATGCAATATACTTCTTATCTCCTAATGAAAAAGTGATTTCTTTTAAATTACTGGATAATTGTTCGATATAGTTCAAATTTTTGGAAACAATAATAATGCAAAAATCGGCGGCATTTACAGTTTGATAAATTTGAAAAACAACTTGATCATGATCTGTGGAAAAAGTATTCTGTATTACTGTTTCTAACCGCTCTATCCAATCATTTACATTGTCCTCATTTTTCTGTTTGGGGACACGCTCTAGTAATGCCGCACAACCTCAAACCGCTCCAGCCGCACCTGCTCACGTTCTCCGATTCCCGCCTTCTGCTTTGCAATCGCAATCTGCTCTTCCACCGTATCCACGCCCTCCAGATTCGGAAGCAGCAGGCCCCTTTTGTATCCTTTGGTTACCACTACGCCGAAGCGTTTCACGTCCAGCTTGTCCGGCGAATCAATTTCCTCCGTATCCCCCAGCACGTCCACGCTAATCGACAGTTTATCCAGCTCATCCGGCTCAATCGGAGAGAATCTGGGATCTCTGACAGCGGCGCTGACGGCATTCTCTATAATCTCTTCCGCAATAGAAGCCTGCACCGGCTGGATTGTACCGATACAACCCCTGAGCCGCCCTTCTTTCTTAATCGAAACAAATACGCCCGCCCTCTGTCTGCGCATCTCTTCCGGAAGCTCCTCATGTATCCTTCCCTTTCTGCCGGTTAAAATATACTCTTCTATGGTTTTCCGGGCAAGCCCCACGTACGCGTCCTCTCCGGCCCGCATCTTCCGGACTCTGTCCCGATCCTTTTCATCATACTGGTCTTTAAAATTCCTTCGAAGATTCTTTCCCAAAATCTCATAAGCACAAATGCCGTACCCCACGCCAAATGGTCCCTCATAGGAAAGCTTCCTGGCGGAAACCTCCGTTCTGTCCAATGCGCCCGCCATAATGGTAAAGGAGCGGTGTCCGCACTCTCCGGCCCTTTCACAGAATCCTTCAGAAAACTCAAACAGCTTGCCAAAATCGCCGCTTCCCATGACCTCCATGATACGCCTGTCATACTCCGGTCCTTCTTCCCTGTAGCCGTAAGGCCCGTCTTCCTTCAGTCTGTGAGACAAATCCCCGCTGGCAATCACCGCAGTATTCCGTCCCAGAATCTCCGACGTCTCCCGGATGCGCTGTCCAAGCGCATAATGGGCAGAAAGAGAAAGTCCCGAAAGACCGACTCTGACTAACTGGTATTCCTTCCAGTACTGATTTACAAAATATAAGGGAACCATGGTTCCATGGTCTAACTGTCTGTCCCGCTCTCCCATAGTTCCCGCCGGCAGATTCCCTGCATCGGCAAGCTTACAGAGATTCTCCCTGAATTCTGTATCATACTCCGCTTCTATCTGAATCTGTCCCGCCCGAAACTGCGCGAAATCCCCCTTCGCACCGCTTCCCGGCGATATATGGAAATAATCCGCATACATCACCTGATGGGGAGAAATCAGAACAATCGTCTCCGGCTTTAAGGCGGCAATCCTTCCGGCTATCTCGCGGTATGCGTCAACCGTATCCTGAATCTTTCGCTCCTCACCCCTGCCAATCTCCGGGATAATAAGCGGCGGGTGCGGCGCCATAAATGCACCTGAAATCATAATAAGACCTCCCTCATTATTTTTCTCTTCCATCCTTCTTAATCTCTATTCACTATATGTGAACCATGCTAATCTGTTTTTATCCTAACACAAAGACGCCCGGCTCGCAAGCCCCGGGCGTTCTAGAGCGTGTTTGAAAATTACTTCCTACAACTCTTCCATACAGTTGCCAGAATGTCTTTCAGTACAAGAAATGCATCCAGTTCATTATAGCCGTATTTCTTTTCCAAGTCATGTAACAGTTTATCCAGTTCCTTCACGTAGCAAGCCGTATCCACTTCTCTCTGGTATCTGTCCAGAATCGGATATTTCTTGCTCCACGCCTTTGTCCAGTCTATCTTCTCTGTCACTTTTTCACTGCTTTTGTCGATGATTTCCTGAATTTCTTTCACGTCAATATCAAACTCAACCAGTTCGTCCAGAGACATTCCATAAAGAACCGCAAGTTTTTTAGACTGACAGATATCCGGCAGCGTCTCATCCGTTTCCCACTTAGAAACCGTCTGTCTGCTAATCCCCAGTTTTTCAGCGACCTCCTCCTGTGACAATCCCCTTTTCTTCCTTGCATGAAATAAATGATTTCCCAAACTCATGACGCCGTACTCCTTTTCGGTTATAGTCTGATTATAATATTTACGCAGCAGGAATACTACCATCACAATCATCCAGTTTCGCCCGTTTTCTTAACATACAGGCCAATCAGGCAGACAGCCGCGCCCGTAGGAATCAGCACACAGTAAACTGCCCCGTTAAATTTATCGAATAAAAAGCCATAAACCATCTGTCCTATTGGCTGAGCGCACATGGTAATCGCCGATGTATATGCCATAATCTTCCCAATCAGATGGTCTGGCGTATTCTGTTGAATGTCTGACACCGCAAAGATAGAAAATATACTGATTGCCGCCTGCATCCCACAGAGAGAAATAACAGTCACAGCATAGCGGATTGCCGTACCGGAGGGAAACAGGAATACAACTCCGGCAGGAATCATGCAGGCGCCAATCGCCGCAAGTGCAAATGACAATCTGCTATTTATCATCTTTCCCGCAAGGAAGCCCGAAGCGACGCTTCCCAAAATCGTTGCAACCGCCAGCGCGCTTTCGGCTCCTCCATAATATTTCGCATCCAGAGCAAGTATCGTCCGTACGATAAAGGGGAGTCCTACCAGCGCGACGCCCATAACAAAGAAGCGGGAAGCCGCAGCCAGAAGCAGTATTCTCGTGATATCCGGCCGCTCCTTCGTCACAAACCGGATACTATCGGCAAAATCATCTTTTATTACAGACAGGATATTTCCCTGAAAAACTCTGGCCTGGGCTTCCAATTGTATGAAACATTCCAATAACGCTGTAATGAAGAAGCATACGACGCTTGCATACATTACTGGCTTTAATCCAAGCGCCGCATAGAAGATACCGCCAAACAAAGGAGCGATGAAATAAGAGACTGACGCCACCTGATTCACAACCGCATTGCCCCTGATAATCTCCTCTCCTTTCAGCATCTGCGGAATACACGCCTGTACCGTAGGCGTTTCAAAAGCTCCGAGAACCGAAAGCGCCACAAGCAGAGTACCAATTACAGCAAGGGCATTCTTCCCAGATATAAAGACTGCCCCGGATAAGACAAACAATCCTGTCATTGTATCCAGCGCCACCATAATATTCCGCCTGTCCGCCCGATCGGCAAGAATGCCGCCAAGAGGTGATAAGAGTATGGCCGGGACCGTTGCAATAGACAAAATTCCTGCAAATACAGACGCTGAATCGGTTGCATCCAATACGTACATGGACAGCGCCAAACGTAAAATATAATTGCCAAATAAAGAACTTATCTGCCCCAGCACAAGGAGCGTGAAATTTCTCGTAAACAGCTTGTTCTCCATCTATTCGCCTCCTTCTCCCCAATTTTCAAACACGTTCAAATATTCTCTCTGTCCGCCCGTACATCTCATCTTCAATAACCGGAAGCCCCATCGTCGATAACACCTCTGCAATAAACCGGCATTTGCGCTGAATCTCTTCCGCATCTGCAGGAAATACAGAGGGCAGCAGCCAGAAATTAACAAGAGGCAGCAATTCGGAAAGTTCTTTTGCATATTCTGTCTGAATTGAGCCGTCGCGCCGTCCTTCCTCAATCAGCTCAAACCACAAAGGGGTCAGAATACGCCGGTTCGCCTCTACTGCGGCCGCCAGGATACGCGGATCTTTCAGGATAGAAACAGCCTGCGTATTAATCTCTTCCCGTTCTTCATCAGCCCTGTCCAATGCAAGCACTTCCCGAATCTTCTGCAGACCATTCAAATCAGAACGCCCCCTGACAGCCTCAAAAGGATTGTTTTCCAAAAACATCTGATCTCCCAACGCATGCATAAGCTCTTCTTTACTCTGAAAAAAACGGTAAAACATTCCCTTGGCCCCGCCTGCCAGCTCCATAATGTCAGTAATGGCGGTTTCTTCATAACCTTTCGATAAAAATAATACCTTCGCCGCATCTAAAATCTCTTTTTTCCACTGTTCTGGTTGTTTCTTCACTGGTCTTGCCATGATTTGCTTATCCCTCTCTATAGTTATTGACTGTAAGTCAATAACTATTATACAAGGAAGAGGATACAGTGTCAATTATTTTTAATTTACTTTACTTATCAAATGAAACAGACAAGTCGATATAAAATTGAAAATATCGTTCCATTACACAGACTGCATTAGATAATTTTGCATATTTACTGCACCCAGATATAATGGACAAGAAAAAAGGAGAACCACACTATGATAAACTACATACGAAATCTAAGAATCAGATTAAAACTTTATATTTTGATAGGAGTTGCGCTGATTGGTATGCTCATTATCGGAGGCATGTCCTTTTTCCAGATGGGACGGCTCAACGATATGACAGTCGATATCTCAAAAAGCTGGCTTCCCAGTATCGACACAGCAAGAGACATGAGCGGCACTCTTTCCAACATCCGTCTTAATGAATTGGGATATCTTACCGCAATCTCTGACGAAGTAGAAGAATCCAGCCTGCAGTATCTTCAAAAAGAAAAGGAAGAAATGAACGGGCTTTTAGCTGCATATGAGGGATTAATTGATGCGGAAGAAAAAGACTTCTATGATACTGCAATGAATTTATGGACACAATACAACGAGGCGGATGAAGACATGATAGCTTTGGCAAAAGAAGGCCGCGACAAAGAAGCCCGCTCAATCTTAGAGGGCAAATGTGTGGAACTCTACAATTCCTTAAACAATGCCTTCAATGATATTATCACCTACAACACTGAAGGCAGCGACGACGCGACAAAGGAAAGTGATTCCCTTTACAGAAGCTCCATTTTACTTATGTCGGCGGTTATATTTGCAATTATATTGATTGGCGTATTTTTCTCCTTTGTGATAATCCGCCTGATTAAATTTCCGATTTCTGAAATCGAACAGGCCGCTACCAGGATGGCCGAAGGTGATTTGGATGTGGAGATTTCCTATACTTCCAAAGATGAGCTTGGCGTTCTGTCCAACCAGATGCGAAGCTTAATCCGCAAGCTTCAGGTTATCATTGACGATGAGAATAAATTTCTTGCCAAAATGGCTGCCGGAGATTTTACCGTTGATTCTATTTGTGAGGATGAATATACCGGCGGCTTTTATCCGCTGCTGGTTTCCTTCCGCGGCATTGCGGAAAAGTTAAACGATACCATGCTTCAGATTAGTCAGAGCTCCGCACAGGTTGCCAGCGGCTCCGAACAGGTATCCACCGGAGCGCAGGCTCTCTCCCAGGGCGCGACCGAACAGGCCAGTTCCGTACAGGAGCTTGCCGCTACCATTAATGAAATCTCTGATAAGGTTAACCAGAATGCAGACAGCGCGAAACAGGCCAATACGATGGCCGGTACTGTCAGCACAGAGATGAACACCAGTAATGAGAAGATGCAGCAGATGATACAGGCAATGAATGATATCAGCAACTGCTCCAGCGAAATCGGCAAGATCATCAAAACAATCGAAGATATTGCTTTCCAGACTAATATCCTTGCCCTGAACGCCGCCGTAGAAGCAGCCCGGGCAGGAACTGCCGGCAAAGGCTTTGCCGTAGTTGCCGATGAAGTCCGCAATCTGGCAAGCAAGAGCGCTGAGGCTTCCAAGAATACCTCTGTATTAATTGAAAATTCTTTAAAGGCTGTAGACAACGGTACGCAGATTGCCGATGAGACCGCCCGGTCTCTGCTTCAGGCCGTTGATGACGTGAATGAGATGACAAATATTATCGGACAGATTTCGGAGGCCAGCAGTAATCAGGCCGCTGCTATTTCCCAGATTACCATGGGAATCGACCAGATCTCCAGCGTAGTTCAGACCAACTCTGCAACCGCTGAGGAAAGCGCTGCCGCAAGCGAAGAACTATCCAGCCAGTCGCAGCTTATGAAGAGCCTTGTGGGAAGATTCAAATTAAAAGAAGGCATGAACCAGCGTTAAACTATGATTTGAGCCGCCCTGAAGCGTGTCCCCAAATTCATAAAAAGCAATTTGGAGACACGCTCCAGGGCGGCTCACTTTTTATACATAACTTTCCAGTATACGCGCCAGGGCATGAGAACTGCTGCTGTGAGAGCGCTCAAGCGCCGCATTGCTTCGCTCCGATTCTGCAATCGCACAGCGCACCATCTTATGAGAAACCGTTGACGTGAATAAAATAATCAAATCCGGATTTCCAATTTTATGATTCAAATCCGCTTTCATCCTGGTAAAAACCTTACTCTTACAATGATACTTCTTACAAATATTCTTATACTGCGTTTCCATACGCTCATGTCCGCCAATAATCACAACACTCATTATAAATCCCTCCGTTCGATTGTTAGTCAAAACTAACTTTTTTGTTAAAAGAAAATGCCTTATGGCATTTTCTTTTGGTTAGTCTTTGCTAACTTCTTTTCCTATCATAACATGCCCGGTATTGTTTGTCAATACTGTTATTTTATTAAATCCGACAATATGATTCCATCAAAAAATGCATGTTCAATGGAACGAATCAAATACGGAGTACCGAGCGTATTATCGTAAAAAGTAGTTGCATAGATGAGAACTGCACGTGCATCGGTTGCCGGGTCAGGATTCTCCTGGCCTGCATGGAGTTGTAATGTTTCAAATTATCATATAGGAAACTTTATTTCCTATATGATAAAAAAGACGCCTGTCTGCCTTTACAGAAGCAAGCGCCTTTGTTTAAAAATATAAAATACCGATTCGCAGATCATACTACTCAACCGGAATAACAGCATCCATCAGCTTATTATATTCCGCATCATCCATCTGGTTATTCATCAGACTGAATGCATTCCAGGTTACCGTAACGATTTTTTCTTCCCCGTAGGTCGGTTCGGCCGCATATTTGTCATAGATATCCAGGCAAGCTGCATTTACCGCATCCTGACTGTAATAAACGCCTTCGTTCAGCTCATCTGTAGCGCTTAATACGCTGGTATTCGGCGTTGTCGTCAAATCGAATACATATTCTGACATGCTAGTCCTTTTGGTGATGCCCACTGAGTATTTGCAATTCTTAAAGATTCCTTTCATGGCGTTCACGAATCGCTTGCTCTGCTCTTCTGAAAAACCGTCCATCTCAAAATTCTCAAAAGACTCCTCATACCATGCCGCCGCTTCTTCCGGCGTCATACCGGTGTGCAGCTGATAGCGCTCAGTCTCTCCCTTTAAGCTTGCGTCCAGATAGGCCTGGATAAAATCGCGCATGTCAAACACATCCGCTACAGCCGTATAAGGATCCATATATCCCGGAAGCGCCGATTCCAAGAGCTCCTTCACATCCTCTTCCTTAATGGAAAAACCATCGCCGGACTTTGCCACCTGAATCGTCTTCGTCTTCTTCTGCTGTTTCGCTGCGGATTCTAAAAGCTCCATATCCTTTTCAATCAGCGCCGCAACCTCTGTCGTTAAATCTGTAGAAGCTATATTCTTCGCATATTCTTCATTGATTGCCTCTGTAACAGAAGCAATATCTAAGGGTTCATAGCTTACCCTTACCAGATAAGTATCTTCCGATTCCTTATCCGCCTTATTTAGTTCAAACTGCACCTGATTAAGCGCTTTCTGAAGAAACGCTTCATAGGATTCTTTTAAGTCTTCCGGAAAATCAATCACAAAGGACTCCTTGTCCTTCACTTTAACAATCCCATCCTCAAGAACCCCGGACATTTCTCCTTCTGATTCCTTCGCCCTGGTAATCTGCCGTCCAAGATAATCATCTGCATTTTCCTTCTTCTCACATCCGCCCGCAAACACCGCGCTAATCAACAGCATGCCAAACAGCAGAACTAATCCTCTCTTTTTCATTGGTCTAACCTCATCTTCTCTTTTTACGCATTTTACAGGTCTTTCCAGACCTCTGCAAGGCCGGAATCCGACTCAATCGTCTGAGTTACCATCTGACTGCTTACCTGGGCAATCTCTACATCCTTATAATCCATCATTACAAACGCTGCAAACAGAATACAACACAACACCACGCGAAGTCCCAGACTTCCCGCCGGCGCTTCCTCCCCGTACAAATCAGAATAAATATTGCCGTATCTGGGATGTACGGCCGGTGGGATACGGCTGTCTCTGTAAAGCGCTCTGGTGGATTCTAACAATTCTTTCCTTCTCTTCTCAGACTGATTCACGGATTTACTCCTCCTGTAATATCTACCCTTGTATTATTAATCTATGCAGGAGCTTATCCATATATTCCTGTTATCTGTCCGCCAGCTCTCTGATAATATCCTCCCAGTCCACGCCCCGCTCAACCATAAGAACCATGGCATGGTACAGAAAATCAGCCATCTCATACTTAATCTCTTCCGGATTCGGATTCTTAGCGGCAATAATTATCTCTGTGGCTTCCTCGCCCACTTTCTTTAGAATCTTATCGATTCCCTTGTCAAACAGATAGTTGGTATAGGAGCCCTCTCTCGGATTCCTTCTGCGGTCCTCAATTGTCTCGTATACCGACTCAAATACCCGGAGAGGATTGGTCTCGTCAAAATCTGTTCCTACAATCGGCTGGAAAAAGCAGGTCTCGTTTCCCGTATGACAGGCCGCCCCTACCTGCTCTACTTTGGCAAGCAGCGTGTCCTTATCACAGTCTATGGTAAGGGACTTTACATACTGGTAATGGCCGCTGGTTTCCCCCTTCACCCACTGACATTTTCTGCTCCGGCTGTAATAGGTCATTTTCCCGGTCTTTATCGTCGCATAAAATGCTTCTTCATTCATATAAGCCATCATAAGTACCTCCTGGGTCTTATAATGCTGTACAATAACCGGAATCAGCCCGTCGCTGTTCAGTTTAAACTCCGAAAACTCCATGATACTCTCAAAAGAAGTCATGGTAATCTCTTCCTGTTCGCACTTCTCTTTGAATTTCGTAAATTCCATATCAGTCTGACTTACATATTTCCCGGACACCCCTCTGACTCCCGGACATTTCAGAATCCTGAACAGTTCCGTCTCTTCCATGGTATCCGTTACAATCACACAGGGAAGAGACGTCGTATTCATAACCGAATCCAAATCCAGCCGGTGCATAAATACGATTTCACTGCAGTTGTCATTAATGGAATGCTGGTGCTTAAACAGAGAATCGAAGTCATTCAGCGATACCGCAACCTTTTCTTTGCCAAACCGAAGGGCCGCTTCCTCCATCATCTCCACGCTGTTTCGTTTAGAAAAATTAATCAGCACCCGTTTGGCTCCGGTATACAGAATCTTCTTAACGTCCTCCAGACGTCTGATATTGCCGCCGGCAATCATGGGAATCCGTATTACCCGGTTAATCTTCTTCATCAGCACAATGGCTTCGTCATGTTCTTCATCCGTATCCGACAAATCAAATATCAGCAGTTCGTCCGCTCCATGCTCGCTGTAATATCTTGCTAGGGTAATCACATCTTTACTCAGTACCGTCTTATCGTCAAACCATTTCACTGCCTTCCCTGAATTGATGAATATGCATGGAATTACTCTCTTATAAATCATATCTCCGTCCTCTATAGCGTTCCCTTCGTGGTCCACGCTTCTTTCATTCTAGGTTCTTTAGATGTTGCAATGTCCAATGCTTTACCAAATGCTTTAAACAACGCTTCCGCCATATGATGGTTATTGCCTGCGTCCATAATCTTCAAATGCAGATTCATCGCGGCGCTGTAGGATACGGCATAGAAAAATTCCTTTATCATCTCTGTATCCATCTCTCCCAGCTTCTCACAGGTAAATTCCGCCTGATAATTCAGATATGGCCTGCCGGACAAATCAATGGCGCACAGCGTCAGCGTTTCATCCATAGGAAGCAGAAAGCTTCCATAACGCTTAATTCCCGCCTTATGCCCCAGAGCTTTACTGAGCGCCGTTCCAAGCACGATGCCCGTATCTTCTATGGTATGATGACAGTCTACGCACAGATCTCCTTCTGCTTTCATTGTCAAATCAAAGAGACCATGACGGGCGAAGCCGTTCAGCATATGATCAAAAAATCCGATTCCTGTATGAATCTCACTGTTTCCCTGTCCATCCAGATTGATTGTTACGGAAATATCCGTTTCCTTCGTTGTACGTCTTAAGGACGCTGTCCTGTCCATCGGTATCCCTCCCTTACCGAATGATATACTTTGTTACAAAATTACACAATTCATACTCAAACGCTGCATCTATTATTCGAATCTCACCCTTACAGAATTGGCATGGGCAGTCAGATGCTCTGTCTCTGCAAACGCTTCAATATCTCTATGTACTTCCGAAAGCGCCTCCCTAGAATACCCGATAATACTTGATTTCTTTATAAAGTCGTCCACCGAGAGAGGCGAGAAGAATTTCGCGGTGCCGTTGGTTGGCAGTACGTGATTCGGTCCTGCAAAATAATCTCCCAAAGGCTCGCTTGCATATTCTCCGATAAAGATTGCGCCTGCATTCCGGATTCTGGTCATCGTATCATAAGGATTCTTCGTCATAATCTCCAAATGCTCCGAAGCAATCTCATTGGCAATATCAACAGCCTCTTCCATGGTATCTGCAATCAGGATATAGCCGTAATTGTCCAGAGATTTCCGAATAATCTCCGCCCTTGAAAGCTCCTGTAAGAAGCCGTCCACCTGCTCCGACACCGCCTTCGCGAGTTCTTCGCTGGTGGTTACCAGAATCGCCGAAGCCAATTCGTCATGTTCCGCCTGGGACAGAAGATCCGCCGCCACGTATCTGGGACTGGCCGTCTCGTCTGCAAGTACCAGAATCTCACTGGGACCTGCGATAGCATCGATGCTCACATGTCCGTAAACCGCCCTTTTTGCCAGCGCCACGAAGATATTGCCGGGTCCTACAATCTTATCTGCCTTCGGAATACTCTCCGTACCGTAAGCCAGGGCGCCGATTGCCTGAGCCCCGCCTGCTTTATAGATAACGTCGGCCCCTGCCTCATTGGCGGCAACCAGAGTATGGGGATTGACTTTTCCGTCCCTTCCCGGAGGCGTCACCATAAGAATCTCCTCCACACCGGCGACTTTTGCCGGTACGATATTCATCAGAACAGAGGAAGGATACGCCGCTTTCCCCCCCGGCACATAAACTCCCACCCTGCGAAGAGCGGTTACCTTCTGTCCCAGAATGGTTCCGTCCGGCTTACTGTCAAACCAGCTGTACTGCCTCTGCTTCTCATGAAACTTCCGAATATTGTCAAGGGCTCTGCGGATAATACCCACCAGTTCCTCTCCGGTCTTCGCATAAGCTTCTCTGATTTCCTCTTCTGTTACCCGTATATTCTCTGCATGGATCTCTGCATGGTCAAACTTAGCGGTATATTCAAACAATGCTTTGTCTTTCTCTGTCTTTACCCTTGTCAGAATCTCTGCAACAATCTCTTCATATTCCCCATAATTTCCCGGACTTCGTTTTAACAGATTCTCCAGAAGATTTTCTCTCGTGTCTTTATCCAGCCTTTTTATTCTCATCGTTTTTATTTCCCCTTCTTAGATTACAACTCTCAGCCGCTGAATCAAATCCTTAATCCGTTCGCTCTCCATGCGCATGCTTACCGGATTTACAATCATTCTCGCTGACAGAGGACACACTTCCTCCAGCACAGACAGTCCGTTCTCTCTTAAGGTAGACCCTGTCTCCACGATATCGCAGATGACCTCCGACAGACCTACAATCGGCGCCAGCTCAATGGATCCGTTCAGCTTAATAATCTCTACCGTCTGATGCTTTACATTATAGAAATAATCCTTCGCAATATTCGGATATTTGGTTGCAACCCGAATCAGTTCATGATGTTTTAAAAATTCACCGGCGCCCCTTGGTCCGCAGATACACATCCGGCATCTCCCGTATCCCAAGTCCAATACCTCGTGGACTTTACGCCCTTCCTCCAGAATCGTATCCCTGCCGGCTACACCGATATCGGCGGCTCCGTATTCTACATAAGTCGGCACGTCCGGTCCCTTAGAAAGGAAAAAACGAAGCTTTAACTCCTCATTCACAAAAATCAACTTCCTGGAGTTCTTATCCCTCATTTCCTCGCAGGTAATCCCGATCTGTTCCAGCAAATCCAGCGTCTGCTCCGCCAGGCGCCCTTTCCCAAGTGCAAATGTAAGATATCTCATAACAGACTCCTATCAATCTATCATTCTTAATTAATTAACTTTCTCTCGCCGGTCATCAGATTAATCATCACAATCTGATGATTCTCCTGTATGTAAATTAAGTTACCGGCATAATTCTCTCTGCCGTATTCCATATAATCCTCCAGTGTCTTAGTACTCGAACGGCATACCAGTTCCGTATTCTTGCATTTCTCCCGGAAATCCCTTGCAAGCTTAATGGCCTTCTTCTGATTGCCTTCATCATAGAGAATCAGCGTATTCTTTCTCGCATAGGATATCCGAATATGCTGTCTGGTCAAAGCATTCATCAACTGGTCAATCACCAGAGCAAATCCAATCGACGGAGATTTCCGGCCGAATTTCTCAAGGAGATGGTCATACCTGCCGCCCTTCACAATCGCGTCCCCAGTACCATGGGTATATCCCCGGAAAATGATACCCGTATAATATCCATATCCTCCGCCCATACTGAAATCAAAGGTAATATGTTCTTCCACCCCATAGATTTTCAGAATCTCATAGATTCTCTCCAGCCTTCTGACCGCCTGCACCGCTTTGGAATTCGGCGCAATATTCTTCGCCTGATTCAGCACTTCTCTTCCGCCGTACATATCTTCCAGCGCGGCAAAGGCCTCCTTAGCGCTTCTCCTGACTCTGACGCTCTCAAGATACTCCTCCGCACCGAAAAAATTCCGGTTGCCAATCAGTTCTCTGACCCGCTCTTCTGATTCTTCATCTAAAGACGCATCCTCAATCAAACTCTGGATATAGTCCACAATTCCCACGCTAAGCTGGAAATCCCGAAGTCCAATCGTAGTAAAGCAGTCCACAACCATGGCGAGCATCTCCGCGTCCGCTTCAACCGAGTCCACGCCAATCAGCTCAGCCCCCATCTGGGTAGTCTCCCGCAGCCTCCCCTGGTAACTTCCTGTATAATTTAAAAATGTATTGCCCGAATAGCACAGTCTGACCGGCATTCCGTTATCAGGAAATAAAGTCGCAGCCGCCCGCGCAATCGACGGAGTAAAATCCGGACGAAGCACCAGCGTATTTCCTTCCTTATCAAAAAACTTATACAATTCCTTAGAGGGAATCGTACCGATTTCTTTCCGAAATACATCAAAAAACTCAAAAGTCGGAGTCTGGATATCCCGATACCCATACATCTGAAGCACCTTATGAAGCCGAAGCTCCAAAGCCAGCTTCTTCCCACATTCAATATTATAAATATCCCGGACACCTTCCGGCGTATGCTGCAATTGTCTCATCTCAAATTCTCCCTGCACTTTATCCCGCTACCACAATAAAACTTATTGAATTATACGCATTTTTCCTCACCCTGTCAAGTCCCACGTCTCACTCCCGCTCCGCCAAATCCAGATTCATCCCATCCAGATAAGGAATCAAACACCCCCCTCTAATCCCCAGAAAATACTTCGGGTTCAGCTCTTCGATACGAAAGCTCTTCCTTCCGCCCTCCATCGCCCGGTTCCAGAACTTCCTCACTTCCTGAAAGCGCATATAATACAGCTGATTCCTCGCCGTATAAGAGATAAGAAGAAATGCAATCCCTTTCTGCCTCTCGAAATTCTCCATGAAAACCACCTGATGCTCATGGATATTGTGAATTGGAAACGTATCCGTATTACATTCCTTCGCATCGAAGCAGACTGGAATCCCCTGCACCGCGCCGATATAATCCACCGTACTGCGCTGTTCAAAATAAGCCAGCGTGATCTGCCTGTGCTCCTTATCCATGCGGACCGGCGTGATTGGCGTAGGAATCTTCTGAATCAGAGCAAGCTTCTGCTCTAAATAGCGTTCATTCGTTCTGTTAATCATGTCCTCCAAAGTAGAACCCCGGAGTCCTCTGGTATTCCAGGTACTCATCTATCTGTCCGCCTTTTCTGTCTGTTCTTCTTTCTCATCCTCTTCGTCCCCCTCTGCTTTTCCGATTTTCTTTCTTCCCATCCGTTCCCATTACATCCGCCTGAATCCGTTGAAAAATTTTCGGCTCTCTGGCATAGATTATTCTGCCCGACAGCGGCCGAAGCGCCGATTCCATCCGGGGAAATTCCAGCCGGTATGCATGCAGAAGCTGTGAAGTCAGTCCATACTTCCTCCGAAACGCCTCGTTAATCTCCCGATTCCCATATTTGTAATCTCCGATAACCGGATACCCTTCTGAGGCAAGATGGGCCCGAATCTGATGGGGCTTTCCGGTAATTAGATGAATCTCGAGCAAAGTATACCCTTCCGTTACGCTTACCGGCCAGTATTCAGTCTCAATCCAGGCCGCCCCTTCCGACGGAACGTTTCTTACCATCACCTGATTTTTCCTGTTATCTTTCGTCAGATAGCCGCTGACCAGCTGCTTCCTTCGAACCTCCCCCTTTACCAGACAGCGGTAATATTTTCCAAAACTCCGTTCCCGAAATCCCTCGCTTAATTCCTGCAGACCCGCTAAGCTTTTTCCAGCGGTGACAATACCGGAAGTATTACGGTCTAACCGATTGCAAATCCCCGGCCGGAAGGTGCGAAGCTCCTCTGGGGTAAGGCTTCCTGTCTGCAGAAGATAATCGGTAATGACCTCCACCAAAGATACGTCTCCGGGCTTCGCTTTCTGGGACAGCATCCCCACCGGCTTATTTACAATCAGCACATGTTCATCCTCATAGATAACCTCCAGTTCCGGACTCCGAACCGGCGCCTTTACCGCCCTGTCCTCTCCGGTAAATTTCGTAATGGTCTCATCGGATAAAAACAGCTTGAGTCTGTCTCCCGGCTGAAGCTTCTCCTTCCCTGAGGCCTTCTTTCCATTTAATACAATATTTTTCCTGCGCATCATCTTGTAGAAAAATCCAGCGGGCGCCTGTTCCATATACTTCCCTAAGAATTTATCCAGCCGCTGATTCGCGTCCCTGTCTGAAATGATAAGCTCTTTCATACCGCACCGCACATTACATTGATATATTCAGAATAATCTGCCGAATCGCCTCTTCCAGCTCCTTATCCGCAGAATGATTTACTTCAATCATATTGTTTAAACCTTCCACCCGGGATAAAAAGGGCACATATTTTGAGAAAATCTTAACAGTAACCTTCGTATAATGGTTTTCCGCCAGAATGTCACTGATATGCTTCGCGGCCATTTCCGTATCCGTCTTTGGATCATGCGCATACCCGAATACGGTATGATTCGATATCACAACCGCATCCACCGGCATAATCTTATCCCTGCTTGTAATCACCAAATCATAAGCCGTCGTAAGGAGCGGACTTTTTACCCGGATTTCCTCCATAAGCGCAACGTCAATCGTCGGATAGGGAAGCACTGCAATCCATTCCGTCAGCGCCTTTGCGGAAGGAAGACAGCCTAAGACCGCAAGAATTGTAAACAGACTCGTTCTGGAATGAGTCTTAAAATATCCTATAAGCAAAAGCGCTCCTACAATCCCAAATCCAATCAGCACCTGAACCTGCAGCGCCTTTTTCCGCGCAGACAGATACCCTGCCTGTCCTTTTTTTATTTTCATAACTACTCTCCTGCTATCTATCTTTTCTTACTAAAGCATTTCCGCCTCCGGGAATGCCCGCCCTCTTCTTTTTATGAACATTCCGAATTGTCCGCTTCTTTTTCCTGCTTCTGCCTTCCCCGGTCCCCTTCTGCTCCTGCCTGTCATCCGCATAAGGCTTGCCTTCCCCGCCAGCCTTTTTCCCTGCCGAAACCTTTCTCGGACGAATCAGACATTCTTTGCCGAATCCCACTAAATCCATGCGGTTTGTCCGCTTTAGGGCTTCATATACCAAATCATAATTCTTAGAATCCCGGTACTGAATCAGAGCACGCTGCATCGCTTTCTCATGAGGATTCTTCGGAACATAAACAGAAGACATATCCCTCGGGTCAAGCCCTGTATAATACATACAGGTGGAAAGGGTAGAAGGCGTGGGATAGAAGTCCTGCACCTGCTCCGGCATATATCCAAAATCCCGCAGATGCTCCGCAAGCTCCACCGCTTCCTTCAATGCAGAGCCGGGATGCGAAGACATCAAATAGGGCACAAGATACTGCTCTTTCCCCAGTCTCTCATTCATCCGCCTGTACTTTGCCGCAAATTGTTCGTATACCTGATACTCCGGCTTCCCCATCCTTCTTAAGACAACGTTAGATACATGCTCCGGAGCTACCTTAAGCTGACCGCTCACATGATATTCGCACAGCTCTCTTAAAAATCTATCGTCCTGGTCTGCCATTACATAGTCGAAACGGATTCCGGAGCGGATAAATACTTTCTTAACTCCCTCCAGACCCCTTAACTTACATAAAAGTTTTCTGTAATCCTGATGGTTTACGGTAAGGTTCCCGCAGGGCTTTGGAAACAGACACTGCCTGTTTTTACATACCCCTTCTGTCAGCTGCTTTCTACAGGAAGGCTCTCTGAAATTAGCCGTAGGCCCTCCTACGTCGTGGATATATCCCTTGAAATCCTTATCCTTTATTATCAGCTCCGCTTCCCTGAGCAGCGACTCATGGCTTCTCGCCTGAACAATCCTGCCCTGGTGGAAGGTAAGAGCGCAAAAACTACAGCCACCAAAGCATCCCCGGCTGCTGACCAGACTGAACTTCACTTCCTGAATGGCAGGAACCCCGCCGTCTTTCTCATAAACCGGATGATGCGTCCTCTGATAAGGATAATCATAGACCGCGTCCATCTCTTCGGTTGTTAACGGCTTTGCCGGAGGATTCTGCACCACAAACAGATGCTCTCCGTAGGGCTCAATCAGCCGCTTTCCCCCGTAGGGGTCTGTGTTGCAGTACTGGGTATAGAAGCTTTCGGCATAGGTCTTTTTATCCGCCTTAAGCTCCTCATAAGAAGGAAGCCGGATTCCGTCGTAGACGCTGTCTGCGTCCTTCGTCTTATATACCGTACCGTCGATATACGTCAAATCCCCGACGGCAAGTCCCGAATCCAGCGCCTCCGCAATCTCCAGCACAGACCGCTCTCCCATTCCGTAAGAAATCAAATCCGCGCCCGAATCCAGCAGAATCGACCGCTTCAGCTTATTCGACCAGTAATCGTAATGAGCCAGTCTCCGAAGGCTGGCCTCAATTCCTCCGAGAATCACCGGCGTATGCTTATATACCTGCCGGATTAAATTCCCATATACCACCGCCGCATAGTCAGGCCTTCTGCCACCCGCGCCGCCCGGCGTATAGGCGTCGACTGAGCGCCTCCTTTTTGACACAGCATAATGATTCACCATGGAATCCATATTGCCTGCCGACACCAGAAATCCCAGTCTCGGCTCTCCAAAAACCCGGATACTGTCCGAATCTCTCCAGTCCGGCTGTGCAATGATTCCCACTTTATAGCCATGGGCTTCCAGCATACGGGTAATGATTGCATGTCCAAAGGACGGATGATCCACGTAAGCGTCCCCGGAAACATAAACGAAATCCACTTCCGCCCATCCCCGCTCTTCCATATCCCTTTTGCAGACTGGTAAAAAATCCCGACTCATATTCCGGCCGCTCCTTTAGATAATATATCACTGCATGAATTCCTGAGTAATCAGCGCCGGATATCCTCGCCGTCTGTATGGATATCCGGCAGCTGCCGCGGGCTCTGGCACAACGTTGCAGAATTCACTGTTAATTACGCAAGGCTGTACTGGCTTTACAGAAAAGCTTACTGATTCACTCTGAGCTCATCATAATTATGTATATAGTAATCCGCCATACTTCGCTTCTTTTCATCCTGCGCTCTGGAAAATTCATCGTCTACGGCGCATGTCCGCATCCCCGCATTCTTTCCGGCCAGAATCCCCATAGGCACATCTTCAAACACCAGACACCGCTCAGGATTCACATCCAGCTCTCCCGCAACCAGCAGATAAATATCCGGCGCAGGCTTCCCCTGTTCCACCTCGCAGGAAGTATGAATTGAATCAAAATATTTTCCGATATCCAGCGCTTTTAAAGTTGCCTCCACAAGTTCGATTCCGTTGCTGGTGGCAATTCCAAGCTTAACGCCTCTCTGCTTCTGCTCTTCTAAGAAATCTCTGATACCCTGCTTTAAGGATACCTCGGTGGTATATTTCTGAAATGCCATTCTGGTCCACTCATCCTTTATCTCCTCCAGTGACAGGGTCAGTGTAGGAAAATAATCCAAGAATAACTGAGCCGATTCGGTATAGCTCATCCCTTCCAATTTCAGATAAAATTCCTCCGGCGGCTCTGCCAAATGATATTTCTCATAGAAATCCCTGTCCACAGCCGCCCAGACCCACATAGAATCAATCAGCGT
This sequence comes from uncultured Lachnospiraceae bacterium, assembly GCA_949742505.1. Lineage (GTDB taxonomy): Bacteria > Bacillota > Clostridia > Lachnospirales > Lachnospiraceae > Claveliimonas. The sequence continues at coordinate 7,648 of CATJPU010000220.1, read as the reverse complement.
ACCGTCCATATCAAAAATAATCGCATCAATGCCAGCAAGCATCTCCATCTGTTTCCCTATCATAATAAAAACTCCAATTCTTCTTTTGTCAATTTCCGAAAACCACCTAATGGAAGCGTCTCATCCAGTGTCAGCGGCCCAAAGGATTCCCGCCGCAGATACAGAACTTCCATTCCTGCGGCCTGAAACATCCGTTTCACCTGATGGTACTTCCCCTCCTGTATGGTCAGCCGGACTTCAGAAATCTCACCTGCTTCAACAATCTGAAGCCTGGCAGGCATGGTCCATTCCTCCTGCCTTTCTCCAATATCTATCCCCGAAGCGAACTGCCTCGCCGTCTCTTCCGTCACGTGCCCATGCACCTTTGCATAGTAAGTCTTATCCACATGCTTTTTCGGTGAAAGAAGACGATGCGCAAGACCTCCGTCGTTGGTAATCAATAACAGACCTTCCGTATCCTTATCCAGCCGTCCAACCGGAAACAAATCCCTTCTCTTCCTGCCTTCCAGCAAATCCAGTACGGTTCTGTCCCGGCCATCCTCCGTCGCAGACACCACCCCGGCCGGTTTATTCAACATATAATACTCGAACTCTGCGTAGGAAATCTCCTTCCCTCCGACCCTGACGTGGGTCTTACATTCATCAATCTTCCTGTCCGCACTCTTTTCTGCAGCGCCGTCTACCGTTACCATGCCCTGACGTATCAGACGCTTTACCTCCGTTCTGGTTCCCACGCCCATATCAGCTAAGTATTTATCCAATCGAATCATCATTCCGAACCTTTCAAACACGCTCTAGGACTGCATCCTCCATCCGGGAAGATACTTATTCTTCAGTACTCCCGAAGAAACCTTACCCCAGCCTAATGGAAACCTGTCCACACAAACCAGATACCAGCCCTTCGCCTTTGCGGGTACTAACTCCTCCACATCCAGAGTCTCCCCTCTCAGATAGCGAAGAACCCGTTCGTCCTCCGGGGCAAATGCAAGAACATCCGGAAAAGCTTCCCCGTCCAGACACATGGCCAGCGCCTGGCCCGGCTCGAACCGGTTCTTCTTTATTTCCCCAAGAAGCAGCCCCGTCCGCAGAAAACGGACTCCTGTCAAATCCGGCAGTCCTTCCGGCATATAATAGGCCCGCCCGCCGCGAAGCTCAACCCGGCTGACGTCGAAATCTCCGCCCGGACTCTCCCAATTAATCTTCTCTAAAAATACGGCCAGCTCATCCGGCAGTTTCATCTTCCCCTGCTTCCTGCAGGAAACTTCGTCTTTGACAGCGCCGACTCCCTTTTTCAGCAGCGCAATAAAATGTCCTTCCCCCTGCATCCTGTGGGGAAAAATGCGAACCGTCTTCTTCAAATCAGGAAGCCTTCTATCCGGAAATTCTTCCGGTCTTCCGCAGGCAAAGCCTTCATAGCTCCTAAGCTCTTCTATTGTAAACTCCGGACACTCTTCCAGAAGATACCCGACCGTTCCCTCATTCTCAAGACCGTTAAAGGTACAGGTCGAATAGAGAAGATATCCTCCCGGCCGCAGCATCTTCGCCGCCTGCAGGACAATATTCCTCTGAAGCTTTGAGAAAAACTCCGGACCATGTTCCTCCCAAGCCTTTATCATCTTCCTGTCCTTCCGAAACATCCCTTCTCCGGAACAGGGCGCGTCAATCAGAATCTTGTCAAAGTATTCCGGAAAATATCCGGCCAGCTTCCCAGGCTCCTCGCTGAGCACCATTACATTACCGATACCGAACAATTCCACATTCTTTAACAGGCCCTTCGCCCTGGAACTGCTGATATCATTGGCAGCCAGAAGCCCTTTGCCTCCAAGTCTTGCTCCAAGTTCCGTCGCTTTGCCGCCGGGCGCCGCACAGAGATCCAGCACCCGGTCCCTCGGCTCTATGGGAAGACGGTTTGCAGGCGTCATCGCGCTGGGCTCCTGAAGATAATAGAGTCCCGCATAATAATAGGGGTGCTTCGCAGGAGATACCTTCTCTCCATCATAATAAAAACCGTTCTCAATCCAGGGAACAGGCCGTATCTCAAATGGACAGATTCTTACAAATTCTTCCACGGATATCTTCTTCGTATTCACACGCAGCCCGTAATATCGGGGCTTTTCATAGCAGGCAAGATACGCTTCATATTCATCGCCCAGAAGCCTTCGCATCTCAGCTTCAAATTCCTCCGGCAGATACATGGGTATTCCTCCATACGATTCTTCTTTACAGTATTTCCATTATACCTTATAAGTAGTAATATTTCAACTTTTTGTCTTCCAGTGCAAGCAACACATAATAGGGATTCACACTGATTTCCTTCCCCTCTTCAAAGCTATAGATTCCAAGATGAAGATGAACCGGAAATTGTCCCACCGTTCCTTCTTCCCCATACCCGGAATCTCCCATAAATCCCAGAAACTGCCCGGCTATCACCGTATCCCCCTCCTGAATATCCGCGTAGGAATCCAAATGTGCATAATAAAAATACGCCCCCGAGGGAGAGGTAATTCCAATCCGGTAACCGCCCTTTTCCAGCCACCCTAAATTGGTAATCGTCCCGTCGCTGATGCTGATAACCGGATAAATCCCTCTTTCATTCTTATCCGCCATAATATCCGTTCCCTCGTGAAAACCTTTCCCCTTATATTCCCGCTCACCCATCCAGGAATCTACATAGGAAGTTCCAAGAGAAGCGTCGGCCTCCGATAATGGAATAGGAAAATATCGGATATCCTGCTCCACAGCTGACAGAAAAGAAAGACAGGATTCTGATAGAAGCTCCCTGTCTTTTCTCATAGCGTCACTGTAAAATTCCGCCCGAAATTCCTCATTCTCAGTACCTTCCGCCGAAATCCTCTTCTCCAGAGCCGCCTCATAAATCTTATGCTGAAATAAAACGCTAAACAACGAAACCAGCAGTACAAGAATCAGATAATTTCTCAAATGTCTCATATGATATCTTCCTGTTTTTGTACTACTATATGAATTACTTAGCCTCTTTCAGAACCTTAAGAAGATACTGGTAGCTTCTTTCCACTGATTCAATCTTCATACGCTCATTCACAGAATGAACGTCTAAAATCTCCGGTCCGAAGGAGATGCAGTCAAGTTCCGGATTTTTCCCCACAAACAGCCCGCACTCCAGTCCGGCATGTATGGTCATAACCTGAGGTTTCTCTCCATACATCTCCTGATATGCCTTCACCATCAAATCCCGAAGTTTCGATTCCCTCCGGTAATTCCAGGCCGGATATTCGTCTCTGGCCTCTCCCCTGCCTCCGGAAAGCGCCGCAAGGGCAAAAAGACGCTCCTTTAACTCCTCTTTCTTCGATTCGATGGAGCTTCTCACCAGATGCGAAATCATCACCTCACGCTCCGAAGTCTGAATAATCCCAACATTCAGGGAGGTTTCCACCTGTCCTTCTACCTGCCGCTCATAACAGATAACGCCGTTTGGCATAGTACTGAGATAAGAGATAACCTGGTTTGTATCCTCTTTCGTAACGGCTCGTTCAGCCTTACCTTCCGTCACCTCCACACAAAGCCCCGGTTCATCCCCGCCAAATTCATCTTTCCAAATCCGCTCCATTCTGCGGACAGCATCCATACATGCCGCCTTGTCTTTAGGATCAACCACAATCTTAGCATTGCTTTTTACAGCAATTACATTATCCCCTTTTCCTCCGGCAATCTCCGAAAGTCTAAGCGGCATCTGCCTGCTCAGATGATTCAGGAGGCGCCCCATAAGAACATGAGCGTTCCCCCTCTGTTTATGAATCTCACAACCGGAATGCCCCCCGGTCAGTCCGCCGATTACAATAGAAAGAACTTCTCCCTCTGCCTTCTCATAGGAGACCGGAATCGCCGTATCAAACCGAAACCCTCCGGCGCAGCCTGCAGTCAGGATTCCCTCTTCTTCGGAGTCAATATTAATCAGCATCTTTCCGCTTAGGCTGTCCATATTAAGGGCGCCCGCGCCGCCCATTCCCACTTCCTCATCTGATGTAAAAAGCGCCTCAATCGGCGGATGGATAATATCATCACTGTCAAGAACTGCCAGCATCATAGCCACAGCAATTCCGTCGTCGCCCCCAAGGGTCGTATCCTTCGCCGTAACATAGCCTTCCTGAATCTGAAGTTCCAGTCCGTCTCTTGCAAAATCATGATGGGAATCCGGCGTCTTCTCACACACCATGTCCAGATGCCCCTGTAAAATCAGGGTTTCCGAATCTTCGCAGCCTTCCGTTCCCGGTTTCCGGATGATAACATTATTCGCCTCGTCCTGAATCACAGAAAGATTCCGCTCTTTTGCAAAGTTCACGCAATAATCGCTGATTTCCTTCGTATTGTGGGAGCCATGGGGGATTTTACAAATTTCCTCAAAATAATAAAATACCCTTTTCGGCTCTAATTCGTGTAACACTGCCATCGTAAAATTCTCCTTTTTATTTTATAATATTCTTTTTTGATAAAGCAAAAATCAATCATAAATTCAGACCGGCCTGCGTAGATTAGATAGAGAAATCCACTGATAAGGAGACTTTATGCGCAAATGGCTTTCCTCCGGTCTGATAATACTACTGTTCTTCATTTTTTTGATATACAAAAATGAAGTTGTTACCGGCGCCGCCGAAGGCCTGCTGTTATGGTACCGCTTTGTGCTTCCCTCTTTGCTTCCTTTCATGATTCTCGTTAATGTTATGATGCATACAGACACGATCTCCATTCTTGCAAAGGTATTCGGTCCTCTGATGAAATACGTTCCCGGAGTATCCTCTAAGGGGTCTTTCGCGGTTCTTTCCGGGTTCTTATGCGGCTACCCTATGGGGGCGAAGGTGTCTGCCGATTTGGTAGCCGGAAATCAGATTTCCTCTACAGAAGGCTCTTATCTGCTGTCCTTCTGCAACAACACCAGCCCCATGTTCGTTATGAGCGTTCTGTTACTGAAATTTGTTCCGGAAGAAGAACTTCATCTTCCCTTTTTCCTGATACTCTTCCTGACGCCGCTCCTATGTGGACAACTCTTCCGTATCTATTATATGCATGGAACTTCCGGCGCATTCGCTGTAAAAGCTTTCCCTTCCAGGAATCCCCTCTCCCGCAGGGAGGATGGATTCCCGGAAATGTTTGACGTCTGCCTTATGGACAGCTTTCATGCTATTGTAAAAGTAGGACTGTATATGATGCTTTTCTCCATATTAATCAGGCTGTCCACAGCCTTACTCCCTGGCCGCGGCCTGACAAAAACCCTGTTCCTCTCTTCCTTAGAAATCACGACGGGACTGTCTCTGCTGGCAAAATTAAAAATCCCCGCTGGATTCCGCTATATCCTGCTTCTGTCAGAAACCTCCTTCGGCGGCTTCTGTGCAATCTTTCAGACTTCTTCTATGATTCAGGAATCCGGCCTTAAAATTCTACCATACATCGCACAAAAGCTGATTACCGCAGTGATAACCAGCCTGTTAACTTATCTGTATTTGTGCAGCTTCCATCCTGCAGCTTTCTCTTAGAGCGTGTCCTCAAACTGCTTGTAGGAATGAATTTTTGGGACACGCTCCAGTTGCCTGACAGCATCGCACACCTTGTTTACTAAGCACACCTCGGATACTCTATACCCGCTCTAATTCCTCCTCGGGGAATTCCATCTCCTCGGTCATGTCAAAATCTTCTTCCATCTCATTAACAGGCTGCTCCGGAATCTCCAGCTCAGAGCGATTATTGCGCACCATATCATAACATTCCTGCAGCGTAGTCAGAAGCCCGTCATACTTCGTTGTATAATTATCCAGCGTATGTCCGATAATATTCTCCGCATTTGCCAAAAGAGCATCCGTATACTGTACTGCTCCAATCCGAATATCATTGGCGTCGCTTGTGGCGCTGTCAAGAATCTGCTGCGCCTGCTCTGTAGCCGCTGTCACAATCTCATTGGCCTGAGCATAAGCCTGCTGCATAATCTCATGTTCACTCACCAGTTCATTAGTATGAATCTGCGCTTCCTGAATCATATTGTCAGCCTTCGCCTGCGCATCGGCAAGAATCGCGTCCTTATTCGCAATAATCTTCTGGTAACGCTTAATCTCATCCGGCGCCTTCATCCGAAGCTCTCTGAGAAGCTCGTCCAGCTGATCCTTATTTACAATAATCTTCGACGTAGACAAAGGCTGAAATTTGCATGAGTCAATATACTCCTCAATCTCCTCAATTTTCTGTTCAATACGACTGCACATAATTTACCCTCTCCTTCTTTTATCCATTTTAGCCTGTATGTTCTGTTCTACCATCTTCGGCACGAACTGTGAAATGTCCCCTCCAAAAGCCGCCACCTCCCGAACTATTGTAGAACTTAAATAAGAATATTCAAGCCTGGTAGTAAGGAAAATAGTCTCCACGCTTCCTTTCAGCTTGTGATTCGTCTGTGCCATCTGCAGCTCGCTCTCAAAATCTGTAACTGCTCGCAGCCCCCGGACAATCACATCCGCTTTCCTTCTTTCTGCAAAATCAACTAAAAGGCCTTCAAAGGCCTCAACCTTCACATTATGATAATTTTTTGTGACCTCTTTTAACATTCTAACACGTTCTTCCAATGAAAACAACGGACTTTTCGCATTATTCTTCAATACTCCGATAATTAATTCATCTGCAAGACATGCGGCGCGGCCGATAATATCCAGATGACCGTAGGTTACCGGGTCAAAACTCCCGGGATAGACTGCCCTCATTGCGATTCCTCCCATTTCAAAACTTCACATACAGACTGCAGCTCTTTAAGAGAGCTCTGCATCCGCCTCTATGAAAATATGTTTATTCGTCTTATACTTCTTTTCCTTCACAATTCGATATCCAAGCGCTGACAGATACCCAAAATCCGTCTCCACCGCCGCTTCTATAATAATCATTCCGTCTTCCCCAAGCAGGCCAAGCTCTCCGATTAGCTTCAGCGTACCGTATTCCAACTGCCCCTGATAGGGCGGGTCCATAAAAATATAGTCAAACTTCCTGCCTGCGAGCCCCCGAAGCCCGGGGGAAACATCCGCCTGAATCAGCGCAGCTCTCTCTTCCAACCCGGTACGCCTTAGATTATCGCGAATCACTTCCGCAGCCGCCCGGTTCTTCTCAATAAAAACCGCTTCCCCGGCTCCCCGGCTCAGAGCCTCAATCCCGATAGCGCCGCTTCCCGCAAATAAATCCAGAAAAAAGCAATCCCCAATCCAGGGCGCAATCATATTGAATAAAGTCTCCTTAATTCTGTCCGTAGTGGGCCTTGTCTCCAGTCCCTTCAGAGTCTTTAGCTGTATCCTCTTCGCACTTCCGGCAATCACACGCATCCCGCACGCTCCTTGTATACATAATACTTTCTCTTATTTATTATAAAGACACCTCCCGGAAATGTCAACGCCTTTCGTTTTTCCTTCTGGCGTCAATCCTATAAAATAAAAACCCCCGGTAAATATCCCGGGGGCTCATGGCTGCAAATAGTTATTTGTTTCCTGCCATCTTCTTTTCCTGCTCTTCAATCATCTTCTTAACCATATATCCGCCAACAGAACCATTCTGTCTGGATGTCAGGTCTCCGTTGTAACCGTCTGTGAGAGGTACTCCAAGCTCGCTTGCTACCTCATATTTGAATTTGTCTAATGCACCCTTTGCT